>NZ_JBWJZD010000024.1:0-133817 GCF_056429065.1 Bradyrhizobium sp. USDA3010
TCGGTCATGGCGAGTGTGGCGGCCCGGATGCGCGGAGGGTGGGTGTCAGCAACCGAATCCTACGCCACCTCAGCGGCTTACGCCACGCTCGCCAGCCTCTCAACAAGCCGCTGATGAATAAGACGGGTTAGGCTTCTCATAGAGCTCGAGCGGCGAACCATACTGCTCGATCTTGCCGCCGTTCAGCACCACGATCTTGTCGGCCATGGTCATGGCCTCGACCTGGTCGTGGGTGACGTAGATCGCCGTGGTGCCGAGCTGCTTCTGCAATCGCGTCACCTCGAGCCGCATCTGTACCCGCAGCGCGGCGTCGAGGTTCGACAGCGGCTCGTCGAACAGGAACGCCTTCGGCTCGCGCACGATGGCGCGGCCGATCGCGACGCGCTGGCGCTGGCCGCCGGAGAGTTCGCGCGGCTTGCGGTCGAGATAGGGCGTCAGGTTGAGGGTTGCCGCGGCGGCCTCGACCTTGCGGTTGATCTCGTCCTTGGCGATGCCGGCCATCTTCAGGCCGAACGCGATGTTGCCGCGCACGCTCATATGCGGATAGAGCGCGTAGGACTGGAACACCATCGACAGCCCGCGCTTGGCCGGCGGCACATTGACCACGTTGCGGCCGTCGATCAGGATGGCGCCGCCGGTGACATCCTCGAGCCCCGCGATCAGCCGGAGCAGCGTGGTCTTGCCGCAGCCTGACGGACCGACGAAGACGACGAAGGAGCCGTCAGTGATCTCGAGGTCGGCGCCCTTGATGATGTGGACCGGCCCGAACGATTTTTGCACACCCTGCAGCGTAATCTGACCCATTGGACAAGCCTTTCTGCTACTTGACCGCGCCGAAGGTCAGGCCGCGGACGAGCTGCCGCTGACTGAACCAGCCGAGCACGAGAATGGGCGCGATCGCGAGCGTCGACGCCGCCGACAATTTCGCCCAGAACAATCCTTCCGGGCTGGAATAAGATGCGATGAACACGGTGAGCGGCGCGGCCTCGAGCGTCGACAGATTGAGGGTCCAGAACGCCTCGTTCCACGCCAGGATCAGATTGAGCAGCAAGGTCGAGGCGAGCCCCGGCACCGCCATCGGCGTCAGCACATAGATCAGCTCGCGCCCGATCGTGGCGCCGTCCATCCGCGCCGCCTCGAGGATGTCCTTCGGGATCTCCTTGAAATAGGTGAACAGCATCCAGATCACGATCGGCAGATTGCCGAGGCACAGGATGAAGATCAGGCCGCTGCGGGTGTCGAGCAGGCCGAACGTCCGGTAGATCAGGTAGATCGGCACCAGCACGCCCACCGGCGGCATCATCTTGGTGGAGAGCATCCAGAGCAGCACATCCTTGGTGCGCTTGGTCGGCGAGAACGCCATCGACCATGCCGCGGGAATCGCGATCAGCATCGCGATCAACGTCGACCCGCCGGCGATGATGATCGAGTTGAGCGCATGGTGGAGGTAGTCGCTGCGCTCCTGCACCGTGACGTAGTTCTCCGTCGTCCAGTGGAAGAACAGGAACGACGGCGGGATCGCGAAGGCTTCAAGCTCGGTCTTGAAGCTCGCCAGCACCATCCAGAGGATCGGGAAGAAGATCAGGAAGCCGACCAGCCAGGCCGCCGCCGTCGAGATCACCTTGTTCCGTGTCGTGACCATCCGCGCCATGACGTTACGCCTCCAGATTCCGGCCGACGATACGAACGAGGAAGAACGCGACGATGTTGGCGAGCACCACCGCGACCAGGCCGCCCGCCGAGGCGCTGCCGACGTCGTACTGGATCAGCGCCTGCGAATAGATCAGGAAGGCGATGTTGGTGGTCTGCAGGCCGGGGCCGCCGCCGGTGGTGACGAAGATCTCCGCGAACACCGTGAGCAGGAAGATGGTCTCGATCAGGATCACCACCGTGATCGGGCGCGCCAGGTGCGGCAGGGTGATGTAGATGAAGGTCGAGATCGCGCTCGCGCCGTCCATCTCGGCCGCTTCCTTCTGCTCCTCGTCGAGCGATTGCAGCGCTGTCAGCAGGATTAACGTCGCGAACGGCAGCCACTGCCAGGAGACGATCAGGATCACCGAGAGCAGCGGTGCATCGTTGAACCAGTCGATTGCCGGCAGGCCGAACAGATGCGCGATCCAGGCGAACAGTCCCGACACCGGATGCATCAACAGGTTCTTCCAGACCAGCGCGCTCACCGTCGGCATCACGAAGAAGGGCGCGATCACCATCAAGCGGACGATGGAGAGCCCGACCACCTGCTGATCGAGCAGCAGCGCCAGCGGCACGCCGAGGATGATCGTGATCGCGAGCACCGAGCCGACCAGCACCAGGGTGTTCTGCAGCGAGGCGAGGAAGGCCGGATCGGTCAGGAAGTAGCGGAAATTCTCCAGCCCGACGAAGGATTCGGAGCCGGGATCGAGCAGATTGTAATGCAGGGTCGCGAAGTAGATCGTGAGCGCGAGCGGCACGATCATCCAGATGAACAGCAGCGCCACCGCGGGCGTGAGCAGCGTGCGTGCGAGCAGTTGGGTCTGCTGGGTCGCCATCCCCGCCTCCTTCTTAAGGAAAGGAGCGACCATCCCGCTGCGGGACAGGATGGTCGCGAGTGGCCCAGCCCGGGAGGTTTGAGCTGGTCGGGCGGCCAAGGCGCGTGCTGCGCCCTGGCTTTGTCCGGGCGTGGCTTATTTGATGTAGCCCGCGCGCTTCATCTCGCGCTCGGTTGCGGACTGCGCAGCCGAGAGCGCCGCATCGACTGACGTCGAGCCGGACAACGCGGCCGAGAACTGCTGGCCGACCTGGGTGCCGATGCCCTGGAATTCAGGGATCGCCGCATACTGCACGCCCACGTAAGGCACCGGCTTCACCGTCGGCTTGTTCGGATCGGCCGCATCGATCGAGGCCAACGTCAGCTTGGCAAAGGGGGCGACCTTCAGATAGTCAGGGTTCTTGTACAGCGAGGTGCGCGTGCCGGGCGGCACGTTGGACCAGCCTTCCTTCGACGCGACGAGCTTGGTGTAATCCTTGCTGGTCGCCCAGGCGATGAACTTCTCGGCCGCATCGACCTTCTTCGAGCCGGCGGGTATCGCGAGGCTCCATGCCCACAGCCAGTTGGCGTTCTTGCCGAGCCCGGTATTCGGGGCCAGTGCGAAGCCGACCTTGTCGGCAACCTTGGAATCCTTCGGGTTGGTCACCATGGACGCCGCCACCGTGGCATCGATCCACATCGCGCACTTGCCGGCGCTGAACAGCGCGAGGTTCTCGTTGAAGCCGTTGGACGAGGCGCCGGGAGGTCCGGCCTGCTTCATCAGGTCGACATAGGTCGTGAGCGTCTTCTTCCATTCCGGCGAATTGAACTGCGGCTCCCACTTCTCGTCGAACCAGCGCGCGCCGAACGAGTTGGACATCGCGGTCAGGAACGCCATGTTCTCGCCCCAGCCGGCCTTGCCGCGCAGGCAGATGCCGTAGACGCCGCCGGCCTTGTCGGTCAGCTTCTTGGCGGCATCGACCACGAAGTCCCAGGTCGGGCTTTCCGGCATCTTCAGGCCGGCCTTGTCGAACAGGTCGGTGCGATACATCACCATCGAGCTCTCGCCGTAGAACGGTGCGGCATAGAGCTTGCCGTCGACCGAGACGGCATCCTTGATCTTCGGCAGCAGGTCACCGACGTCGTAGTCGGCGCCGAGCTTGTCGAGCGGCACCAGCCAGCTCTTCTTGGCCCAGATCGGCACCTCGTAGGTGCCGATGGTGAGCACGTCGAACTGGCCGCCCTTGGTGGCGATGTCGGTGGTCACGCGCTGGCGCAGCACGTTCTCCTCGAGCGTCACCCATTTCACTGATATGTCGGGGTTCTTCGCGGTGAATTCGCTCGTGAGCCCCTGCATGCGGATCATGTCGCTGTTGTTGACGGTCGCCACCGTCAGCGTGGTCTGGGCGATCGAGGGGGCAGAGATCAAAAGACTGACCGCGCCCGCAACGGCGCAAAGGACGTTTTTCAAGGTGACCTCCCTTATGTCACGTTGAGCATATGCCCACGTGTTGAGCGTATGTTCATCCCGTCGTTAAAATTTGTCAAGCACGCGGGTGCGCCGTCCCGCGCGATTGCGGGTTCCATCACAGCCCGGAATGGTGGTTTTCGCGGATGCGAAGGGAGCGACTGACGGCGAATTGGATTGAGCTGGAGCGGCATCGAAGGCTCACCTCTCCCGCTTGCGGGGGAGGTCGGATTGCATCGACGATGCAATCCGGGTGGGGGCTCTCTCCGCAGTACGACTCGAGGATAGACCCCCACCCCAGCCCTCCCCCGCAAGCGGGAGAGGGAGTGACCCGACTCGTGACTTCTAGCGATCCAGCACCGCGCGTGCGGTGGCCTCATCCGTGATGAGGCCGTTGATCACCCGGCCCGCCAGCGCGGCCTTGATCGACGGCACCTTGGCGGCGCCGACGGCGGCCGCAATCGTGGTCGATACCGCCGGGATCTGCGGCGGAATGCTGGTCAGGCGCTTGTTGGTGCCACCCTTGATCAAGCGGCCCTTGGCGTCATAGGCCCAGCCGGTCACCTCACCGACCGCGCCGAGCCGCATCATCTCCAACAATTCTTCGCGGGTGACGAAGCCGTCGACATGGACCTGGGCCTTCTGGTCCATCTGGCCGATGCCGATCAACCGAAGATCGGCCTTGGCGGCCACCGCCCTCACCCGCGCGATCGGATCGATCCGGATCATGCGGTTGCGCTCGTCCTCGCTCGACATCAGGAACGGCAGCGGCATCGGGTAATGCCGGGCGCCGGTGCGGTCGGCGAGCCGTCCGACCGTGTCGTAGAAGCTCGCCGAGCCGTCGGCGGAGATGTTGCCGACCAGCGAGACGATCTGGTGATCGGGCCGCTCGATCGGCGAGACCCGCTCGACTGCGGCGCGCACCGCGCGGCCGGTGCCGAGCGCCACGATGACCGGCGTCTCCGAGCGCAGCGTCAGCTCCAGCAGATTGGCGCTGCGCTCCGCGATCCCTGCATTCGACAGCGGCGCCGCCGGATCCGTCGGCACGACGTCGCAATGCACTAGATCGAACCGCGCCTTCAGCCGCGATGCCAGCTCCATGCAGGCCGCAATGGGGTGCTCGAGACGAAACGTGATCAGCCGCTCGGCAAGACACAGCGACACCAGGCGCTGCGCCGAGGCGCGCGACACCTGCAGCATTTTTGCAATCTCGTCCTGGGTGTGGCCCGCGATGAAATACAGCCAGCCGGCGCGCGCCGCATCGTCAAGGCGAGACTTTTCGTTGTCGGGCGCAGCCATGATCGTGCGTCAGCCTTCGTTCCAGAAATCCGTCATCGCGGCGAAGATTCGATCCGCCCCGGCCTGCTTCAGCAGAGCACTGCCGTCCGTCAACCGATAGTGGGCGCCGCCGACAAATCCCCACACTTTCATGCCGGCGGCCTTTGCCGCCGTCACCCCGCTGACGCTGTCCTCGATGACCAGCGTGCTGCGCGGATCGGCTCCCATTTTGCCGGCGGCAAACAGGAACAGATCCGGCGCCGGCTTGCCGTGCTCGACCATCTGCGCGGTGTAGAGCCGTTGTCCGAAGCTCGACGCAAGACCGGTCAGCTCGAGCGAGAACCTCACGCGGTCAAGATCGCTCGATGAGGCGACGCAATACGGCAGGCGCAATTCCGCGAGCACGGCGGCGATGCCCGCAATCGGCTTGAGCTGCGCGCGGAAGGTCTCGCGCACCTGGTACGCCAATTCAGGCAGGAAGGTCTCAGGCAACGGCCTGCCCACGCCCCGGCAATACGCGACCAGGGCCGTGGTGCTGCGCCCGAGGAAGAGTTCGAGCGTCCGCTCGGTGCTCATCTCGATGCCGGCCTTCGCCATCGCCTCGGCGAGGCAGCGGCAGCTCAATTCCTCGCTGTCGACGAGCACGCCGTCACAGTCGAAGATGACAAGATCGGTCCTTGGCAGCCGCGGATCCATCGCGGCATGAGATCATATGCTCACGCCATGAGCAATAGATCACAGTTTCGCGCGCGGAATGCCGCGCCTCAAATGGTCGCGGTGCACCGCCAACCATGCTGTGCGACAAGGCGAAATGCCGCATGACACACCTCTGATCGCGACGGTCGTCGCGGGCCTCGGACTCGCCTTCGTCTTCGGAACCATCGCCCAGCGCTTTCGGGTTCCGCCGCTGGTCGGTTATCTCATCGCGGGCGTCGCGGTGGGTCCGTTCACGCCCGGCTTCGTCGCCGATCAAGCGCTCGCGACCGAGCTTGCCGAGCTCGGTATCATCCTGCTGATGTTCGGCGTCGGCCTGCATTTCTCGCTGAACGATCTGTTGTCGGTGCGCGCGATCGCGGTGCCCGGCGCGATTGCGCAGATCGCGGTCGCCACACTGTTGGGCCTCGGCCTCGCGCTGGTGATGGGCTGGACCGTCGGCGCCGGCCTGGTGTTCGGGCTCGCGCTGTCGGTCGCAAGTACCGTCGTGCTGCTGCGCGCGCTGCAGGAGCGCCGCCTGATGGACACCGAACGCGGCAAGATCGCGGTCGGCTGGCTGATCGTCGAGGACCTCGCCATGGTGCTCGCACTGGTGGTGTTCCCGGCGGTGGCGAGCTTCCAGGGCGGCGACGGCGCGGCGCTGGTTTCCGACCCGCTCGCCACCCGCTTCGGCCTCGGGCTGACCGGCGTGCTGGCGCTGACGCTGATCAAGATCGCCGTGTTCATCGCGCTGATGCTGGTGGTCGGACGGCGGCTGATCCCGTGGGCCCTGCACTACATCGCGCATACCGGCTCGCGCGAGCTGTTCCGGCTGGCCGTGCTCGCGATCGCGCTCTGCATCGCGTTCGGCGCGACCAAGCTGTTCGGGGTGTCGCTCGCGCTCGGCGCCTTCTTCGCCGGGATGATGCTGCGGGAATCGCCGCTGAGCCAGCGCGCCGCCCAGGAAACCCTGCCGCTGCGCGACGCATTCGCGGTGCTGTTCTTCGTCTCGGTCGGGATGCTGTTCGATCCGCTCAGCGTGGTGCGCGAGCCGTGGCCGTTTCTCGCGACGCTGTTCGTCATCGTGGTCGGCAAGTCGCTTGCAGCGCTCTTGATCGTCGTGCTGTTCCGTCATCCGATGGCGACCGCCTTGATGATCTCGGCGAGCCTCGCCCAGATCGGCGAATTCTCCTTCATCCTGGCGGAGCTCGGCGTTGCCCTCAATCTGCTGCCGAAGGCCGGCCGCGACCTGATCCTGGCCGGCGCGATCTTCTCGATCATGCTCAACCCGCTGGTGTTCGCGGTCGTCGACTGGCTGACCGCGCGGCTCGAGAAGCCGCAGGCCGCCTCGCCAACCGTTGCGACCGCCGAAGCGATCCCGGTGACCGACTTGCTGGGTCACACCATCCTGGTCGGCTACGGCCGGGTCGGCAGCATCGTCGGTGATGCCCTGCATCAGCGCAACGCGCCGTTCCTCGCGGTCGAGGCGTCCGACGACATGGTCGCAAAGCTCAGGCAGCGCGGCATCGAAGCCCTGATGGGCAACGCCGCGCGCGCCAGCGTGCTGCGCGCGACCAATCCGGCCGGCGCGCGATCGCTTGTCATCGCGATTCCCGAAGCGTTCGAGGCCGGACAGATCGTCGAACAGGCGCGCGCCGCCAATGCCGACATCCAGATCATCGCGCGCGCCCATTCCGACGCCGAGGTCGATCATCTGAAGGGGCTCGGGGCCGACATCGTGATCATGGGCGAGCGCGAGATTGCCCGTGGCATGATCGAGGAGCTCGACCGCAGACACGCTGGTGTGGTCACGCAAAATGCTGCGAGCGCAAGGGAAGAGTCAGCAGCCTGAGGTAACGGCGCCCACTGCGCGACGAAAGGAGATCAAGACATGGCGTTCAAGAGCCCGCACGTTTCGTTGGTGTCGTTCTCGATCGAGATCGGCGCCGATGCCACGGCCAATGTGATGCAGATCGAGACCGATCTGCATCTGAACACCCGTCATCCGAGCTATGATGCCGCGGCAATCGAGCGTCTGGTGCGCGACGCGCAGTCCTATCTTGCCGGCAATGCCGACCAGATCACGCAAATCCGGCTGGTCTCCAACCGCAGCGGCCAGACCTGACGTAATCAACCGCCGAGGAATGCCGGCGCCAGATCTTCCTGCACGATGATGTTGGCGGCTTCCGTCGTCAGCTCGCTGCCGACAAGGTCCAGGTTTTTCGCGGCCTCGAACAGCATCGCGCGGACATCGTCCGGCGTCAGCACGCCCTTTGCGATCAGCTTCCGCACCAGCGCCTGCAAGATCAGCACGTCGATCTCGCCATGGGCCAGCGGCGTCGGCTTGTCCGTCATGAATGTCTCCCGGGACCGAGGTTCGTCGCAAGCGAGGCGGCTAGCGCGGCGATGACGCGATATCCTTGTGCAATTCTTCGAACGCACGGCGCAAGCCATGCAGCTGGTCGACCAGATGGAGGATGACGTCGATCCCTTCGTCGTTGACGCCGAAATCGCCCTTCAGATCCCGGATCAGATGCGCGCGCGCCAGGTCGGTGTCGGAAAAGCTGATCTCGTGCGTGGTCTCGTCCGGAACGAGCCATTGCTGCTCGATCCAGAACTCCAGGGTCTGCACCTCCAGACCCGCATCGATCAGGAACTGCTGCTTGTTCATGATGCACCATCATCGCGTGGATTGAATCCCTTGCGATCCCAGTTCGACACGAACGCCTCGAGCGCGGGATCGGGTCCCTTGGGCAGGACCACCTTGAGCTTGACGAACTCATCGCCGTGACCGCCGCCGACCTTGGGCGCGCCCTTGCCGCGCAACCGCATCGTCGTGCCGGTGTTCGAGCCCTTCGGAACCGTCATGGTGACCGCGCCGGTCGGCGTTGGAACGTTGACCTTTCCGCCGAGCACAGCCTCTGACAGCGAGATCGGCAATTCCAGCGAGATGTCGTCGCCCTCGCGGGTGAAGCGCGGATCGGGGCGAACCTCGACCTCGATCAGAGCATCGCCGGGACCGCCCTTGCCGCTGCCCGGCATGCCCTTGCCGCGCAGACGAATGACCTGGCCGTCGACGAGCCCCGGCGGGATCGTGACGTCGAGCGTGCCACCATCCGGAAGCGTCAGGCGTTTGCTCGCACCGGCAATCGATTCCGCGAAATCGATCGCGAGGCTGTAGTGCAGGTCGCGGCCACGCCGGTTGGCGCGTGCCTGCTCGCTGCGCCGGAGCAGCTCGGCGAACGCGTCGTCCTGATCCATATAGTCGGCATAGCCCGAACTGTCGGCGTAGGGATGCCCCCCATCCGCGGTGGCGAAATCCCGATAGTAGCGATGCTGCGGCCGCTCGGTGCCATCAGCGTCGATCTCGCCGGCATCGAAGCGCTTGCGCTTGTCGGCATCCGAGAGCAGATCGTTCGCCGCGGCGACTTCCTTGAACTTTTCTTCGGCCGCCTTGTCGCCCGGATTGAGATCCGGATGCAGCTTCTTCGCCAGCTTTCGATAGGCCTTCTGGATATCGGCCGAGGACGCCGTCGGGGCAACGCCTAGAACCTCGTACGGATTTCTCACAACCTGCTCCGCAACACCGTGAGTGCACCTGCAATCATGAGGGCGCAAAAGCAGGCGATTTGCAAGTGCGCCCGCGCGCCACCCGGCAATGGGCGGCGCAGCACGCGCTCAGACCACGGGCGCTACGACGTATGTCCGGGATCGAGATAGTTCGGCATGTTCTTTTTCTGCTGCGGCGTCATCCTGGCGGGATCCGGCTTGCCCGGCACGCCCCGCGGACCCAGCAGGGCTCGCTGCATATCGTCCTCGCTCAGGCGTGGCTTGCCGTCGTCAAGCTGTCCGCTGCCACCGTGACTCTGTGCCATGACCGACCTCCAGTGATGATCGCTTGCGCGCGGGTGGAAGAGAGTGCGCGCTCCGCCGGAACGAGCCGGCGGAGCGCGATTGTACCTCAGCGTTGCTCCTGCCGCTTCTCCTCTGCAGGATGACCTGCGGCGGGCGCAGCATGCGGCGGCGCCTGAACGTGCGGCTCCGGCCGTGCTGCCGGCTGCGGATGCGCCTCGGGGCGCGCCATGGTCTCCGGCCGCGCTTCCGGCCTTGGCGCAGGCTCCGGTCGCGGTTCGGGCCGTGCTGCCTGCTCCGGTCGCGCGACGGGCTTCGCGGCAGGCTCCGGCCGCGGCTCCTCCTTGCGCACCTCCTCGGGCCGCCTCTCCGGTGCGGCAGGCCGCGCCGCTTCCGTTGCAGGCCGCGGCTCAAACTTCGGCTCGGCGGCGGGCGCTGCGCGCTTCTCCTCGACCGCAGGCCTGTTCACCTCGGCGGGCGGATGCGCCGCAACGCCCTTCTCGGGGACCGGAAGCGCATGGGATTCGGCAGGCGCCGGTGCAGCGGGATGCGGCTCAACCTTCGTCTCGGGAGTTGCGCGCTTCTCCTCGGCCGCAGGCTTGTTCACCTCGGCGGATGGATGCGCCGCCGGAAGCTCCTTGCCCGGCACCGGGAGCGCATGGGAATCGGCGGGTGCCGCTGCAGCGCCCGGCCGCGCCGGCTCCCCGGCCGCCGGCCGAGCAGCGTTGGCAGGCACCACCTCGCCGGCCGGCCGTGCGCGAACCACGCCCGGTCCCTTCAACTCGCCGGGACGCGCTGTTGCCGCAATGGCGGGCACGCCGTTGTTGGTCCGCTTGAACAGGCTCGGATCCTGGCTTGCGGTCTCGACCTGCTTGCGTTGCAACGGCGTCGCCGCGAAATGCTGCTCCTTGGCGATCGCACGTTCGGCGGGAGTCGGCCGCACCTCGATGCCGCCACGGCCGCCATTGTAGCTGACGTTGTTGACGGTGGTCTGGTTGATCGTGACGTTCTTCTCGTAGACGTTGGTGATCCGCGTGCCCTGCAGATTGTTCACGGTACGATTGTAGAAGAACGTGCCGTGATCCCAGCGGCCGCCTTCATAGCCTGAACCGCCGTAGCCGAAGCCGTAATTGATGCCGCCGTAAAAGCCGACGCGATCACCCCAATAGCCCGGATGGAAAATGAAGCCGCCGCCGAAAGCGCCCCAGTAACCGGGGGTCCACAGCAGCCCGACCCGCGGCGGCTGCACCCAAGTGCCCGGCACCCAGTAGTAATCGCCGCGATCCTCGTCCCACGACCAATTGCCCGGCGACCACATGTAACCGGGCCCGGGCACCGGCGGCTGATCGTAGGTCGGCAACGGCGGCGGTGCGGTCTCGACGGCAGAGACCGGCGCGCATGCCGCATCCTGCGCGATTGCCGGCACGGCGGTCGCAGTGAACAGCGCCGTGGCGATCGCTGCGCACGACGCGGTCGAAAGAAGACGAGTGATCATTGGGGGAGCCTCTTCGATGAGCACATTCAACGTGAGAACCGGAACAAAAGTTCCGTGCATCGGCAACAGACCGACACACTCTCATCGCTAGCGCCTTGACCTTACATCAACCTGAAACAGCGCCAAACGCATCACACAGCTATTCATCGACGGTTCAGAGTGTGCAGTGACTCATGATCGAGCGATTCAGTGGAACAGCGCGCGAGGCACGTCTGCATCATCGCGTGTATTCCGCGAAGTGCGAGATGACAGTTACTGAAATCGCGGACATGACTTCCGCTCGCGCACGATTGCAACCATCCGGGTTCGTCGCGCCGCTCATTCCGCAAGCATCGCGATCAGCCGAGCCGCCATCGGCGTGATGCCGGACCCCGATTTGTCGGTGCGTCCGTAGCAGTGCCTCCGGATCAGTGCCGGAAGCGAGCACCGGCAGTCGCAAACACCTCAAAAAGCGGTATGCCGGCGGCCACGCTCCGCGATTGACACTCCCCTGAAACGACCACACGATACGAGCTACGGCAGCGTCAGGCCCGCGGTTCTCCGCCCGGCACGATTGGACGCCTGTCGCATGATGGATGTCATCGTTCCGCCATCTGTCGCCGGCGGCAATGCATGGCATAATGGATCTCGACGAGCCTGTGCTGCCTTGAGGTGCCACGATGAACATTGAAAAATATACCGATCGCGTCCGCGGCTTCATTCAGTCGGCACAATCGCTCGCGACGCGCGAAGGACACCAGCAGTTCTCGACGCTCCACATCCTGAAGGTGCTGCTCGACGACAGTGAAGGCCTCGCTGCCGGCCTGATCGACCGCGCCGGCGGCAACTCGCGCGCGATCCTCAAGGCGACCGAGGACGCGCTGGCGAAGGTGCCGAAGGTCAGCGGCGCCGGCTCCGGACAGATTTACCTCGCGCCCGAGACCGCGCGCGCCTTCGCCGCGGCGGAACAGGCCGCCGACAAAGCCGGCGACAGCTTTGTCGCGGTCGAACGCCTGCTGCAGGCGCTGGCCGCCGACAAGGACAGCGAGGCCGGCAAGCTGCTCGCCAAGGGCGGCGTCAGTCCGCAGAACCTGAACGCGGCGATCAACGCCCTGCGCAAGGGCCGCACCGCCGACAGCGCATCGGCCGAGAATGCCTATGACGCGCTGAAGAAGTACGCCCGCAATCTCACCCAGGCCGCGCGCGATGGCAAGCTCGATCCGGTGATCGGCCGCGACGAGGAGATTCGGCGCACGATTCAAGTTCTGTCACGGCGCACCAAGAACAATCCCGTCCTGATCGGCGAGCCCGGCGTTGGCAAGACCGCGATCGTCGAGGGGCTTGCGTTGCGCATCGTCAATGGCGACGTGCCGGAGAGCCTGCAGGACAAGGCGCTGCTCGCGCTCGATCTCGGCGCGCTGATCGCGGGTGCAAAGTATCGCGGCGAGTTCGAGGAACGGCTCAAGGCCGTGCTGCAGGAGGTGACGTCGGCCGAGGGCGGCATCATCCTGTTCATCGACGAGATGCACACCCTGATCGGCGCCGGCAAGGGCGACGGCGCGATGGACGCATCGAACCTGTTGAAGCCCGCGCTCGCCCGCGGCGAGCTGCACTGCATCGGCGCCACCACGCTCGACGAATACCGCAAGCATGTCGAGAAGGACGCGGCGCTGGCCCGGCGATTCCAGCCGGTGTTCGTCTCGGAACCGACGGTCGAGGACACCATCTCGATCCTGCGCGGCCTCAAGGACAAGTACGAGCAGCATCACGGCGTGCGCATCGCGGATTCGGCGCTGGTCGCCGCCGCCACGCTGTCGAACCGCTACATCACCGACCGTTTCCTGCCCGACAAGGCCATTGACCTGATGGACGAGGCGGCGGCGCGGCTGAAGATGCAGGTCGATTCCAAGCCTGAGGAACTCGACTCGCTCGACCGCGAGATCATCCGCCTCAAGATCGAGCAGGAGGCACTGAAGAAGGAGACCGATCTCGGCTCCAGGAGCCGTCTGCAAACCCTCGAGAAGGATCTCGTGGATCTCGAGAAGAAGTCGGCGGACATGACATCGAGATGGCGGTCGGAGAAGAGCAAGCTCTCCGACGCGCAGAAGATGAAGGGTGAGCTCGAGCAGTTGCGCACCGAGCTCGCCAATGCGCAGCGCAAGGGCGAATTCCAGAAGGCGGGCGAGCTGGCCTATGGCCGCATTCCGGAGCTCGAGAAGAAGCTCGCTGCCGTCGAGGCCAGCGAGACCTCGTCCGCCAGCGAGACCGTGACCGCCGACAACATCGCGCAGGTGGTGTCGCGCTGGACCGGCGTTCCGGTCGACAAGATGCTCGAAGGCGAGAAGGACAAGCTGCTGCGCATGGAGGAGATGATCGGCAAGCGCGTCGTCGGCCAGGCCGAGGCCGTGCGCGCGGTGTCGACCGCGGTGCGCCGCGCCCGCGCCGGCCTGCAGGACCCGAACCGGCCAATCGGCTCGTTCATGTTCCTGGGGCCTACGGGCGTCGGCAAGACCGAACTCGCAAAAGCGCTCGCCGAATATCTGTTCGACGACGAGACCGCGATGGTCCGGCTCGACATGTCCGAATACATGGAGAAGCACTCGGTCTCGCGGCTGATCGGCGCGCCTCCGGGCTATGTCGGTTACGACGAGGGCGGCGCACTGACCGAAGCCGTGCGCCGCCGACCCTACCAGGTCGTGCTGTTCGACGAGATCGAGAAAGCGCACCCTGACGTGTTCAACGTGCTGCTGCAGGTGCTCGATGACGGCCGCCTGACCGATGGCCAGGGCCGCACCGTCGATTTCCGCAACACGCTGATCATCATGACCTCGAATATCGGCGCGGAATATCTCGTCAACCAGCCGGAGGGCCAGAGCACGAGCGCGGTGCGCGAGCAGGTGATGAACATGGTGCGGGCACACTTCCGCCCCGAATTCCTCAACCGCATCGACGAAATCATCCTGTTTCACCGGCTGCAGAAGAGCGACATGGGCCGCATCGTCGAGATTCAATTCTCGCGCCTGCGCAAGCTGCTCGAGGATCGCAAGATCGATCTCGAGCTCGATCCGAAGGCGCGCGATTGGCTCGCGGAAAAGGGCTGGGATCCGGCTTATGGCGCCCGGCCGCTGAAGCGGGTGATCCAGCGCAGCGTGCAGGATCCGCTGGCCGAGATGATCCTCGCCGGCGACGTACGCGACGGCTCGCAGGTGAAGCTATCCGCCACCAAGGCCGGCCTCACCTTCAACGGCAAGAAGCCCGAGAACGCTGCCGCGGACGAATTCGAACCGGTGTGAGGGAAGCCCGGATTGCCGACGGCGCGCCGTCATCGCCGCGTCGTCCGGGCGCATCATATGCAAGCTGAATATACAAGCCGACCTGCAACCAGGGAGAGCGCCATGGCGCAACCGAACATCAAGGACAACATGGAGGTCATCGGCGCCGACGGCGTGCATGTCGGCACCGTCGATCACGTGGAAGGCAACCGCATCAAGCTCAAGAAGAGCGAAAGCGACGGCTTCCACAAGGGCCATCACCACTATATCGAGCTCGGCTTCGTTGCCGGTGTCGAAGGCACAAAGGTGCGGCTCTCCGCCAACGCCGCCATTGCGGTGACGCTCGAGGAGGAGAAGTCCGGCAAGCCGGTTGGTCCGTCCGCGGAAGCCTAGCAATCCGGGCTCTTGTAAAGGCTCCGATGGCATGCTCCTCTGCCCCTGTCTGGACGTCGATCCGGCGTCCGGTTCAGACCTTTTGCGCGTGAAAGTGCCGTTAGTTAGGGAGAGATGCGTGCCATCAGCCGTTCCGCAACCGGTCGCTGCGAAGCTGACGCGCGCGGCGATCTTCCTTGCGGTCACGATCAAGCCCAATCCGGAATACGATACCGTGGTGCGGTCGCTGTGTGCCGATCTGGCTGCGCTGGTGCGCGCGGTCGGCTTCCGCGATCTCGAGGGTCGGCTGTCCTGCGTCATGGGCATCGGCTCGGAGGCATGGGACCGGCTGTTCGGTGCGCCGAAGCCGCAAGGTCTGCATCCGTTCCGCGAGATCAACGGCGTCCACCACGCCGTCGCAACGCCGGGCGACCTGCTGTTTCACATCCGCGCCGTGCCGATGGACCTGTGCTTCGAGCTCGCGACACAGATCATGTCGCGGCTCGGCGAGGCGGTTGCCACCTCGGACGAGGTGCACGGCTTCAAATATTTCGACGAGCGCGACCTGCTCGGCTTCGTCGACGGCACGGAGAATCCGGAGGACCAGGCGGCGACGGAGGCCACGATCATCGGCGACGAGGACGCGGCCTTCGCCGGCGGCAGCTATGTGATCGTACAAAAATACCTGCACGACCTGAAGAAGTGGAACGAGCTGCCGGTCGAGATGCAGGAGAAGATCATCGGCCGCACCAAGCTGTCCGACATCGAGCTCGACGATGCGGTGAAGCCGAGCTACGCGCACAATGCCCTGACGACGATCGTCGAGAACGGCGAGGAGCTCGATATCGTCCGCGACAACATGCCGTTCGGCAACATCAGCAAGGGCGAGTTCGGCACCTATTTCATCGGCTATGCCAAGTCCCCACACCGGATCGAGCAGATGCTGGAGAACATGTTCGTCGGCAGGCCGCCGGGCAATTACGACCGCCTGCTCGACTTCAGCCGCGCCGTGACCGGCACGCTGTTCTTCATCCCGTCGGCGACCTTCCTGGAGGATGTCATGAGCGAGGCGCCTGCGGCCGCGCCGGCTGAGCCGTCGCTGGACGACGCCGGGGCTGACGAGGCACCTGCACCAAGAATATTGCCGTCCGACGGCTCGCTCGGGATTGGCTCACTCAAAGGAGAGGCTGGACATGAATAATCTTCATCGGGGACTCGCCCCCATCTCGGACGCGGCATGGGCCCAGATCGAAGAGGAAGCCTCGCGGACGTTGAAGCGCCATCTGGCGGCGCGCCGTGTCGTCGATGTCGATGGCCCGAAGGGCACGGATTTCTCCGCGGTCGGCACCGGCCATCTCAAGAAGATTGCGACGCCTGGTGACGGTGTCGAGGCGACGCAGCGCGATGTCCGCGCGCTGGTCGAGCTGCGCGTGCCGTTCGAGCTGTCGCGCCAGGCGATCGACGACGTCGAACGCGGCTCCAATGATTCCGACTGGGACCCGCTCAAGGAGGCCGCGCGAAAGATCGCCTTCGCCGAGGACCGCGCGGTGTTCGATGGCTACACGGCCGCCGGGATTCAGGGCATCCGTCAGGGCACCAGCAACCCGGTGCTGAAGCTGCCGTCGAGCATCAAGAATTACCCCGCCGTGGTCGCGCAAGCGGTCAGCCAGTTGCGGCTCGCCGGCGTCAACGGTCCCTACACGCTGCTGCTCGGCACCGAGCCCTATACCGCGATCGGCGGTGCGACCGACGACGGCTACCCCGTGCTGCAGCACATCCAGCGCCTGATCGACGGCAAGATCATCTGGGCGCCTGCGATCGAGGGCGGCGTCCTGCTCACCACCCGCGGCGGCGACTTCCAGCTCTCGATCGGCCAGGACCTTTCGATCGGCTATCTCAGCCACTCGGCGACCTCGGTCCAGCTCTACTTCCAGGAGACCATCACCTTCCTGATGCTGACCAGCGAAGCGTCGGTGGTGCTTGCGCCGGAGGCGAAGAAACCCGCCTAGACCCGCCGGCGTTGACTCTTCCAGGAAGCCTCCGGCCAATCTGTGCCGGAGCTTCCGTTGAACTTCAACGGAGAGGAGGCGCGCAATGGACTACGATCTCTACATCAACCCGAAGAAGGCATCGGTCGGCCTTTATGTCCGCAAGGGCGCCGGCCTTCCCGATCTCGGCGACGCCAAGGACTGGGTGTTCGACGGCACCTCGGCGCAGGCCAATCTGCCGCCGCAGCTCGTGAAAGAGATCGAGGCCAACGGCCACGCCTTTCGCGACATGGATTGAGCCCAGCGGTTACTTCTCGCCGATCTTCACCGGGGCGGTCTCGGGCATCAGGCTCATGGCCACGATGCCGACCGCCGCTGCGAGCAGCAGATACCAGGACGGCGCCAGCGGATCTCCGGTCACGTGCAGCAGCCACGTGACCACGAGCTGCGCGGTGCCGCCGAAGGTCGCGATCGCAACCGCGTAGATCGTCGCGAACACGCCGCCGCGGATGTTTTGCGGCAGCGCTTCGGTGAAGGCCGCATAGAATGCCGTGAACGGCAGCGATCCGATGAACGACAGGATGCCGAAGCCGAACAGCAGGGACCACGCGCCGGGATCCCGGACGATCCACAGGAAAGCCGGATAGGTCAGCACCAGCACGACCAGTTGCGGCCAGATCATGATCGGCTTGCGTCCGAGCCGGTCGGCAAGCCAGCCGCCCAGCACCGCGCCGATGATCTGAAGCCCGTTGCTCACCAGCGATACCGTGAACGCCAGCGACGGCGACACATGCAGCGTATTCTTGGCGTAGGTCGTCATGTATTGCGTCACGTAGGTCGAGATCGTGCCGCTCGCCAGGATCATCACGGCCAGCATGATCACGCGAAGGTGCCGGCGCGCCAGCATGACATGGTTCGAGCGCTCGACGCTTGCGGCAGCGCGCTCGCCGTGAGGGACGGTTTCAGGCAGCGTGCGGCGCATCCATATGCCGAACGGCAGGCACACCGCCCCGAGCAGGAACGCGACGCGCCATCCATACGCCTCGAGCATGTCAGGCGCCATCGTGCTGCTCAGGATGACACCGACGAGGGCGCCGACGGTGGCCGCGACCTCCTGGCTGGCCGGCTGCCATGCCACCACCAGGCCGCGGTTCCGGGGTGCCGCGATCTCGATGAGATAGGCCGTGGTCGGCCCGACCTCGCCGCCGAGCGCGAACCCCTGCACCATCCGCGCCAGGATCACGATGATCGGCGCTACGACGCCGATCGCGGCATAGGACGGCGTCAGCGCGATGGTCAGGATCGCGCCACCCATCAGCGCAAAGCTCAGCAGCATCGCCGGCCGCCGACCGACCCGGTCGGAGAAGATGCCGAGCACGATGCCGCCGATCGGTCGCGTCAGGAAGCCGGCACCGAAGGTCGCAAGCGACAGCATGAGGCTGCCGTATTCGCTATGCGCGGGGAAGAAGGTGCGCCCGATCTCGGTCGCAAAGAAGCTGTAGGTGATGAAGTCGTAGAACTCCAGCATGTTGCCGATGGTCGCAGCAAAGGCGGCGCGCTTGACATCGAACTGTTCCCTGCTCGCAACGTCCGGCAACGCTCTCGATTCCTTAAGCTTGGCTGTCCCGAGCAAGTATTATTCCTCAGGCCATGCAAGGCAAGGCATGGCGTTCCGCGCGATCCTGCATCAGGGGCCGCGCATGGGCCACAAGGGTTCAACGAACCGGCGGAATGATCGCGCGGAGGATGTCCCTGTTCCAGCGTTGCCGGGCGCCGTCGAATGCCGCGAAATCGTGATCGAACTGCCAATAGGCCCACGCCCAGCCGAAGCCTTCAGCGCGCCTCGCCACGAACGACAGGTACTTCGTCCGGCTCTCCGCCGGCGCGCGCTCATAGACGCCGAACTCGCCGAGATAGATCGGGCGCTGCTCCCTCTCCGACCAGGACCTGACCTTGTCGAAATCGGCGGCGGCCTTGGCTTCGTCCTCCGCGGAGCCCCAGCTCAACGGGCCGATCTTCGAGAAAGTCGCCGACCACGGCGCGCCTTGATGGGTGAATTGCAGCGGCAAATAATAGTGGAATGTGACGATCAGGTTCCTGTCGCGCGCCGGCAACGTCAGCTGCTCGACCGGCAGTTCCTCGGTGTTCAGGACGGCGACAACGACATCGCGCTTCGGATTCGTGCCCCTGATGATGGCCAGGCATTCGCCGAGCAGCACGTTCCACTCGGCCGACGTCATGTTCCCACCAGGCTCGTTCAGGATCTCGAACACCAGCGCCGGGTATTTGCCCGCGTAGCGCGACGCGATCTGGCGCCAGAACGCCGTGAGCTTCGCCGTGCATTCCGGCACGTCGCGTTGGCAGAGATCGGTGTCGTGCTCATCGAGGATCGGGATCAGTTTGCTCGCCAGCACCTGCTCGATCACGGCATCGAGGCGCCGCAAGACGGCGTCATCCAGGATGTTGCCGGAATCCATGTACTTGAAGCCGAAGAAGTTGATCCGGACGTGTGAAAAGCCTGCCTTACGGATGGCGGTGAGGTTTTCCGGGCGAAAGGGCGCGTTCGGGTAGCCTTCCCAGATGCCGTCATAGCCAAGAATATTGATGCCGCGCCCCAACGCCGCGACGTCCGCAGATGCCCCCTGCCCCGCCGCACGCGCGGGCGAGATCAGCACGGCAGAAAGCGCCGCCGCCAGCAGCACGCTCAAGGCTCTTTGCGGAAATCGAAACGCGGTCATGACGGCTCCGGCTCGCGCAGCTGCAGGCGCTGCGACGGCAACGCGCGGCAAGCGGCGAGGAAAAAGGCGATCAACAGCACCGATGTGAACATCGTCGAACGCAGGAAGACCGTTTCGGTAAAATTGGTCTGGCAGTTGAGGAAGACGAACCCGACGATCAGCGCGCAATGCAGCCGGTCGATCGCCCGCTCCGCGATCAGGCAGAGCATCTTGTAGGAAAACAGAAAGACGCTCGCCATGAACAGGAAATAGCCCAGGAATCCGGTTTCGACGAGAATGGCGATGTAGCCGTTGTGGTAATTGTCGAGCACCCAGCCGTGGTTCTGGTTGAAATAGTCGTAGATCTCCGGTCTGGTCCAGAACCCGTTGATGCCAAACCCGAACAGCGGCGCGTCATCGAAATGGCTGATGGCGTAATGCCAGATGAAGGTTCTTTCGGTAAAATTGATCGTGGTGTCGAACACGTGGATCGAGTCGTACCCGGTCGTGTAGAAGTACAGCATCAGCAACGCGGCCGCGACGCACATGGCGCATGGCAGCACCGCGTAGACCCGCATGCAGCTGACCGACCACAAGGAGGTCAGCAACAGCGCGCAGGCGACCAGCGACAGGGCGCCGGCGCCGCGCGACTCCGAAAAGACGACGCAGGTCGAGGCCAGCGCGAACGTGACGAGGAACGGCAGCCACCCCTGTCCGGTTATCTTTCGATAACAGGCAAAGAACATGAGATAGGCGCCGGCGAAGCCCAAGGTCTGCTTCGACTCGAAGACGCCCTGCCATTGCCCATTGTGCATCCAGGTCTGGTCCACGCCGATGTCCGGGAGTGCGACTGCGCAAAACGCCGAGCCCGCCATCAGGACGAAGAGGCCGCGGGTGGTCGATTTCACGATGTCGTCGATGTCGACGCGGCTGACCATAAAGAACGCGCCCAGCGTCGTGACGGCGAGCGCCGCGGCCTTCATCAGCGCCGCCGCGTCCAAATTGGTCCAGAACACCGAAATCGTGGCGAACGCATAGAATGCGACGATCACAAGCGTGTCGAGATTGAACGCCAGCCGCAGGGAGGGACGGATGAACAGGCTCGCATAGATCAGCACGCCCCACATCAGCAGGGCGACGGCCTGCTGAACCAGCGTTACCTCGGTCGGAAGCAGCGCGGGGTGGAACGTCCCCATCGACATGATCACGTTGACGGTGATCGACCAGTTGACGACGGTTCGCGCGAAATTTTCAGCATCAACGCCCGGCGCCTGCCAGACCGAGCTATCGACTGCTCGACCGTCCATCGGTTGTACTCCGCTCATTGAAGAGCTCGCCGCTCCGGTGGATCGGAGCGGCACATTGCACTCGGTACGGACTCAGTCCCTGGTCGCCGAGGACCGGGTCCGGTTGAACAGCAGATAGAGAGCGTGCGGATTGGTCGTCAGATAGCGCCAGAACAACCGGCGCGGCTCGAGCCAAAGACGCCAGGCCCATTCGAGCCCGACGATCTGCATCCATCTCGGCGCGCGCGGCCGCGATCCGGACAGGAAGTTGAACAATCCGCCCGACGTCTTGATGACGCCGACATTCCCAAGCCGCGACATGAACTCGTCGACGAAGGCCTGCTCGTAGGGCACGCCAAGCGCGACCCAGAGAAAGTCCGGCGCCAGGGCGTTGATCTCATCCACCTTGGCCCGAAGCGCGTCGCCGCGCAGATAGCCGTGCGAATGGCCGACGATCTTGAGAGCCGGATAGGCCCGGCGGACATTGGCGATTGCCGCCTTGTTTTCGGCCTCGTTGGCGCCAAACAGGTAGAAGGTCAGCCCGAGTTCTTCGGCCTTGCGCGCGACGTTGTGGAACAAATCCGTGGTCGCGACGCGCTCGGGAAGCGGGTTCGGCGAGCGCAGCTTCGACACCATGACCAGCGGCTGCCCGTCGGCATTGATCAGGTCGGCGGCACGGAACAGCCGGTCGGTCATCGGCTCGGTGGAGCAGCGCGACAACACCTCGCCATTGGCTGATGTCAGATACAGCGGCCGATTGATACGCCGGTTCGGATACACCGCCTCGACCATGAAATCCGCGGTCTGCTCGCGATCGAGCACGGCGAGCCGCAGCCCGCCGATCGTAGCGCGAGCAACGCTGGCGGTCGCAGCCCTGCCGACAGGATTGGTGCGCCGCTCCGGCACGCCGTTCGGCATCGTTGATTCGGCTGGCCCATCCGCGAAGGAAACCGGCTGCCCGGCGCTCGAAGTGTTGCAAATCCGGACAACTGGAGCAGCCATATCCGAATCGAGACGCCGCGGCCACTCGCGATCGGCCTGCAGGGGCGAGATTGCGTCGGAAACGCGGGCTTTTTGGCTGTTAGTCAACATTTCAGCAGGGGCTCCAGTGCTTACGTGCACCTAACTGCAATATCCGGTCCAGATGGATGCGATATCACGCGGCAGCGTGACGTGAGACGGACCGTAAGGGATGGTTAACGATGCCGGCGCTGGGCGGAGCGACAGCATCACACAAGGCCGGCGACGCTTGAGCAGCAACACTGCGCAAAGGTCGAGGGACTACATTAATACAAATCGTAATCTCCCGGTGCCCGAGATCATCAGCCTTTGCTATAAGGAGATCACGGCGGCTCGACCGGCGCTTTGAAAACCCGTTTGTTTGGTTTCACATGAATAAGAATGATGACGCGTTCGATGTTTGCATCGACGACGCATTCGACTTCCTGTCTGACGAATACGCGACATTGTTCGAAGGCTCGGACGCGACCGCCTTCCAGCATCCGCTGTGGCTCGACAGCCTCTATCGCAAGCTCGCTCCCGCGGCGGCAGCGAAGCCGCTGGTCGTCGTCGTCCGTCATCGCACCAACAAGGCGCTTGCGGCCGTGTTGCCGCTGCTCCGCGTGCGGCGCGGCCCGATGCGCACGGTCGAATTCGCGGACCTTCGCGTGTCCGACTATTTGTCGCCGGTCTGCGCCGCCAAGACATTCGCCGACCTGCTGCAGGACCGGCAGGCCTGCGAGCAGCTTCGCAAACTGGTCCGGCCATTCGACCTGCTGCGCATTCCCAAGCTGCTCGATGCCAGGATGCCGATCGAGAATTTGCTCGGGGCGCCGCACCGCAGCCTGATGGATACCAATGCCTATGCGACAGTCCTGTCCGCGCCGTTCGAGCAATGGGAGCTCAATGCGCTCGGAAAATCCTATCAGAAGGAACTGGCAAAGAAATGGCGCCAGATCCACAAGAAGGGCACGCTCACCTTCGCATGCTGCAACGACAGCGCTTCCATCGGCGAAGCCATGGACGTGATGAGGAAGTTTCGCGGCCCGCGTTTCCAGGCACACGGCGACGGTGACCTGCTGCAGCGTCCGGAATATTTCGATTTCTACTCGAGCGTGGCGCTTCGCGGCATGGGCTCGTTTACCCGGCTCTACGCCATGAAGATGGATGGCGAGGTCATCGCCACCGCCCTTGGGCTGGCTCACCGCGGCAGCCTGCTCGTCGTCATGACGGCTTTCGACATCGAGGGATACAAGAGCCAGTCGATCGGCGCGCTCACATTCGAGAGTGTTGCCAAGGACTGCATCGAGCGCGGAGACCGGGTGCTGGATTTCACCATCGGTGACGAACCCTACAAGATGCAGTTCGGAGGCCAGCCCACGCCGATGTCGAGCGTGACGCAGGCCGGCAGCGCGGCCGGATCGCTTGCACTGTTTGCGCTGAAGCAGGCGCCCTGGATCAAGCAGGCCGCCAAGCGGGTGACCGACCTCAGGCCGGTCCGCACCTCGACCGGCACGCGGTAAGGCCGCCTGGGAAAAGCCTTACTGCCGCCTAAGGCGCGATGAGATTAGGTTGAATCGTCATCGCGCATTAGTTCTTTGCTTGAACATGATCTTTTCGGAAAACCGCTTCGCACTTTTCCGGATCATGCTCTAGCGGAGCGCGCTACGAACGCGCATGACCCATCCCGGATGAATCCGGTCCACCTGATGCGTGATCATGCGGCGCAGGAAGTGCAGCTTCCGCTGCATGGTCCAGCGTACATCAGTGTTGGAGGTCAAAGCCTGGCGGAAGCGCGCCAGTTGCAGTGAATGCCGGTCGGCGGCGAGCTTGTCGCGATCGGAATAGAACTGCGCAATCTTCTCCGTGCCCATGCCGTCGGTCTCGAGCCAGCGCGGCACATATTCGGTGCAGAGACGCTCGACATCCACCAGCAGGCGGCTCACGCCGGTACCGGCCGCGGGACAGTTGGTCTGGTAGGCATCGCCGATCAGCACGACGCCCGGCTGCAGATGGCCCTCGGTCACGGACAGGTCCATGACCCAGTTGTGCACCTGGCCGACGATCTGGAAATCGCCAAGGTAGCGCTCCAGTCCCGGCATCAGACGGAGCAGCGTCCGCCTGGTGTCGCGGCGCAGCTCGCGCATGATCGGATCGGTCGGGTCGCGGAACATGAACAGGTTCGCGCGCATGCCGCCCGACATCGGAAACAGGCTGAGATAGTCGACGCCGTCAGCCGCCTGCTTGCCGTAGCAGGTCAGCGCGTCGAAGCCGAATGGCGCGTTACCCGGCCGCGCGATCGTGAAGCCGAACGTCACCGAGTGGCGCGCGGCGATCATCTGCCGGCGCATTCCGAGATTGTAGCCAAGCGCGCCCGCCATGCCGGTCGCCAGAACGACCAGGCGTGAGACGACGCGTTTTCCGGAGGCCAGTGTCAGTTGCTGACGATCCTCGCTGCAGCTGACATTGGTTACCTGGTCGAGCAGGAAGCTCGACGCGTCAGGCGTCAGGCCGCGGGCCATGTCGACGAGGTTGGCATAGGAAACCCCGTAGGACCGGCCGACGCCGATATCGACCAGTCTGCCGTCCCTGATGTTGAGCACCCGGTCATAGGACGAGGCGACGGCCTCGACATCGTCGATGAAGCCCAGGCGGCGGAAGATATCGATCTGCCTTCCGGCGATCTTTTCGACGCGGAATTCATCCGGCGGGATCGAGCGCTTGTCGATCAGGACGACCCGATACCCGGCACGCGTGAGGACGGCCCTCGCGAGCGAGCCCGCCAAACCGGCGCCTACAATGGCAATTTCCGCTTCGATCGCTTCAGCCTCGCAGGTTGCGATCGGCTGGGTCATGCTTTCCTCGGCAATCATCTTTGTCCGCTCCGACGGCTAATTGGCTACGGAACTGCAATTTCCTTGCCTGCCCTGCCGCCGCGCAGATCGGACGCGACGAGTTCCATGATTGAGGTTAACGACAACGCCCCCACTGCGATCAGCCCCTTCCCGGCACATGGCTTGCAGCCACAGCGGTCATGAAACCGACGTTTTGGGCGCTCCACAGCAGGCTGGCTGGGCAATTGCGCGGCCGTGGCGCTTCGACGAGTACCGTTGACGCGCTAACGCGGCTTCAACCGGCGCAGTCCACGCTGTCGAACCGGGGGCCGGGCGAAAATTCCAATCTGCGCCGTTTGGACACAGCGAGGACGGCAGCGTTCCAGAATGGAGCAGCGCGACATATTGGCCGACTGCGTGCGCCCGGGAGCCGGTTGGAAGGAACGGAATCTTAGCAAGAGAACATTAACACTCCTGATCTCACCGATTGCTAGGGTCAGCAGCCTGACAGGATATTGAGACGTCGCTTGTGATTGCCTCTGTTCTTCAAATGCTACGGCGCGATGTCACGCGCGGCGTTGCCGGGACCATCCTCCTCAAGGTTGGCAGCGGCGGACTCGCGTTCGCCCTGTTTTCGCTGGCGGCGCGGACGATGACGCCTGACGCGTTCGGAGACTTCGCAACCTTGCTCTCCGTCGCCCAGATCGCCGCGGTCGTGGGCCTGGTCGGCCAGGAGCTGCTGCTGGTTCGCTTCCTCAATGAGTACGAGGTGCGCGGCCAGGCCGAGTTGACCAAGGGCGTGCTGCTGTCGAGCCTGAAGTACTCGGCGATCGGGATGCTGATCTCGATCGCCGCGATCGCCGCGGTGGCAGGCATTCGCGGCGAATGGTGGCTCTTGATTCTCTCGGTCTCGGCGTTCACCGCCGTCAATGCCGGGCTGATGCTCGGCAGCCAGATCGCACGATCGCTGGTCAGCATCCTGATGGGCGAAGGCAATCGCGAATTCTTCTGGCGGGTTGCCGTCGTCCTGGTCCTGATCGCGGCGCTGTTCGGCCACCGCCAGCTCACCCCCGCCGAACTGTTCGCCGCGATGACGGTCGCGATGGCGTTGGGGCTGGTCGTGCAGATCGTGTCGATCGTGCGCGTGCTGCCGAACCTGCGCGCGGTCACGGCGCGCTTCGAGACGTCGCGCTGGAACCGCAGCGCGTTCCGCTTCTGGCTCGCCTCGATTCTCGAAGCGGCGAACCAGTATTTCGACGTCATCCTGGTCTACTGGATGCTGGATCCGGCCACTGCGGGCGTCTATTTCGCCGCCTCGCGTCTGGCGAACATCTTCGCGATGCTTTCCGCCGCGCTCTACACGTTCGGCGCACGCCGGCTGCCGTCGCTGTATTTCAGCAAGAATCACCGCGAGCTCGAGCATACGCTGAAGCTGATGGCCGAGGTGACCGCGCTCTGCGTGCTCAGCGGGCTCGTCATCGTCTGGGTCGGCGCTCCCTACCTGCTCGGCTTGTTCGGACCGCATTTTGCCGCGCAGCAGTGGGTGTTGATCGTGCTCGCGATCGGAACGGCCTTCCAGGCGGCGGGCGGGCCGTCCGCCGCGGTCCTGCAGCTGACGGGGCATGAGCGCGATTATGTTCCGGTGGTCGCCGCCAACGTGGCGTTGCGACTGGTCGGGTTTGTCGTGCTGATCCCCTGGCTCGGCGTGCTCGGGGCGGCGATCTCGGCGACGGTTTCCCTGGTGCTCGCCACCGTCGCGCTCAATGTGCTGTGCCGCCGGCGAACCGGCGTCGACCCGTCAATCCTGGTGCTGTCGCATCTCGCGTCGTCGAAGGCCGGCGCTTACGCCGTCCGCGTTGCGGATGGCAAGGACTAGAGCGCTTTCAAGCGAAAGCCTGTCCCGCACTTGATGCGGGATGGACGCCGGTTCGCGTGACGAAAACGCGTCAAACGCGAATCTAGACCTTCAGCTTGCCAATCCCAGGGCTTCGCGCTCAGGGTTGCTGACCGCGGCATTGGCCGCCACGCGATTGACGACGAGCGCAATCGGGACCGAACCGAACCTGGACAGATCGGCCCGCGCCTTGCCGATCGCAGCCGGGTTGGCGGCGCCCTCTCGAACCACGAGGATCACGAGGTCAGCTTGGGCGGCCAGCGCGACCGCGGCCGGCTGCATGGCAAGCGACGATGCGTCGACGATGATCAGGCCGAAATCGGCACGAATGTCGTCCTGCGGATAGGGCGGCGCCTTGCTGCTGGCGCCCAGCAGTTCGACGACCGACGGCAGATTGGCCTTGACGGTCCCCGCGCCTTGCGGCGGCGCGGCTTCGGCGCGGCTGGTTTCCATCTCGATCAGGACGCTGAGCATCCCGTTCTTGACGGCGGACCGGTTGAGCGACCGTGCGACGGTGCTGCCGCCCGCACCGGTCTCGACCGACAGCAGCAGCGCCACCTTGCCGTGCTCACCCGGAAGCTGCTCGATGTTCTCGATCAGCAACTGAAGATGCGGACTGAGATCGGGCTCGGCCGCCGTCGAAATCGGGGTCTGCCAGACGCTCCTGACGGCATCTGACGACACCATGTTCGGAATGCGGGCCAGCACCGGCAATCCCGGCGGCAACGCAGATTGCGGCGCGGCCGGTGTCGGTGCGGGCGCATCGGCGCGGCGAAGCGGCGCAATGCTTTTGATGGGGAGCTGCTTCAGATCCAGACCGGGCACGGCGACGATCGCCGTCGACGTCAACAGCGAGACGATCGCGAGCGCGACGAGCAACAGAGGAAGCGGCGGAAGCGTCGAACGCACCGGCGGCGTCGCGGGCGATGCCACCTTGGTCTGCGAGTTCTGAAGACCGCGCTGCTCGTCGGTCGTCCTGTAGCGCGACAGGAACTGCTCGTAGATATTCTTGTTGGCATCGGCATCGCGCTGCAATTCCTGCAGCTTGACGAGCGCTTGGCCATCGACAAGGATCTGCTGCTCGGCCGCCTTCAGCTGGTCTTCGAGCGCCTTCTGCTGGTCGCGCTGCGCCTCGTATTCCGACTTCGCGGTGTCGATGTTCTTCTTGCGCTCGATCTCGATCTGCCGGTTGAGATCGCTCAACTGGCTGAGCGCCATCACGAGGTCGGGATGACGATCGCCGAGCACCCCGCGCTTCTGCGCAATCTGGTCGTTGAGCGCGGAGCGCTGGGCGCGCAGCGCGCTCAGCAGGTCCTGCTTGACCGGCCCGTCGACATTGGCCTTCAGGTCGCGTTGCAGCTGCTCATAGCGCGACTTGGCCTCCTCGGCACGGGCGCGCGCCGCGGCAACCTGCTGCGTCAGGTCGGTGACGCGCAATTGCTGCGTGGTGGATTCCTTGCCGGCGTTGACGATCCGGTGCTCGAGCTTGAACTTGGCGACGGCATCTTCCGACGACCGCAGCCGGTCGTTCAATGTCTTCAGCCGGCTCTTCAGCCAGTCGGCGGCCTCGTCGGTTGCCACGCTGCGCGTCCCGCGCTGGCTGGCGACGAACGCCTCGGCCACCGCATTGGCGTAGTACGCCGCGCGCTGCGGACTGTTGGACGTGAACTTGATGGCGATAACATAGGTTAGTCCGCGCCTTGAGATATCAAGCCGGTTGCGAAACCGGTCGAGCAGACGCGTCGTGTCGGTCTTGCCGCCGGAGATGTCGTTGTCCTCGGCGACCTTGAGCTGATCGATCAGCGGCCCGAGAAATCCATCGGACTTGGCGATCTCGACGTAGCTTTGCAGCGCTGCGGCATCTTGACCGATGCCGGGCAGGACGTCCTGATCGGCGGTGACGCGCTGCTCGCGCGGGTCGACGACGACAAGCGCCGTGGCGGCGTAACGCGCCGGGATCAACATCAACAGGATGATACCGACCGCGAAGATGACCGCGGCCAGCATTAGAATGCGTTGACCCTTCTCGCGAAAAAAAGCCAACACGCCCGGAATGCTAAGCACGCCCTTGGTGGTTTCCGCCGAAGATTGGCCAGCCGGCATGCCGGCAGTTTCCCACGACGCTGCGGGTTCCGTGGCTTCGGAACGTCTCGGGCCTATCCGGCTACCGAACTTCATGGGTTCTGACTCGAATTCAACTGACAGTACTGCTCCAACGTAAATATCTATGGTTAATCGCCGGTTACCCCCTCTTCGCGTTGCCGTAACCAATTAGTTAACGAGCCGGCTGTACCCTATCTGTGAGATAATAGCTCTCGATTGCCGACACATGTCTGATTGCTAAATGAGCAGTAACCTCAACACGCGCCACTCGATGCACGAGCGCGCTTCGCGTGATAGCTACGCGCGCAAAAATGAAGGGGCCGAATCCGCCCCTTCGACCGGTGAGGAATCCGTGCTCCAGCACACGCCAGGCACAGAATTGCGCGAGGCATCGACCGCATCACGCGATCGACCGCACGAGAGCAAGCGAAAGCTGCGTGTTGTCCTGGTGCAGACCCAGGCCGAGAACGCCGGCGCGCAGGAGATCTCGCGGCTGCTCGGCGCCGGCCTCACCGCACGCGGCTACGACGTCGCCAACCTGTTCTTCTTCCGCAAATCGGATTCCTTCGACGAGCCGCCCAATACGTTCTATTGCGCGCAGACCCGTCCGGGAAATCCGGTGGCCTTGCTGCGCATGCTGTGGGCGCTCGCCGGTCATCTCAGGACCATCAAGCCCGATGTCGTCCTGACTTTCCAGCACTTCGGCAATGTGATCGGCGGAGGCGTGTCGCGCCTCGTCAGCCGCGCCCCCGTGATCGCCAACCAGGTATCCTCGGCGCTGTCGATGAGCATGCCGGTGCGCGCGGCCGACATCATCATGGGCTCTACCGGTTTCTTCCACTGCATCACACTGAACTCGCGGGACATGGAGCGCGAATATGCGCGCTATCCGGCTCCGTATCGATCGCGCATGAAGCACGTCCCGCACGGCTTCGATGACAAGTCGCACAGCCTGCCGAAGGACGTTGCGCGGCAACAGTTCAAGCTGCCGCCGGATCGCACCCTGCTCGGCTGCGCGGCACGGCTGCACCCGCACAAGCGGCTCGATGCGGCCATTCGCCTGCTGGCTGCCGATCCATCCTGGCACCTTGCGCTCGCCGGCCAGGGCGCGGATGAAGGGCGGCTGAGAGCCCTGGCGGACGAGCTTGATGTCTCGGACCGGGTGCACTTCATCGGCGAGATTGCACCGCGCCAGATGGCCGATTTTCTGGCCTGCCTCGACGTCTTCGTATTCCCCACGCAGGCCGAAACCTTCGGCCTTGCCGCGGTCGAAGCCGCCAGCGCCGGCATTCCCTGCGTCGTCAACGACCTCCCCGTGCTGCGCGAGGTGCTGTCCTACCAGGGACAGCCTGCCGCGGTATTCGTTGACGCTTCGAACGAGGCCGAATTCTCGGCCGCCGTATCGATGGTCCTGACAGATCGTGTGTTGAGCGACCAGCTGCGGCAAAGCGCCGTGGGCCTGAAGTCGCGTTATTCGTTGGATGCCATGATAGAGGAATACGTCCGCATTCTCGGCGATGCCGTGGGAGCGGACGCGCACTAGGAAGTTGGGCTGGCCATGATTATCGAGTTTCGCTGCGACCGCGCGCAGCCGCGGCTCTGGATGTGCCGCGAGTCGTTGCGCGTCAACGATCAGGATATTCCCGTTCAAATCGCCTGGACCACGACGCCGGAGCCTCGACCCGCCGGCCTCGACATGCTGTTCGAGCTCGAGCGCATCATCCTGCGCAGGGGCAAGACCAGCGAGGCAGACCGGCTGAATGCGAATCCGGAGTGTCCGCGCGCCGGCAAGCCCGACGTGGTGGTCGACTTCACCACTGCCGCACGGGATCCGGACTGCTCCGCCAAGCTCTATCTCCGTCCGCGATTCAACGGGCACGCGGGGGAGAGTGCGCTACTCTCGGCCGTTCTCGCCGGCGATCTGCCGGTGATCGAAATCGTCAATGAGCTCGACGGCTCGGTGATGGACCGCGGCCATCCCTCGGCGGAAACCGCGGCCGGCCTGAGCGGCGGGCTCGAAACGGTGATGGCACGCACGCTGTCGATGCTGCCGCCGATACTGTCAGGAGCTCCGCGGCTGGTGCCGCAATTGGCCGCTCCGGCGAATGGCAGCGCACCGCGAAATCCCGCGCCCTTTATCCTGCGCGGCGTGGCGACTTCGATCGCGAAGGAGATCTATCGCCTGTGCTGCTACGCGCCGCATTGGCATGTCGGCTGGCGCTTCGCCGGGAATACGGATACCTGGCGCACCGGCGACCTGTCGGGACCTGCCTGGAACGTGCTCGGCGATCCCGGCAACCACTTCTATGCCGATCCTTTCCCGGTGCAATGGCAGGGCAGGACCTTCGTGTTCTTCGAGGACCTCGACCATCGGACCGGCAAGGGCATCATTTCCGCGATCGAATTCGACGGCAGCGGGCCGATCGGCACGGTGATGCCGGTGCTCGAAGAGCCCTGGCATCTGTCCTACCCGTTCCTGATCGAGGATGGCGGCGAACTCTGGATGATCCCGGAAAGCACCGCGCATCGCGACGTTCCGATCTACAAATGCATCCGCTTTCCGGACAAGTGGGAGCGGCACTCAACGCTGCTGTCCGGCCTCGAACTTGCCGACGTGACCATCACGCAGCATAACGGCCTGCACTACATGTTCGGGGCCTGGCGCGACGGCACCGGCGGCTATTCCGACACGCTGGCGATCTACTACGCCGGGCAATTGCTCGGCCCCTGGCAACCGCACGCGGCCAATCCGATCCTGATGGATCGCGCGACCACGCGGCCGGCCGGAAACTTCGTGACCGTCGATGGAAAGCTGTGGCGGCCGGTGCAGGACTGCACCAACGGATACGGCGCGGCGCTCGGACTTGCGGAGGTGCTCGAGCTGTCGCCGACGACCTACAAGCAGGCCGTCCGGCATCTGCTCAAGCCCGGGCCGCAATGGACCGGGCGCAAGCTCCACACGCTCAACCGGTGCGGCCAGCTCGAGGTGATCGACGGCTCGCGGGTGCAGCCGAAGACCACGGCGTTCCTGGCGAGCCTGCGATCGGGCGGCCAATCATCGCAATGGGGTTGGCATAACACGCTGGCGAAGCCGATCGCACGACGGCTCCTCTAGCACGACGCGTTAGTCATCCTTGCGACGGCTCAGTTCGGCTCGGCGCTCAGCACGCCGCCGAACTGCTCCCAGGAGCTCCCTGTCCAGCGCTGCAGCTGAAGCTGCGTATAGGCCATGCTGTTGTCGGGCCCAGTGTTGACCGTGATGCCCGGCATCAGCGTCGGCAGCACAAGCCCCTTGATGCTGCGCGCCTGCTTCACGATGTTCTCGCGCGACAGGTCGTCGCCGCACTGCTTCAGCATCTGCTCCAGGATCTGGCCCTGCTGGGTCCCGAACAGATAGTTGCTGTCGCCGATATCGGCACCCGGAAGATACTTCTCGAAGTGGGCGCGATACCATTTGATGCCGGGATCGTCAGCCCACCTCTTGTCGTTCGGATCCTTCGCGATGGTCGCCACGACGACGCCGACCGCCTTGTCCGCGCCAGCCGGCACGATGGTCGAGGACACCGAGCTCGACACGTAATTCACGATGGTGAGCGGCGTCCAGCCGATCTCGCTTGCCTTCTTGATCGCTTGCGCGGCGAATTTCGGCGTGCCGGCGATCAGGAATGCCTGGGCCCCCGACGCCTTCAGCGTCACCACGCGGGATTCGATCGTAGGCTCGGTGACCTCATAGGGAGACGTCACCACCTTCCTGTCGAACTCGCCCTTCAGGGTTTCCTTGAACGCGGCCACGAAGTCACGGCCGAGATCGTCGTTCTGGTAGAGGATCGCGATCTTCGCGTCGGGCGCCGTCTGGGCAATGTATTTGGCGTAGATCTTTCCTTCGGTGTTGTAGCTCGGCAGCCCGGTGGTCGTCAGCGGAAACTCGGCGAAGTTCGCAAACTTGGTCACACCGCTGACGACGAAGAGGTGCGGCACCTTCTTCGCGGTCACGTATTTGATGGTTGCGCCGATGCCGGGCGTCCCCAGCGGGCTGAACAGGAACGCCACCTCGTCGCTCTCGATCAGCTTGCGGGTCTGCTCCACCGCCTTGGGCGGCGAATAGGCATCGTCATAGGTGATGAGGTTGATCTTGCGGCCATTGATGCCGCCGCGATCATTGATGGAATGGACGTAGGCGATGAGGCCCTTGCCGGTATTGCTGAGCGGGGATGCCGGGCCGCTGAACGGGAATGTCGCCCCGATCCTGATTTCCGATTCCGAGACGCCGGGCGTTTCCGCGCGGACCACAGTAGCGGCAACGGCCGCGAGTATCGCAATGGACACAGCAAACGTTTTCAACGACATGAACTCCCCCTGAACTCTTATGAATTGACCGGCTGTTGCGAGCGCCGCGCGGCGCCTACCAGGCTTCGCCGAACGGCCTGATCTCGACGTTGAACGACCACGCGCTGCGGTCCTGATGGGCAACGTGCCAGACCTCGTCCGCAATCGCCTGCGGCTTGATGAAGAAGTCGTCCGGCCGCTCCGGCCAGCGCTTCCGCGTCCATTCCAGATCGATCACCGCGTCGATCACGAGATAGGCGACGTGGACGCCCTGCGGCCCGAGGTCGCGCGCCATTGCCTCGGCCAGAATGCGCTGCGCCGCCTTGGTCGGCGCGAACCCCGCGAAACCGGCCTTGCCGCGCAATGCCGAGGTGTTGCCGGTCGCGACGATGGCGCCCTTGCCGGCGCTGATCATCGCCGGAGCAAACCGCCGCGCCAGGTACAACAGGCCCATCGTGTTGACCTGGAAGTTGCGATTGAGAATCTGCGGATCGATCTCGCGGAAGGTACCGAACGCGCCGCCGACGGCGTTGTGGATCACGACACTGGGATGGCCGAGATCGCGCTCCACGGCCGACGCGACCGTTTCGACCTGCACCGGATCGGACACATCGCATCGATAGGCCTTGGCGCCCGGCAACTGCTTCTCAAGCGCGGCGAGGCGCTCCTCGTTCCTGGCGAGAAGCGCGACCCGATAGCCGCCTTCGGCGAACCTCAGGGCGAGCGCCGAACCGGTGCCGGGCCCAACGCCGGATATCAGACAGACAGGTGCGGTCATGCAGTCAATCCTCCGCGTTGCAGCCAGTTGTTCTCGAGATCAGGCGGCCGCCTTCGATAGCAGCTTCTCGACGTAGGGCTTGAGGTCCGGCCTGACATGCTCGTGCTCGACCAGCCGGGCAAAGTGAGTAAACATCAGCGGATATTCGTCCCGTACGCCGGGATGCAATATCTTCTCCAGCCTCTGCTTGCGCAGTTGCTCGGTCCGTCCGTGCTCGTTCATGAACAGCGCGAGCTCGGCGGCAAGGCAGATGTCGGCGATCGAGATGTCGTTCCCGACCAGCGCCTCCCGCCGCGGCGACAATGCCTGCTCAATCCCCGAGGCATAGATCGCGAACGCGTCCTTGGCGCGGGCATGAATGGCCGCATCGACCGTGCCGCCCGACAGCGCGAGCAGGTAGATCTGCGTGTCCCGCGCAAACACCAGGCTGACGTCGAGAAAGCTGTCGATCCTGGACGCCTCGTAGGCGTCACGTCCGTAGAGCGGGAACTTCGCCTCGCCGAGCCGCGCCACGGCCCGCATGATGCTGTTCGATTCGAAGATTCCGACCTTGCCGTCGGCGCCGAACGCGGCCGGCACATTGCCGAACGGTTGCGCTTCCATGAACGCATCGGTCTTGAAGAGCTGCGCGCCGGTCAGTCCGACCCGGCCGGTTCGCGCGAGCGAAGCAAGCCCAGCGCGCTCCTGCTCGGCCAGCGGACGGGCATCGTAGTCCCACAGCCAGTCGCGCAATTCCTTGCCGGAGGCGCCTCTGACCTCGACGTCGACGCCGCAGAACCGCGCTGCAATGGTTGCCTTCCAAACCCGCGGGTTCGGCAGATAGGAGAAGATGCGCAAGGCGGCCATGATGGGCTGCTCCGTGTGCTGTTGCCTCAGGCGGCCAGCTTCAGGATCTTGACGACGTCGCCGGGCTCGCGGATCGGCTGCGGGTTGGTGCGGGTGAAGATCGACAGCATGGCGTTCCGGCCGATCAGCTCGAAGCGGTCTTCACCGACGCCGACATCGGCCAGCCGCCGCGGCAGGCCGAGCTCCGCGATGAAGCCGGCGAACGCTTCGCTTGCGTCGCGGCCGGGCGCACCGAGCGCGGCGGCGATCGCTTGCTGGGCCGTTTCCGTCGCGGGACGGTTGTAGCGCAGCACGCTCGGCATCATCACTGCCGTGCAGAAATAATGCGGGACGTCGCAGGTGCCGCCGAGCACATGGCCGATGGCGTGGCTCGCGCCCATCGGCACCCGCGACTGCAGTCCGAAAGCCGACAGCCACGAGCCCAGCTGGCAGCTCAGCCGCGCCGCCTCGTCGCCGGGATTGGCCTTGGTGCGCAGCAGGCCGTCATGCAGATAGCGCAGTCCCTGCTGGCACACCGCGTCGACCAGCACGTTGGGCCGGCTCGAGCAGATCGCCTCGATGCCGTGATCCATCGCGCGCGTGCCGGAGCCGAGCCAAAGCTTCTCCGGCGTATATTTGGTGATCGCGGGATCGAGGATGATGCTGCGCGGCATCATCATCGGGTGATTGAATATCTGCTTGAGCTTGCGGCCGGTGTCGGTGACCAGCGCGCCGGAATTGTACTCGCCGCCCGAAAGCGTGCTGGGAATCGCGATCATCCGAACCTTTGGCGTGCGGAACGGTCCGAACCGGCGGTCCGGCGTGGTCTCGAAGCCGTCGAGCCCCGCCGGTTCGAAGATCGCGTGCTCCATGCACATCAGCACGATCTTCGCCGCGTCGACCACCGAGCCGCCGCCGATCGCGACGACGAGGTCCGCCCTGGCTTCGCTCGCCTGTCGCGCGATCTGGGTCACGACATCCCGCGTCGTGTGCTGCGGCACGCCGTCGAAGGTCGCGGCATGACGATCGCCGAGCGCTTTGCGGATTTTCTCGATTTCGTCGGTCGTGGTGTTCAGCGTCCGGCTGGCGATCAGGTAGACGCGGTTCGCGCCCAGCCGTTCGGCCTCCTCGCGCAGCGCTTCGGCTGCCGGCTTGCCGTAGATCACGGATTCCATGCTGGGATATTGATGGCTGCCGACGACGCGCATGCTTTTCGCTCCCTCGATGTGTCCGTGAGTTAGCTGCCGGTCAGGCCGACAGCTTGGTGAAGTCAGGCTGGCGCCGTTCGGCGAACGCGGCAAAGGCCTCGCGTGCTTCCGGTGTCGTCAATCGCTCCTTGAACAACACGCCCTCCTCGGCGATCTGCGCCGCGATCCGCTGCTGCTCGCGCATCAGCTGCTTGGTCATGCTGAGCGAACCGGCCGGCCGCTTGGTCAGCGCTACCGCCGCGTCATGCGCCTTCTTGCGCAGATCGGCCTGCGGCACCACGGCATTGGCGAGGCCGGATGCCAGCGCGTCCGCCGCGTCCATCGGCTCGCCGAGCGCAAACATCGCATAGGCGCGCGCATGCCCGATCCTTAAGGGAAGCAGCCAGCTCGACGCGGCTTCCGGTACCAGAGCGAGATTGACGAAAGGCGTGATCAGCCGCGCGGTCTCGGCGAGATAGACCAGGTCGCAATGCAGCAGCATGGTGGTGCCGACGCCGACTGCATTGCCCTGCACGGCTGCGACCAGCGGCTTGCCGACCTTGCTGATGGTCTCGATGAAGCGATGCGCCGGGCTATCGACCACGCTCTCGCCGCGCGCCTGGCTCGCGAAGTCGGCCAGGTCGTTGCCCGCGGTAAAGCTGTCGCCGTCGCCCTGGAACAGGATCACGCGGATGGCTGGATCCGCCTCGGCCTGCTTCAGCGCGTTCGACATGGCGTCATACATGGCGCCGGTCAGCGCGTTCTTCTTCTCGGGCCGTTGCAGGGTCAGCGTCATGACGCCGGCAGCGATTTCGACTTTGACATGCTCGGTCATGGCACTCTCCGTCAGGCGACCGCGCGGGCCGCCGTGGTTTCAAACTTGCCGTCGAGGAAGCCGGTCAGCCGCTGCCGGATGATCTGCTCGGCCTCGGTCATGATGCGGTCGATCAGCTCCTTGACGGTCGGGATGTCGTGGATCAGGCCGACCACCATGCCGCAGCTCCACGCACCGGCATCCATCTCGCCGTCGATCATCACCTTCGGGTAGACGCCGGCGACCTGCTCGTGGATGTCCTCGATCTTCAGCCTGGCGCCCTTCTCGCGCTCGATCTCGAGCAGCTCATCGACGCCCTTGTTCTTCAGCACGCGCTCGGTGTTGCGCAGCGCGCGCATCACCAGGCGGGTGTCGAGCTCGTCGGCATCGAGCAGCGCCTGCTTTACATTGGCATGCACCGGCGCTTCCTTGGTCGCGATGAAGCGCGTGCCCATGTTCATGCCGGCAGCGCCCATCGACAGCGCGGCGACGAGGCTGCGCGCATCGGCCATGCCGCCCGAGGCCACAAACGGGATTGTCAGCTCGTCCGCCGCACGCGGCAGCAGGATCATGTTCGGGATGTCGTCCTCGCCGGGATGGCCGCCGCATTCGAAGCCGTCGACGCTGACCGCGTCGCAGCCGATCTTCTCGGCCTTCAGCGAATGCCGCACCGAGGTGCATTTGTGGATCACCTTGATGCCGGCAGCCTTCAGCGCCGGCATATACTGTTCCGGGCTGCGGCCCGCGGTCTCCACCGCCTTGACGCCGCCCTCGCGGATAGCAGCGATATACTCGGGATAGGGCGGCGCGGTGAAGCTCGGCAGGAAGGTGAGATTCACGCCGATCGGCTTGTCGGTCATGTCGCGGCAGCGCGCGATCTCCTTCGCCAGCAGCTCCGGCGTCCGCTGGGTCAGGCCGGTGATGATGCCGAGGCCGCCGGCGTTGGACACCGCAGCCGCCATCTCGGCGAAGCCGACATAGTGCATGCCGCCCTGGATGATCGGATGCTGGATACCGAACAGTTCAGTGATTGCTGTCTTCACAAATTTCTCCCGCGTTTCCGATCAGTGGACGATTTCGAACAGGCCCGCCGCGCCCATGCCGCCGCCGATGCACATGGTCACCACGCCGTATTTGGCCTTGCGCCGCCGGCCCTCGATCAGGAGGTGGCCGGTGAGCCGCGCCCCGGTCATGCCATAGGGATGGCCGATCGCGATCGAGCCGCCATTGACGTTGAGCTTGTCCGGATCGATGCCGAGCTTGTCGCGGCAATAGATCACCTGCACGGCATAGGCCTCGTTGAGCTCCCAGAGATCGATGTCGTCGATCTTCAAATTGTGCCGCTTCAACAGCCGCGGGATCGCCGCGACCGGGCCGACACCCATCTCGTCCGGCTCGACGCCGGCGGCGACGAAGCCGCGGAAGATGCCGAGCGGCTTCAGCCCCTTCTGCGCGGCGATCTTGTCGCTCATGATCACGCAGGCCGACGCACCGTCGGAGAGCTGGCTGGCGTTGCCGGCGCTGATGGTCTTGCCCTCGAACACCGGCTTGATCTTGGCGAGCCCGTCCGCCGTGGTGTCGGGTCGCGGGCCTTCATCCTTCGCCAGCGTGGTCTGCTGGAAGCTGACTTCCTTGGTGTCCTTGTTCACCACAGCCATCCTGGTCGTGATCGGAACGATCTCGTCGTTGAAGCGGCCGCCCTGCAGCGCGGCGCCGACGCGGCGCTGGCACTCCAGGCTATATTCATCCTGCTTGTCGCGACCGATCCCGTAGCGTTCGGCGACGACCTCGGCCGTCTCCAGCATCGACATGTACATCTCGGGCTTCATCGCCATCAGCTCGTCATCGACAACGTGGAACCTGTTCATGTGCTCGTTCTGCACCAGGCTGATCGACTCGATGCCGCCGCCAATCGCGATCTCGACGCCGTCGAGCATGACCGAACGCGCAGCGACCGCGATCGCCTGCAGGCCGGAGGCGCATTGCCGGTCGATGGTGGTGCCGGCAACCGTAACCGGAAGTCCAGCCCGGATCGCGCCCTTGCGCGCGACATTCATCACCATGGTGCCCTGCTGCATGGCGCAGCCCATCACCACGTCCTCGACCTCGCCGGGCGCGATGCCGGCGCGCTTGACGGCTTCGGCCATCACGTGGCCGGCAAGGGTGGGGCCGTCGGTGTTGTTGAGCGCGCCGCGATAGGCCTTGCCGACGCCGGTGCGCGCGGTGGAAACGATGACTGCATCCTGTGACATGCTTGCCTCTCTGGCTTATGCGACCGCGTCGAGCTGCGCGAAACGCAGCACGTGATAGGCGGGATCGCCGAACTGGACGTTGATGGAGGAAATCCGCTTGAAGTAGTGGCCGACATTGAGCTCGTCGGTCATGCCCATGCCGCCGTGCAGCTGCACCGCTTGATCCGCCACGAACTTGCCGGCATAGCCGATCTTGGACTTGGCACCCGAAGCGAGCCGGGAGACGCCGGCCTCGTCGTCGCTGAGACTGAGGCTGAGATGCTGCATCAGGGACAGCGCTTCCTGATGCGCGATGAACATGTCGACCATCCGGTGCTGCAGCACCTGGAAGCTGCCGATCGTGACGCCGAACTGCTTGCGCGTCTTGGAGTAGTTCAACGTCGCGTCGTTCAGCTCGCCGATCGCGCCGACCGCCTCGGCACAGAGTGCGCCGATGGCCCGGTTGCGGCAGGCCTCCAGCGCGGCGACGCCCTCGCCTTCCCGGCCGAGCAATTCTCCGCGTACGCCGCGCAGGCTGATCTCGGCCGCCCGGCGGCCATCGATCGTCCTGAAGCTCTGCAGATCGAGGTTGGCGGCGCGGCGATCGACCACGAACAGGCTTACGCCGCCGCGGTCGTGGCGATGGCCCGAGGTGCGGGCGGAGACGATCAGATAATCCGCCCAGGGTGCGGCCAGCACCGCCGTCTTCTCGCCGGTCAGGACGTAGTCGTTGCCGTCGCGGCGTGCTGTCGTGGTGACCGTGGCAAGATCGAAGCGCGAGCCCCTCTCGGTCCACGCCAATGCCCACAGCTTCGATCCAGCGATGATGTCGGCAATGTAAGCCTGCTTCTTCGCGTCAGAGCCTGCCTGGTCAAGCAAGCCACCGGCGACGACAACAGTCTCGACGAACGGCTCGACCACAAGATGGCGGCCGAACTCCTGCATGATGATCATGGTCGACAGCGGCCCGCCGCCGAGCCCGCCGGCGGCTTCCGAGAATGGCGCGGCGAGCAGGCCAAGCTCGGCGAACTCGGCCCAATGCTTGCGGCTGAAGCCGTCCTCGCTCGCGACGATCTTGCGGCGCGCGTCGAAATCATACCGGTCGCGCAGCAGCCGCTGCACGCTGGACCGCAACAATTCCTGCTCTTCCGTGAACTGGATATCCATCCGATCCTCTCGTACCGCTGCTACTAGAGCGCAATGCGATGCGCTCCAGGTCTTCGTTTGAGCATCACGCCCTAGAGACCAAGCACCGCCTTGGCGATGATGTTGCGCTGGATTTCGTTCGATCCGCCGTAGATCGAGAGCTTGCGCGAATTGAGGTATTTCTCCGACGCCGTGTGGCCGTAGTCCGGACCCGGCATGAAGCGGTTGGCGCTGACCGGATGCTCGCGGATCGCAAGGCCGTCATTGCCGATCGCCCGATGGGTCAGCTCGGTGATGTCCTGGAATATCTCGGTGCCGCGGATCTTGAATAGCGAGGCCGCCGGCCCCGGATCGATCCCACGCGCCATCTGGGCGACGACGCGAAGCTCAGTCGCCTCCAGCGCCAGCACGTCGAGCTCGACGCGGGCGATGTCCCTGATGAATTCGAGATGCGCCGGATCGTCTTCCGGGATCTCGGCCTTCACGATCTTCTTCAGCCGCGCGATGTAGCGCGTCGAGCGGCCGATGCCGGCCATGCTGGTGCGCTCGTTGCCGAGCAAGAATTTCGCGTAGGTCCAGCCCTTGTTCTCCTCACCGATCAGATTCTCGACCGGAACGCGGACATCCTCCAGGAAGACATCGTTGACCTCGTGCGTGCCGTCGATGGTGATGATCGGACGGACGGTGACGCCCGGCGATTTTATGTCGATCAGCAGGAATGATATCCCGGATTGCGGTTTCGCCGTGGGATCGGTGCGGACCAGGCAGAAGATCCAGTCGGCGTGCTGCGCGAGCGTCGTCCAGGTCTTGTGGCCGTTGACGATGTAGTGGTCGCCGTCGCGCACCGCCTTGGTACGAACGGTGGCGAGGTCGGAGCCGGAGCCCGGCTCCGAATAGCCCTGGCACCACCAATCCTCGCCGGACAGGATGCGCGGCAAGAACTTCGCCTTCTGCGCCGCGTTGCCGAACGTATAGATGACGGGGCCGACCATGGTGACGCTGAAAGCCAGCGGCGGCATCGTGCCGGCGCGCGTCGTCTCCTGCTCGAAGATGAAGCGGCGGGTGATCGACCAGCCGGGCCCGCCATATTCCTTGGGCCAGAGCGGCGCGATCCATCCCTTGTTGTGCAGGATGCGATGCCACAGCAGCATCTGCTCCTTGGAGAGATCGGTCTCCGGATTGGGGACGCGCATCTCCGCCGGATAATTGTCCTTGATGAAGGCGCGGACTTCGTCGCGAAACGCCGCGTCTTCAGGGGATAGCGCGAGCTCCATCTGTGATGCTCCCTACCACTTCTCGCCGAAGGGCCGGATTTCCAGCTCGAAGGTCCAGGCACTCTTCGGCTGCTGGTAGAGCTGCCAGTAGGACGTCGCGACCGAAGCCGGTGGCATCAAAAGATCGGGATTGTCGAGCGCGTTCGGGCCGAGCGCCTCGATGCGACGCTGCCGCACCCATTCGGTGTCGACGCCGGAATCGATGATCAGATGCGCGACGTGGATGTTCTTCGGTCCGAGCTCGCGCGCCATCGCCTGCGCCACGGCGCGCAGGCCGAACTTGGCGCTGGCAAAGGCGGCATAACCGCTGCCGCCGCGCAGCGACGCGGTCGCGCCGGTGAAGAAAATATTGCCCTCTCCACGCGCCGTCATCAGCCGCGCCGCCTCACGCCCCGCGAGGAAACCCGAGTAGCAGGCCATCTCCCAGACCTTGCGGAACACGCGCTCGGTGGTCTCCAGAATCGGGAAATTGACATTGGCACCGATGTTGAAGATGCAGACCTCCAGCGGCGCATGCTTGTCGGCGTCGTTGAGGAAGGAGATGATCTCCTCCTCCTTGCGCGCATCGAGTGAGCGCGCATGGATCTCGCCGCCGGCGGCCTCGATCTCCTTGACCAGCGGCGCGAGCTTGTCGCCGTTGCGGCGGCCGGCGAAGACCGTGAAGCCTTCGGAGGCGAACTTCTTGGCGATCTCTCCGCCGATGAAATCACCGGCACCAATGACGGCGACCGTCTTGTTTCTCTTCTGCATGGTGTACTCCGGTCTTGTTTGAGTGAACTGGCTTGCGGCGGCGGCTCAGCCTCAGCTGCGCAGGGACTCCGCGAGCTTGTGCTTCAGGAGCTTGCCCGTCGATGTCGCAGGCAGCGCGTCCATCAGGATAATCTCGGATGGACGCTTGTACGAGGTGAGTTGCGGCGCAATATGGGCCATCAGGTCCTGCACGGTGGTGGTCGACCCCTTGATCAGCTGCACAAACGCAATGACCTCCTCATTGCCCTCGACCGGCCGGCCGACCACGGCGCACTGCACCACGGCGTCGTGCGTGCTCAGCACCGCCTCGATCTCGGCCGGATAGACGTTGAACCCGGAGCGGATGATCATCTCCTTGGTGCGCCCGACGATGTACAGGACGTCATTCTCGAAGCGGGCCAGGTCGCCGGTGTTGAACCAGCCGTCGGGGTCGATCGCCTTGGCGGTCAGATCAGGCGCGCGGTAATAGCCGCGCATCACGTTAGGGCCGCGAACATGCAGCTCGCCGACTTCGCCCGGTGCAACCGGCTTCAGGTCGCGGCCGACCAGTTTTGCCTCGAGGCCCGGCATCACGGTGCCGACCGCGTGGTCGGCCCGCGGGTTGTCGGGCCGGACGCCGGAGATGCCGGGCGAGCATTCGGTGATGCCATAGCCGTTGAGCAGCGGCAGCCCGAGCTCCTGCTCGACCCGGGATTTGAGATCGAGATCGAGCGGCGCGCCGGCCACCGAGATCACGCGCAGCCGGCCGCGATCGAGCTTCGGCAGGCCGGCGTTGCGCCGGTATTCGAGCAGACGCTGATAGGTGGCGGGCACGCCGTTCAGGATCGTGATGCCCTCCTCGGCCATCGCCCTGACCAGCGCGGCCGGATCGTACTTGGCGACCAGGCGCACGGTGGCGCCGACCATCAGGGTCATTGTCAGCAGCGAGATGCCGACGATATGCGAGATCGGCAGCACGCAATATTGCACGTCGTCGGCCGCCATCTTGCGGAAGCCCGCGGTGCCCCGGGCGCTGAACAGCAGATTGCGATGGGTCAGCATCACGCCCTTCGGCGCACCGGTGGTGCCGGACGTGTAGATCAGGACCGCGACCTGGTTTGCGCCGTCGGGCTCGACCGGCTCGGCCGTGGTCGCTAAGTTCAGGCCGGTGACGGCAACGCCGCGAAGCGGGCCGACATCCTGAATGGCAGCCTCATAGCGCGCGGCATGCGCGGCTGCCTCTTGCGAGACGTCAGCAGTCAGCAGCACGCGGCGGGCGCCGCTGTGATCCCTGATCTGATCCAGCTCCCGCGGCGACAGCCGCGGATTGACCACGATTGACCAGACATCAAGCCGGCTCGCCGCCAGCAGCAGGCAGGCCAGCGGAATCGAATTCTCGCTGACGATCATCATGCGGTCGCCGGCGCGGATGCCGAGCGCCTGCAATGCGCCTGCGACGCGATCGACCGCCTGATCGAGCTCGCGATAGGTCAGCCGCATCTTGTCGTCGATCAGCGCCGGATGATTTGGCGTCGCCACGACGTAGTGATTGATCACCTCGTGGATGCGGTTCGGCAAGCCTTCCACACTTCCTTCGATAATCTGGATCGGCGCCTGCACTGAAACCTCCCTGTCGCAGCCCTTCGGGCTTGTTGTGTTGAGGACTTTCCCGCTCAGGCGGTCTTGCGCTGCCCCGCAGCCAGCTGCGCGACGATCTCTTCCTCGACTTCGCGCACCTTGTCCTTGCCGAAGAAGATCTCGTTGCCGACATAGAACGTCGGCGATCCGAACGAACCGCGCGCGACCGCGTCGCTGGTGTTGTCGATCAGTTTCTTCTTGACGTCATCCTGTTGGGCGCGGGCGATGAGACGATCGATGTCGATACCCGAGGACAGGAATGCCTCGCGGAAGACCTGCGGGTCGTCCATCTTCTTGGGTTCAACCCACATGTGGTTGTAGGCCGCCCGGAAATAGGGCTCAAACACGCCCTCGAACTGCGCGGCCACCGCGCCGCGCATCAAGGCCAGCGTGTTCACCGGAAAGAACGGGTTCATGGTGAACTTCGTGACGTTGTGGCGACGCAGGAAGCGCTCCGTCTCGAGCGCGTTGTATTCGGGCTTGTTCTTGATCCCGCGCAGCGACTCGCCGGGCGACATGTTGCCGGTCGCCTTGTAGACGCCGCCGAGCAGCACCGGGATGTAGTCGAACTTGACGCCGGTGCGCTTCTCGATCCCAGGCAGCGCGAGTTCGGCGAGATAGGCGTTGGGGCTTCCGAAATCGAAATGGAATTCGACCTTGAGCGGAGCAGCCATGGAACGCCCTTCCCTTCGATGGGCGGCAGTCGCCTGTTGCCGCCGGTTGATCGTGGTTCGGACCATAAGTTCTATTTTAGAACTGTCAATATGATATTTGTCATCCAATGACCGTGCGGCAGCAACCACGTAGGCATCCTATTGAAATGACGTCAGTTCTGTTTTAGAATTTTATGTGCGATGCCGTCGCAGATCGCAGGAGACGCCGATGAAATGGGATACCCTCGAGGAGGAGCCGTGCTCGCTGGCCCGCACCGTCGCTGTGATCGGCGACCGCTGGAGCCTGTTGATCCTGCGCGAATGCTTCCTGCGCATCCGACGGTTCGATGACTTCCAGGCATCGCTCGGGATCACACGGCATCTGCTCGCCGACCGGCTGAAGAAGCTGGTGCGCTTCGGCGTGCTGCGCAAGATCCCCTACCAGGAGGCACCGAAGCGCTACGAATACATCCTGACGCAGAAGGGTCTCGACCTCTATCCGATCATCATGTCGATCGTGCACTGGGGCAACGTCCACATGGTCGATGCGCGCGGCCGGCCGTTGCTGCACGAACACAAGACCTGCGGGAAGATGTTCGACCCTGTCATGGTCTGCTCGGAATGCGGCGAGCCGCTGAGCGCGAAGGCGGTCCATGTGCATCCGGGCCCCGGTGCTCGGAAATCGTCGCCGGTGCACGCCAGCGCGCGAGAGCGCGCCAAGCGCGCCGCGGAATCGACCTAGACATCAGCTCGCATCAGTGTGACGGCGCGGCCATCAGCACGACATTGCCGCCGAGCAGGCAACCGACAGGACGGCCGCCGGCGAAGCCGATGCGGACGCGAATCTCCGACAGGCGCCCCATCGCCCTGCCCTGCAGGATGCGAATCTCCGCGTCGTTCGGCGCGACCAGGCCGCTGTCGAGCAGGCCGAATGCGAGCGCCGCGGCCGCGATGCCGGTTGCGGCATCCTCGCGATAGCCGGACGAGCGCGGGAATTGCCGCGCCTCGAACAGACGCGCCTCGCGGTCGATCACCGCGAACGGGTAGAGCCCGGTCGATCCAATCCGGCCGCAGACCGCTTCGACCGCCTCGGCCGCGGGATCCAGCGCATTCAACGCCTCGGGAGAGCGCATCGGGATCAACGTCTTGATCCGCGATGTGACCGCATTGCAGGGCGTCGCCCGGCCGATCGCATCCGGCCCGACCGCGAGCGCCCGCAGCACGTCTTCGCGTTGCGCATCGGTGAGCGGAACGGTCTTCCCCACGGGCTGGGTGATCTCGACGCTGGGCTCGCCGTTGCGATCCCGGCTGATGAAGCCGGTGACGGGGCCGCTGCGCGTCGAGATCCGGACCGTATCGCCCGGCAGCTTTCCATGGCGCGCCAGCAGCCAGAGCGCACCGATGGTCGCGTGGCCGCACATCTCCATTTCGTGGTTCGGAACGAAGAAGCGGAACGTGGCGTCGAAATCGTCACTCTGTGCCGGCAACACGAAGCCGGACTCGTGACCATGACGGCGCGCAACGTCCTGCATCTCGGACGCGCTCATGCCGCTCGCATCGACCACGATCGGACAGGGATTGCCGCCCTGCCCATCCACGGTGAACACGCTGACCAATTCGGCTGTCGTCATGATGTCGTCCGCTTGTCCCACCGTTGCTACTTGACCAGCGCCGCGCCGGTTTCCGGATGCTGCAGCCAGCCGAGCAGCGCGTCGTGGAAGCGCGCCGGCGCCTGGATCTGCGGCGAATGGCCGAGGTCGGGGAATTCGATCAGCTGTGCGTGCGGGATCCGCTTCGCGGCCTCCTTGCCCAGCACCGGATAATTGCCGAGCGTCTTGCGGATCTCGGGCGGCGCGGTGTCCTTGCCGATCGCGGTGGTGTCCTTGTCGCCGACAAACAGCAGCGTCGGCGGCTTGATCTGCTCGAATTCGTAGAACACCGGCTGGGTCGCGATCATGTCGTAGAGCCGCGCCGAGCTCGACGCCACGGCGGCGCGGCCCTCCCCGCGATACATGCCGGCCAGCATCTGCACCCAGGTCTCGTAGGACGGATCCCAGGTGTCGGCGTAGTAGGTGGCGCGCTCATAGGCGCGGATGCTGTCCGCGGTGACGCGCGTCTCGCGCTGCATCCAGCCGTCGAGGCTGAGCCACGGCACGCCCTTGGCCTTCCAGTCCTCCAGCCCGATCGGATCGACCAGCACCAGGCGGTCGGTGGCGTCCGGATACATCAGCGCGTAGCGCATCGCCAGCATGCCGCCGGTCGAGTGGCCGACCATGATCGCGTGTTCAATCCCAAGCGAAGCCAGCAGCGCACGGCTGTTGCCGGCGAGCTGCTGGAAGGTGAACTGATAGCGTTCCGGCTTAGAGGATTTGCAGAACCCGATCTGGTCCATCGCGATCACGCGATAGCCGGCGCCGCTGAGCGCCTTGATGGTGCCGTCCCAGGTCGCGGCACAGAAATTCTTGCCGTGCAGCAGCACCGCGGTCTGCCCGTTCGGCGTCGCCGGCTTGACGTCGAGATAGGCCATGTCGAGCTCCTGCCCCTGCGAGCTGAAGCGATAGTGCTCCAGCGGGTAGGGATAGTCGAAACCCTGCAACTCCGGTCCATAGGCCGGTTCGGCGGCGGATTGCGCGGATGCGTTGGACGAACCGAGCGCGACGGTCGCAGCGACGGCAAGACGAAACATGGATTTCAGGTGCATCTCGGCAAATCCAGACTCAAGGACGACTTCGTGATGCCGTAGCCGAACGGTCGGGCGCCATCCAGCGGCCGACCGATGATTTGTTCGTGATCGGCCGTACGCCTCCCCGGCTACACCGGATCGAACGCCCGGATCGGCGGCAGATTGCCGTTGAAGCGCTCGACCTCGACGGTCGTGAGCTGGCCGGTGCAGCCTTGCGCGAACGATGAGGTGCCGACGTCGCGGGTCAGCACGTTCGGATTGCCGTGGACGCAGAGCGGCGCCTCCTCCTCGGGATCCATCGGGTCGTACCAGGCGCCGGTCGGCAGCTGCACCACGCCGGGCGCGATGCCGTCGGTGACATGCACCGCGGCAAGGCAGGCGCCGCGGGCGTTGAAGATGCGGATGATGTCGCCATCGGCGATGCCGCGCGCCGCGGCGTCGCGCGGGTTCATGCGCGCGACCTCGCGGCCGCGATGCTTAGCCTCCTGCGAGTGCCCGCCGAAGTCGAGCTGGCTGTGCAGGCGCGTCACCGGCTGGTTGGCGACGAGGAAGCACGGCGCACCTGATGTCGGCGTGTCGGTCTTCGCAAGCCAGACCGGATGGCCCGGGCAGTCCGCATCGCCGTGGCCCGCGATCTTCTGCGAGAAGATCTCGATCCGCCCGCTCGGCGTCGGCAGCGGCCGCGCGACCGGGTCTTCGCGGAAACGGCGCAGCGAGCCGCCGTCGTCGAGATGCTGCGGCACGACCAGGCTGCCGCGCTGCCAGAATTCCTCGAAGTGAGGGGCCTCCAGCCCGCGCGCGGCGAGCGCCTTGCGGGTCGGCTCGTAGAGATGCGCCAGCCATTGCCGCGACGTGCGCCCTTCGGTGAAGGGCTCGCGAGCCCCTAACCGCTCGGCGAGATCGGCGAAGATCTCGTAGTCGTCGCGGGCAAGCCCGAACGGCTCGGCGATCCGGTGCATCGCGACCATCAAGGGATCGTTGCTGGAATAGCCGATGTCCTCGCGCTCCAGCGTCATGGTCGAGGGCAGCACGATGTCGGCGTGGCGGGCGGTGGCGGTCCAGGCCAGCTCGTGCACCACCAGCGTGTCGAGCCGGGCAAAGGCCTTGCGCAGGCGGTTGAGGTCCTGGTGATGGTGGAACGGATTGCCGCCGGCCCAATAAACCAGGCGGATATCCGGATAGGTCCGCGTCTCGCCATTGTAGCGATAGGTGGTGCCGGGATTGAGCAGCATGTCGGCGATGCGCGCCACCGGAATGAAGTCGGCGACGCCGTTGCGGCCCTGCCCCAGCGTCGGTCCGGGCACGGCATTGACGCGGCGCCCGTAATAGCCGATCGCGCCGAGCGAATAGGCGTAGCCGCCGCCGGGCAGGCCGATCTGGCCGAGCGCTGCCGCCAGCACCATGCCCATCCACACCGGCTGCTCGCCATGCTCGGCGCGCTGCAGCGAATGCGAGACGGTGATCAGCGCGCGCCGCCCGGCGAGCCGCCGCGCCAGCGCCTTGATGGTGTCGGCGTCGATGCCGCAGATCGCGGCGGCCCATTCGGCGCTCTTCGGCACACCGTCGCTCTCGCCCATGAGATAGCGCAGGAACACCGGCCAGCCCTCGGTGTAGCGATCGAGGAAGGCCTGATCGTGCAGGCCTTCGCCGACCAGGGTGTGGACGATGCCGAGCATCAGCGCGGTGTCGGTGCCGGGCACCGCCGTCAGCCATTCGGCGCCGGCCTCGACCGGCAGATCGTCGCGCAGCGGGCTGACCAGGATGAACTTGCAGCCGCGCCGCTGCGCCGCTTCCATGGCGCCGCGCTCGACATGCTTGCTGATCGAGCCGCCGGCCACCATGGAGTTCTTCAGCGCCATGCCGCCGAATGCCAGCACGATGTCGGTCTCGGCTGCGATCTGCTCCCAGGTGACGTTGCGCTTGGTGACGTCCTCGTAACCCGACAGAATCTGCGGCAGCAGCACCGAGGACGCGCCCGAGGAATAGCTGTTCACCGAACGGACATAGCCGCCGAGTGCGATGTTGAGGAAGCGATGCACCTGGCTCTGCGCGTGATGGAAGCGGCCCGCGCTCGACCAGCCATAGGAGCCGCCGAACACCGCGCCGGGACCGACCGTGTCGCGGATCCGCGCAAGCTCGCCGCCGAGCAGGTCGAGCACCTGCTCCCAGCTGACCGAGACGAACTCGTCGCGGCCGCGCCGATCGTCGGGACCCGGACCGCGCTCGAGCCAGCCGCGGCGGATCGCCGGCTGCGCGATGCGCGCCTGGTGGCGCAGCGCGCCGGGGAAGTTGTTGATGATGCGGTTCGGATCGGGATCGCCGCCGTAGGGCCGGACTTCGAGGCCGGCTTTGCCGAGCCGCGCCGAAAACACGCCCCAATGCGAGGTGTGCGGCCTGAAACCATCGGACAGATCGAGGCCGGGATCGGGGTAGCCAATGGTTTCGCTCATTCGGTTTCGCTCATCGGGTTTCGCTCATCGAGTGTCCTTGATCCGCAGGCCGGCGGTCAGGCCGCGCCTGGGTCGCAACGTTCCGGCCAGTATAGTGATCCGATCGGCACGCGATACCCGCCGGCCGGTTATCGCCCCGTGCCTTGCCGGCATGACTGCGGGTGATGGTGCCGGAACGCCCCGCCGCAGGGCGCGCCGCCAAAATATCGAAAACAACCCCATGCAAAGGAGCGGGCGGCGGCCGGCGTTCGACGAGGCAACTTGACACGTCGGGCAACTCAGGGGTATTTTTCCAATATTCCGAAATCGTGCAAACACCCCCTCGCCCGCACCAGCGGGCGCGCCGGGTGCGCTTGCGACCAACCCCTCCTCACAATTGACATCGCACCGGCGCCCGCAGCGAGCGATCGCCTGCGCGCGCGCCGCGCGCGTTCCAGGGACAATCGACATGACCACTGCACCTGACATCACCATGCCGACGACGACGGCCGCAACCGATCGGACCCCCGCTGCCACAACGCCGCGGATCAAGCTCTCGCCGCGCGGCTACGCCATCGACCACCCCGACCCGAAGCTCGGCGAACAGCTGATGGCGAACGCGCTGGGCGTCGCCGATCGCGACGCGATGGAGGGCATCCTGCGGCAATTGGTCAAGGCCAGCGTGAGCGGCGGCAAGGCCTGCAAGGTCAACCTCGCCTTCATGATCTCGATGGTGAAGAGCATTGGCCCACGGGATTCCGTCGAGGCCATGCTGGTGGCGCAGATGGTTTCGGTTCATGTGATGGCGATGCGCTGCGCCCATCACCTCGCGCATGCCGACGACCTCGCCCAGCACGACAGCGCCGCGCGGGCGCTCGGCCGGCTCACCCGCACGTTTCCCGCCCAGATCGACGCGCTGACCCGCTACCGCAGCCAGCGCGAGCCCGCCATCACCGTGCAGAACGTGAAGGTGGAGGACGGCGGCAACGCCATTGTCGGCAACGTCACCCAGCATGCGAGCGTGATCGTCTCGGACAAGGAGCCGGCACCCGCAGCGCGGGCGCTGAGGCCCGCGGGCTCCAGGCGACGGCATGATTGCGCCGATGCCAGGCAGGACTCGCAGGCATGAGCGGTCACAGCGGCACGATCGGCCTGATGCTGGCGAGCGCGCGCTGCGGCGCCAAAACCCGCTGCGGCGGTTCGTGCCGCGCGCCGGCGGTGCGCGGCAAGACGCGCTGCCGCATGCACGGCGGCGCAAAGGGGTCCGGCGCGCCCAGAGCAAACCGGAACGCGCGCAAGCACGGCCGGTTCAGCAGGGATGCGATCGCCGAGCGGAGGCAGATACGGGAGGTGTTGGGGGACGTGCGGAAGATGCTGGAGGAGATGAAGTGATTGGCCACGGTGACGGTGGTACACTAATTAAGTGCGTGCAAGTGAGAGCTATCCGAGCTGCAACGAGATAAATAACAACGCACAATCGGGGGGTCTCGAAACCTCGCCACCGGGAGAACTGCTCGCTCAGCACTGCTGAAGCCATGCTTCCAACAGCTTCCATGACTCCACTACTGCGGCATCTCGTTTCTCGGGAGCAACGTGAAGGCGAAGATGGCTCGACCGAATGAATAAGGTGTTGCCCTACTTCATCAACTCCTCAAAGAAGAGTTGTGCTTCAGCTAGCGGAAGTCGATTCTCGAAGAATGCAACGAGGGATTGGCTTCTCTGCTGACCATCTACGATTTCTTTGATCGTCTCACGGGTTTTGAGATCAAGTTTCGCATACAGAAAAAGTTTGGGAATTGGGTATTCGAGCAGAATAGACTCAATGAAGAAAGATCGAGCGGAATTATTCCACAGCCCCTCCTTCCTCTGGTACTCCTCGTTAACAACTATCTTCTTAGCTTTAATCGCTTGACAGTAATCGGTCACCGACATGTCGGCGACACCAAATTCATTAAGTCGCGTCACCGATTCCGAACACAAGGCGCCAGCCATACTCCGCACGGTATCGATCATTTGCGTCCCCAACCGATTTCCGTCAAGCGCGACCTTCCGCTGCCCATCAGCTGGGAATTTGAGCCATGTCGGATTGGAGGATTGAAATTGAGACAGGAGCTTTCTCGATACCGAAAAAAGCGCGACGTAGAGAGTCGCGGCGATACCGGAAATCCGATCAAGCCTTCCATCAGGTGGCAGGGACAACTCCCCGATCAAGTGAGAGCGTATTTCGCGTTCAAGTGTTCTTAGGAAAATCGCCGACTTTGGAGTATACCAAGACAATAGGGGATCTGAGCTATCGATCTCGGCTTTCTTCAGCTTGCCAATAGCAGATTTTAGTATTTCTCCAGCCAAGGGTTCGAGGCTATCCGCCTCAGAAGAAGCCAGCAGGCGTGCGCGCGCAATCACCACCATCGCCGGATTTATGTCGTGACCAACGGCAGCGAAGCCTAGCCGCGACGCCGCGTACGTTGTAGTGCCACTCCCGTTCCATGGATCGAAAATTCTTGCAGTGAGAGGAAGACCGCTACTACACAACATCCCGGCAGCGAAACTCTCGGGAAAGCCAGCGTAGTACGGGAAGAAACCTTCCCAACCGGAGTTGGCTCGGCTGTTCCGTTTCGGATTTTGTATTTCGAGATTATTAAACACAGCCGGTACTGCTCCAACCCTCAGCATAGCGACGCGAGCCGAGAGGCGCATTTCAACTTTTGATCGATTCGCAGCTTTTTGTACAATGGTCGCCAGCCGTGCCTAATCTGAACGGACTAGCAATCTGCATTGAGATACGGTCTTGAGAGGCGCGCAGCGCAATAGTCAAACTTGAAGATGCCGGCATCTAGGCCGCGTTGGCGAACTTCTAGCGCAGTCCCAACGACGTCCCGCGCCGAGGTCGGCGCAGGAGCTTTCTGGGCTCGCCTCAGTTGCTCGGCGGCTTCCTTGGCTTGCTACCCGGCCGCTCGGGAGCGCATCAGTGCCTCGCTAATCGCCTTACGGAACGGCTTCGCGTCAAGCGCGCAGCGGAGCCGTCACCTTGACGCCCGGCCCGCCAAGATCATAGATGATATACATCATATAACGACCCGACGCCCGGGCAGCTGCGAATCCCGGCCATGCCGGTTCGCACGAAGGGCGCGACAGGAGAACCATGCGTCGAATTGTTGTGACGGGCCTGGGGACGGTGTCCCCGCTGGGCTGTGGCACCGAACTGGTCTGGTCGAGGCTGCTTGCGGGCCGTTCCGGGCTTGGCGCATTGCCGGCGTGGGCGGCGGCACTGCCGGGGCGCGTCGCAGGACAGGTTCCTGGCAAGACCGACGATGCCGAGGGCGGCTTCGATCCCGATTCTGCGGCGCCGCGCAAGGACCAGAAGAAGATGGACCGGTTCATCCTGTTCGCGCTGCTGGCCGCGGCGGAAGCCGTGGCGCAGGCCGGCTGGATGCCGGCCGAGGCGCTTGCGCAGGAGCGCACCGCGACCGTGATCGCATCCGGCATCGGCGGGTTTCCCGCGATCGCGGACGCCGTGCGCACGGCGGAGACGAGCGGGCTGCGCCGGCTGTCGCCGTTCACCGTTCCCTCCTTCCTGGCCAATCTCGCGGCCGGGCACATCAGCATCCGATACGGCTTCAAGGGTCCGATCGGCGCGCCGGTGACCGCTTGCGCCGCGAGCGTGCAGGCGATCGGCGATGCCGCGCGCCTGATCAGGTCCAATGAGGCCGACATCGCGATCTGCGGCGGCACGGAGGCCTGCATCGATCCGGTGAGCCTCGGCGGCTTTGCGGCGGCGCGGGCGCTTTCGACGTCGTTCAACGACACGCCGGCCCGGGCCTCGCGGCCGTTCGACCGCGACCGCGACGGCTTCGTGATGGGCGAAGGCGCCGGCGTGCTCGTCATCGAGGAGCTCGACCACGCGCTGCGGCGCGGCGCCAGGCCGATCGCCGAGCTCGTCGGCTACGGCACGACGGCGGACGCCTATCACATCACCGCAGGTCCCGAAGACGGCGACGGCGCCCGGCGCGCGATGGAGGCGGCGCTGCGGCAGGCCGGGCTCCGGCCGGGCCAGATCCAGCATCTCAACGCGCATTCGACATCGACGCCGGTCGGCGATCTCAGCGAACTCGCGGCCATCACGCGCGTGTTCGGGCGCGAGGGGCGCGTTGCCGTCAGCGCGACCAAGTCGGCGACAGGACATCTGCTTGGGGCTGCCGGCGGAATCGAGGCGATCTTCACGATCCTGGCACTGCGCGATCAGGTGGCGCCGCCCACGCTCAACCTGGAGAACGCCGATCCGGCCGCGCAGGGCATCGACCTGGTCGCGAACGTCGCGCGGCCGATGCCGATCGAACACGCGATCTCGAACGGTTTTGGATTTGGCGGCGTCAACGCCAGTCTCGTCTTTCGACGCTGGTCCTGAGCCGGCTGATTGGCCTGGCAAGGAAAAGAGGGTTGCTCGCGTGGCGGACGACGTACTCCCGCGGAGCGTTCGCGAAGAAGAGCAACAGGTCACAGGCAATCAGCAATCGATTTCAACAGCATGGGAAAAATCCCTCTGAAATTGTGGGAGCATGGTGGCGCTCCCTGAGGGATGCCAGGGGCGGCTTTTATTCCGTGTCGTGAGCGCATCAGTGTCGCACGAAACAAGCGCGATGGCGCGAAATCTTTTGACTGATTATGGGCCGGACGCTTTCGTAGAGCCCATGTTTAACGTGATAATTTCCCTTTTGATTATAGTGAGCGTCGGCATTCTCGTTGCCCACGCCATCGATGCGTTACGGTCCTGATCGGTACACGAGGGACCGTAACCCCTCACCCGGCGCGGAGCCCGTGCTCGGACGGCGCAAAGCGCCGATCCGAGTGCGCCGACCTCCCCCGAGGGAGAGGTGGACCTGCGGCGCCGCTCAACGTCAACCCTTCGCGACGCTCGCATCGATCAGGAGCTTCGCCGCCGCGAGCGCCGACTGCGCCGGTCCGTCTTCCGACTGCTGGCCGGTGACGTAGATGCCTTCGATCAGCAGCAGCAGGGCATCGCCGAGCACGGCGGGGTGGCGCGCGCCCATGCCGGCCGCGAGCTCGCGCAGGCGCTTGCGAAACACCTTCTTGTGGGCTTCGGCGACCTGCCGTGCGGGATTGTCCCGCGCCGGATATTCCACGGTCGCGTTGCTGAGGCCGCAGCCGCGATAGCCCTTGCGCACCGCGCGCGTCGACAGGTCACGAATGTAGGCGAGCACGTGCTCGCGCGCATCCGAATAGGATTTGCCGCCGGGCTTCTCGAATTCCTCCCAGAAGGCCAGGTCGTAATCGCGCATATAGGCGGCGGCGAGATCGTCCTTGGAGGCGAAGCTGCGATAGAGGCTCGGCTTGGTGACGCCGGCGCGGTCGACCACCTCGTCGACGCCGACGGCGCGGATGCCCTCGCGATAGAACAGCTCGCGCGCGGAGGCGCGGATCCGGTCGGCGGCGCGCACGGGGCGTTCCGCAGACGGCTCGGCGGTCTTCTTCATGACGGCTCCCTCCAGATTTTGCGCTGGGCACGCTTGACAATGTTACTGACCGGTACGTATACACGCCGCATCGCAACACGTACCGGTAAGTAACATGCCCGATGCCTCCATTCAACCCGCCGCCACCTCGAGACGGCCGTTCGGCCAGAACTACGCTTTCGTCGTCGTCGCCGTGATCTTCCTCGCGCTGCTTGCCTCCGCCGGCCTGCGTTCAACGCCGGGCGTGCTGATGCTGCCGCTGCAAAAGGCGTTCGGCTGGGATGTCGGCGTGATCTCGTCGTCGGCCGCGGTCGGCATCTTCCTCTACGGCCTCGCGGGCCCGTTCGCGGCGGCCGTGATGCAGCGCTTCGGCATCCGCCGCACGGTGCTGGGCGCGCTGGTGCTGATGTCGGCCTCGACCGGCGTCAGCTATTTCATGACCGCGCCGTGGCAATTGTTCATGAGCTGGGGACTGCTCTCCGGCATCGGCTCGGGCGCGGTCGCCAACGTGCTCGGCGCCACCATCGTCAATCGCTGGTTCACCACCAATCGCGGCCTCGTCATGGGGCTTTTGACGGCGTCGACCGCGACCGGCACGCTGATCTTCATGCCGGGCCTCGCGGCGCTGGTGGAATGGGGCGGCTGGAAGCCGGTGGTGCTGACGGTTGCCGCGTGCTGCGCGGCGCTGATCCCGCTGGTGTATTTCCTGGTGCCGGAGCGGCCCGCGTCGGTCGGCCTGCGCTCGTTCGGCAGCCCGCACGAGGATCATGCCGCGCCGAAGGCTGAGGGCAACCCGTTCACCGCCGCGTTCTCAAACCTCGCGCGCGCCGCGAAGACGCGGGCGTTCTGGTTCCTGTTCGCGACCTTCTTCATCTGCGGCTTCACCACCAACGGGCTGGTCGGCACCCATCTGATCGCGTTCTGCGGCGACCATGGCATCGTCGAGGTGCAGGCGGCGAGCCTGCTCGCGCTGATGGGATTCTTCGACCTGTTCGGCACCACGCTCTCGGGCTGGCTCACCGACCGTTTCGATCCGCGCAAGCTGCTGTTCTTCTATTACGGGCTGCGCGGCCTGTCGCTGATCTACCTGCCCTACTCGGATTTCTCGCTGGTCAGCCTGTCGGTATTCGCGGTGTTCTACGGTCTCGACTGGATCGCGACCGTGCCGCCGACCGTGCGCATCGCCAACGAGGCGTTCGGCGACAAGAACGCGCCGCTGGTGTTCGGCTGGGTGGTTGCAGGCCATCAGCTCGGCGCCGCCTGCGCCGCGTTCCTTGCCGGCTTCATGCGCTCGGCCCAGGGCGATTATCTGCAGGCCTTCATGATCGCCGGCTTGACCGGCATCGTCGCAGCCGTGCTGTCACTGACGATCACCCGGCGGCCGGCGCAACCGGTCCTGGTCGCAGCGTAAGCACGCGCCGACCGCGTTGGCGTATCGACGAACTGCAATCGAGAAGCATCCCGGTTTTCCGGCGGACGCGCGCCTCGCCCATCGCGAGTGGGTGCCCCACGTCCGCCGGTTGCTTTCGAGGCAAAGCAGATATCAAATGGCAGGCAGCCGGCAGGCCGGCCAGGGACGATCCGTTTCAGCCACGCTATTCCGGGGAGCGCGTGAAGAAGTCGAATGCCCGATACAGGTGAACCTCAAAAATCCAATTCGACCGCCTTGCAGCTCGCCTTCGCGCAGGCTGTCGCGCTGCATCAGCGGGGGCAGTTGGCGGCAGCAGAGAAGATCTACGAAGACATTCTCCGGCAGCAGCCAAACGACTTCAATGCGCTGCATCTGCTGGGCCTGATTTCCGCGCAGACCGGCCGCAGCGAGCGCGGCGTTGAGCTGATCCGGCGAGCGATCAGGCTCAACGGCAACGTCGCGGACGCGCACAACAACCTCGGCAATGCGCTGCGCGGATTGCGTCGCCTCGACGAAGCGCTCGCGAGCTTCGACAGGGCGATCGCGCTCAAGCCAGACCTTGCGCCGGCGCTCTACAATCGCGGACTTACGCTCGCGGAGCTCGGGCGCCACGAGGAGGCGCTCGCAAGCTACGATCGCGTGATCGCGCTCGTGCCTGGCCATGCGGATGCCTATCGAAACAGGGGCGCCGGGCTGAGAAAGCTGGGGCGGCTCGAGGCGGCCCTGGCGAGCCTGGACCGGGCGATTGCGCTCAAGCCCAGCGATGCCGGTGCACACAACGATCGCGGCAACGTGCTCAATGACCTCGAAAGGTTCGATGATGCGCTCGCGAGCTACGACCGGGCGCCGGGAATTGCCGGCGCGTGCTACAACCGCGGCAACGTGCTGATCAAGCTGGATCGTCTCGAAGAGGCAATTGCAAGCTACGACCAGGCGATCGCGCTGCAACCCGATTATGCCGAAGCCTACAACAACCGCGGCACGGCGCTGTTCAAGCTCAAGCATCATGAGGCGGCGCTCGCCAGCATCGACAAGGCGATCCAGCACAAAGGCGACGATGCGGCTGCCCATGCCAACCGCGGCAAGGTTCTATCCATTCTGGCACGCTACGACGAGGCACTCGCTGCCTATGACAAGGCCGTCGCGCTCAAGCCGGACCAGGCCGACATCGAGGGCGATCGTCTGCACGCCAAATCTCACATTTGCGACTGGGTCGACTTCGATGCCGAGTGCGACCAATTCATCAGGTCGATCAGGAATCGGAACGCGATTCCGCCGCCATTCCTGTTGTTTGGCATTCCTTCATCGGCCGCCGACCAGCTGCTTTGCGCCACGCGATGGACCGCGAAGAATCATCCGCCGTCAAAAAGCGAGCGATGGCGAGGCGAGCGCTACCATCACGATCGAATTCGGATCGGCTATTTCTCGTCGGATTTTTGCAACCACGCGACGTCGCATTTGATGGCAGGGATGTTCGAGTGCCACGACCGGTCGAAATTCGAGACGGTGGCAATCTCATGGTCGCCCAACAACGACCCGGAGATACGTCGACGGCTGGAGGCATCGTTCGATCGATTTGTCGAGGTCCGGGACATGAGCGACGATGAGGTCGCCGACCTGATCAGACGATTCGAAATCGATATCCTGGTTGATTTGAAAGGCTTTACCGGGGAATCGCGCACCAGGGTCCTTGGCCGCCGGCCTGCCCCCATCCAGGTCAATTATCTGGGTTACCCGGGAACACTCGGTGCCCCGTTCATCGACTACATCATCGCCGATCGTACCGTGATCCCGGACCACCATCGCGAATTCTACAGCGAAAAGGTGGTCGCCCTGCCCAACAGCTATCAGGCCAACGACGACAAGCGCGTCATTGCCGATCGTGTGTTCACACGCGGCGACGTCGGGCTGGCGCCGACGGGCTTCGTGTTCTGTTGCTTCAACAACAACTACAAGATCACGCCTGACATGTTCGATCGGTGGATGAGGATTCTCGGCCACGTCGAGGGCAGCATGTTGTGGCTGCTCGAAGGCAACGCCCGCGCTGCCGCAAATCTGCGCAAGGAGGCGGTCGCGCGCGGCGTCGCTGCGGAGCGCCTTGTGTTCGCACCGCGCGTGCCGATGCCCGACCACCTCGCACGCCATCGCCTCGCCGGCCTGTTCCTCGACAGCATTCCCTGCAACGCCCACACGACCGCCAGCGATGCGTTATGGGCCGGCCTGCCGGTGCTGACCATTCTCGGCGACACGTTTGCCGGTCGGGTCGCGGCAAGCTTGCTCCATGCGGTCGGCCTGCCCGAGCTTGTTGCGGAATCTCCGGAGGCTTACGAGCGCATGGCGGTCGATCTTGCGACCGATCCTTCGAGGCTCGCGGCGCTCAGAACCAGGCTGGCGGCCAACCGGCTGACGGCACCGTTGTTCGATACCAAGCGTTTCACCCGGGATATCGAGGCCGCCTACACCGCGATGTATGAGCGTCACCGGGCGGGCATTGCGCCGGACCATATCGTCGTCCCGGCGTGATCGCTGATTGCGGACCCCTCCTGATCCTGGCGAGGATTGATTATGGGTCAATGAGCGGCTGTCGACGTGCTGCTCGGGCCAGGCTGCTCCGTCTCGCCGCGTCCCTGACGTAACGATCCGATCAGCAGGCCGACAAAGAGCAAGGCGCCGACAAAGGAAATGAGTGACCCTACGATTGCAGCGACGTGAGTGACGCCGGCAACCACAAGAACGAGCCCTGGGACGAAAATGACGACGCCAAGGTTCGCGGCAGCGAACTGCCAGCGTACGAGCCGAGATGCGCCTAGTTCCGGGAACGCCTGCAGGACGAGCCCGTAGAGACACATCGTCGCCCAGCCGAGTAGATTCAGGTGGGCGTGCACGACCACGTATTTGAAGTCCTCGGCAATACCCATGCCGATGCCGACGGCAAGTCCGATGCAAAGATAGATGGCGGCCGCGATGATGTACCATCGCGCAATCGCGCTGGAGCGAAGTCGTTTCGACATTGGCGACCTCTGTGTGAGCATGTCAGAATTCCTCGAAAAAGGCGGTCTCTCGCCCCGGCAAAATGCCGGCTTTGGCCTGAGTTCTTTCGAGCTGCGGACTGGAGCTGAAGGTCTTCGCATTTTCCTCGGTGTCCCAGTCGAACAGGATCAGCAGGTGGTTGGGGTTTGCCGTCGAGCGAAAGCGGCGGACGCGGCGGCAACCATGCGCGGTTCGCGCCTCGGCATTCCCGTCAAAAACCTGCTTCCATCTGTCGAAGTCCTCGACATCGCCGCGAACCATCAGTACTGGCATTTTGGTCTCCATTTTTTGCAACTTCACCTTCAACTCGACAAGCACCCGAGCTCGAACAGGCTGGCGCGAACTGCCTGGTCGAGAGGTGTGTGAGGCTCGTCGCCGATCAACGCAATCAGCTTGGAATTATCGAGCCGAAGCGGGACATCCCAGAGATAGCGAACTTCTTCCACCTCACGCAGGAGCGGAACGAAGGGCGCGAGCAGCCGGACGGCCAGCCATGGAAAGCGGCGAATGGGGAGGTCGAGCCTTCCGGCCGCGCGACGAATGGATTGAGCGAGCTCGATCCCGGGCTCGATCCAGTGTCCGCCAAAGTGAAACACGTCGAACGGCGGCAGATCGGCTTCGATCTCTGCAAGTCGCGCAATCGCTTCGGCGTAGTCCGGCAGATAGGCCCAGGCATGACCCGTCGCAGGAGGACCGGGATATGAGATGGCACGCAGCGTCTGCCTCGGCTTGATCAGAACATTCGAAAAATTTGAGGATGGCCCATGTCCACCAAACACGTCGCCGGCGCGCACGACAAGCGATCGGATCCCGGTCGCCGCCGCCGCCCTCAGCATGTCTTCCATCTCGCAGCGAACGCGGCCCTTGCGCGTGTTCGGCTGCTGCGGCGTAGTCTCGGACAACAGCGGACCGGCGTCGGCGCCGAAGTTATACAGATTGCCAGGGAAGATCAGTCGCGCGTTTGAGGCTCTCGCCGCTTCGATGGAGTTACGAAGCATCGGCATCGCGAGGCCACGCCAGTTCTGGTACCGCGGTGGATTGGCTGCGTGAACGATGAGGGCGACATCTCTGGCTGCGTTGACCACGTCATCCGCCTTCATCGCGTCTCCCTTGATCCAGCCGACGCCGTTGCCCGGTAGAGAGGCGGAAGCCGGATTTGGCGTGCGGCTCAGGCACCGAAGGTGCCAGCCGCGGCGCACCAAGGCCCTTGCGGCTTCGCGCCCTACGCCTCCTGTCGCTCCGATCATCAACGCCGTTTTCGTCATGCGTCTCACCGGTTCCTCGCCGCGAACCGGTCCTCAAGCGGCAAAATCGTTGTCAAAGTTTGCAGTCGATCTCGCCCTTGGCAGCAGGCGCTGATCAGATCCTGGGTGGTGGAGCCGAAGGTCGCAGGCCGATATCCCGACCGGCGCCCAGTCCTGTTCCGAGACACGCAAAAAAACTCCCGTTGATCGGTTCCGGTGGCACGACGTGTAGGAGGTGATCGGACCGGTGTTCTTGGGCTGGCGCACCGTGATCTAGGACACAGACGCCACCGTTGACTTTTCGGGTCGGGTGACGCAATGCCGCAACAGCGGATGCCACGGCACGGGAACGAGCCGACGATGTCAGAGCAACAGGCGCCTACGACTTTCCGGTTCTCGACCGCCGATTGGCCGGCACGGGATCGACTGGCAATCTGGCGCGAGTCGATCGGGCGCACGGTCATCCAGCTCGACACGGAGCCGTTGTCCGACGGAGCGTTCCATGCCGAGGCGACGGTACTGGCGCTGCCCGGGCTTTGGCTCGGTTCCTGGGCATTGGCCAATTTGCGCGCCGCCGTGACCCGCGAGTTGCTCGACGGCAGCGACGATCTCGTGCTCGGGATCGCGCTGAGCGGCGCGCCCATCATCACGCACCGGAGACGCGAGGCCACCGGCGACACCGGCGATGCCATTCTGATGTCGACCGCGGAACCGCGGGTGAGCGTCTACCCGTCGCTTGTGCGCTTCCTCAGTCTGCGGCTGCCGCGCAAGGCGCTTACGCCGTTCGTGCCCAACCCCGAGGATGCGCTGATGCGTCCGGTCCCACGCGACATCGAGGCATTGCGACTGCTTACCTTTTACGCCGACGAGCTGAACCGCATGGATCGGATGGCCACTGGCGAGCTGCAGCATGTCGTCGTCACCCATCTGTACGACCTCGCGGCGTTGGTGATCGGTGCCACGCGCGACGGCGCGGCCGTTGCTGAAAGCCGCGGGCTGCGGACGGCGCGGCGCGCCGCCGTCAAGGCCGATATCAATTCCCATCTCGGCGATCCCGCCCTCACATTGACCGCGGTTGCCGCGCGCCAGCATCTGTCGCCGCGCAGCCTTCAAAGGCTGTTCGCCGAACAGGACACGAGTTTCTCGGAATACGTGCTCGACGCGCGCCTCGCTCACGCCTACCGCCTGCTGACCGATCCACGCTGGCGCGACCGCAACATCTCCAGCATCGCGTTCGAAGTCGGGTTCGGCGACCTGTCCTACTTCAACCGCGCCATTCGCCGCCGCTACGGCGCGACGCCGTCGGAGATTCGCGCAACGCCAAGGCGTTGATGACGCGTCGGATCGATGGCGCCTCAAACCAGGCCCTTGACGCGACCGTCCTAGCTTCCCCGCCCTGCCCCGCCGTAGAACGGGCATGAGTTCCCCTCTGAAGGCGGCGAGCGGTTGACCGGTTGGAAACACGGCCGAGAACATCATGCGAGCAGATGATCCAGCCTCCTCGTTCCCGAAACTGCCGGACTGCAGCACGTTTCGATTCTCGAGCGCCGATTGGCCGGAGCGGGACCGGCTGATGATTCTGCGGGAGGTCATCGGACGCGCGACCGTGAAGTTCGATCTGGGGCCGCTTTCCGATGACCCGTTCCGCGCTGACCTGGTGGTGCAGGCGCTCCCTGGGCTCGCGATCGTGTCGGGCGCGAGCGTCAATATACGCGCGGCAAGGACGCGCGATCTGCTGGACGACCGTGACGATCTCGTTCTGAAGGTCTTTACGAGCGGCACCGGGGTCGCAGCGCAAGGCGGTCGAGAGGTCACGCTCCGTGCGGGCGACGCGCTGTTGATGTCGGCGGCTGAGACCAGCATGTCCGCCACGTCGTCACCGTCATGCTTCATCACGATTCCGCTGCAGCGCAAGGCCGTCGCATCGCTCGTGTCCAGGCCCGAGGATGCGCTGATGCGTCTGCTGCCCGGCACGGACGCACTTCGTCTGCTCGTGAACTATGTCAGGCAGTTGCAGACCGGGGCGCGACTGACGACGTACGAGCTGCAGCGCGCCGTCGTCACCCATGTGTACGATCTGGCGGCGCTCGCGATCGGCGCCACGAGCGACGGAGCGGCGCTGGCCGAAAGCCGCGGGCTGCGGGCCGCTCGGCTCGCCGCAATCAAGGCCGACATCAGCGCGCATCTCTGCGATCCCGACCTGTCGCTGCGCGCGGTCGCAGCGCGCCAGCGTCTTCCGCCGCGCAGCGTGCAGCGGCTATTTGCGGACCAGGACACAAGCTTCTCGGAATTCGTGCTGGATGCCCGCTTGACCAGCGCGCATCGGCTGCTGATCGATCGGCTCTGGGATGAACGCAACATCTCCAGCATCGCGTTCGAAGCCGGATTCGGAGACTTGTCCTACTTCAACCGCATCTTTCGTCGCCGTTACGGCGCAACGCCTTCGGAAATTCGCGCAGCGGCGCGGCGTTGAACAGCTGCACCGCAGCGCTGTGAACTCATACTCGATTGAAATTGCTTGTGATTTTGGCCAACCATAATGGTTCGGCAGCCTCTGCGCCGACTTCGGCCTCACGCGCTGCAGCAGGGCATCTCAATACTTCTCCCGACAGCATGCGCCTTGGATAGCTTTGGGATCGGAGTATTGTCGTCGGGAGTTGTCGCGACTTTGAGACCGGGGATTTCGCGTACGCACTCGATCGCGGTCAAGGCTGTGGCGCTCGAAGCGATGCACTCCAGAATCAAGCTGATGATCGCGAACGCGATCGGACGGCGCGGCAAATGGAGGACATTATGGCTTGGCGTGACGATAAGGCCCGTTCAACCCTGATCCGCGATGCCGCGGGAAGCGTGCAGCCGGGCAAGGCGCCCCGGAGCTTTGCCGAACTTCTGTTCGGCTACACCAATGTCGAGGACCTCGCCAATCACGATGCCCTGTCGCTGGCCTTCCTGGCGGAACAAGCCTGGGAGCACGTGCAGCAGCGTACGGCCGGCAGCGCCGATATCCGTGTCGTCAATCCGATGATGCCGGACGGGCGCGAGATTTCCGTGCTCGAGATTCTCAACGACAACATGCCCTTCCTGTTCGATTCCACGACGGCGGAGCTGGCCGAGCAAGGCATCGAAGTCACCCTCGTCGCTCACCCGATCCTGGCGGTGGAGCGCGACAGCCAAGGCAAGCTCCTGCGCTTCCACGGCGAAACGCTGCCGGCGGGAGTAAACGGCACGCGGGAAAGCCTGATTCACCTCCACATCACCCGCCTGGACGCCGATGCCGATCGCCAGAAGCTGATCGACGGCCTCACCAGGACGTTGAACGACGTCCGCGCCTGCGTCACCGACTGGCGTGCCATGCGCGACCGGGTCGAGGACGCGATCAAGACCTTCTCTTCCAATCCGCCGCCGCTGCCGATCGACGAGGTCGCCGAGGCCAACCAGTTCCTGCAATGGCTTTGCGCGGACAATTTCACCTTCCTCGGCGTGCGCGAATATCGCTTCTCGCCCGACAGCGATGCATCCGACGACATCACGACGGGCAAAGGCCTCGGCGTCCTCCGCGATCCGGATGCGAAGGTGCTGCGCCGCGGTAGCGAAATGGTGGTGATGACGTCGGAAATACGCGAGTTCATGCACGACCCCACCCTGCTCATCGTCATCAAGGCCAACGTCTCCAGCCGCGTTCATCGTCGCATTCGCATGGATTATGTCGGCATCAAGCTCTATACGCCCGACGGCCGGCTGGAGGGCGAATTGCGGGTCGTCGGCCTGTTCACCTCGGGCGCCTATACCCGCTCCGCACGACAGATCCCTTATGTCCGCCACAAGGTGACGCGCGCGCTGCAACGCGCCGGCTTCGACCCGAACAGCCATTCGGGCAAGGCGCTTATGCATATCCTCGAAGAATATCCGCGTGACGAACTGTTCCAGATCGACGTCGACACGCTCTACAATTTCATCATGGAGATCCTGATCCTCTACGAGCGTCCGCGCGTCCGCGCGCTGGCGCGGGTGGACAAGTTCGATCGCTTCGTCTCCATTCTCACTTTCATTCCGCGCGACAAATACGACACGGACGTCCGCACCCGCGTCGGTGCCTTCCTGTCGCAGGTCTACAAGGGGACGCTGTCGGCCTCCTACGTTTCATTCCCTGAAGGGGCGCTTGTGCGCGTCCACTACATCATCGGGCGCTATGACGGCAAAACTCCCGTCGTCGAACGCGCCACGCTCGAAGCCGGGATCAGCGCCATTGCCGCGACGTGGGCCGACAAGCTGAAGGCCGCGCTCACTGCCTCTACCGACGGCATGCGGGCGCGCATGCTCACCAACCGATATGCCCAGGCGTTTAGCGGCGGCTATACCGAGGTGTTCAGCGCGGAACGGGCGATCACCGATATCGCCACCATCGAAAAGCTTACGCCAACCCGCCCCGTGGCGATTTCGGTTTACCGTGACGAAAGCGAGGCCGATCAAAAGCGCTTCGGACTGAGGGTGTTTTCGCACGGCGCGCCCCTGTCGCTGTCCTACCGCGTGCCCGTGATCGAAAATCACGGCCTGCATGTGGTCAACGAACGCACCTATCAGATCGCGCCGCGCGCCACGCCGGCGCCCCCGCCGGTTTGGCTCCACGAGATGACGATCGAAGCCAGCGACGGCCAGCCGATCACGATCAGCCCGGAATTCAGCCATCGCCTTGAAGCCTCGATCATGGCGGTGGTCCGCGATCACGCCGAATCCGATGGATACAACGGCCTGATCCTGCGCACCGCCCTGGGCTGGCGGGAAGTCTCGACCATCCGGGCACTGTCCCGTTACCTGCACCAGATCCGCGCGCCGTTCACCCAGGATTATATGTGGGAGACCTTGCGCAAGAACGCCGCGATCACGGCCAACCTCGTCGCGTTGTTCCAGACCCGCCTCGATCCACGCCTCGCCTCCACGGATGCCGAGCGCTCGGCACGCGAGACGGCCCTGCTTGCCGAGGTCGAGGAGCAACTCAAATCCGTCGCCTCGCTGGACGAGGACCGCATCCTGCGCCGTTTCACCAACCTGGTGCAGGCGACGATTCGCACCAATCTGTGGCAGATCGGCGAGGATGGACATCCGCGTCCGGTGATCTCCTTCAAGTTCGACGCGCGCCGGATCGACGACCTGCCGGCTCCACGACCTCTCTACGAGATCTTCGTCTATTCACCTCGTGTCGAAGGTATTCACCTGCGCTTCGGCAAGGTTGCGCGCGGTGGCTTGCGCTGGTCCGACCGGCCGCAGGATTTCCGCACCGAGATCCTCGGCCTCGTGAAAGCGCAGCAGGTCAAGAACGCCGTGATCGTGCCGGTCGGCGCCAAGGGTGGCTTCGTGCCCAAGCGCCTGCCGCCGCCTGCCAATCGCGACGCCTGGCTCGCGGAAGGCACCGAAGCCTATCGCATCTTCGTTCGCTCGCTGCTGGAGCTCACCGACAATCTCGACGGCGACATCGTCGTGCCGCCCGACTCCACCGTGCGCCACGACGGCGACGACCCCTACCTCGTTGTCGCCGCCGACAAGGGCACCGCCACCTTCTCCGACATCGCCAACGCGATCTCGGCCGAGAAAAACCATTGGCTCGGCGATGCCTTCGCTTCCGGCGGCAGCCAGGGCTACGACCACAAGAAGATGGGGATCACGGCGCGCGGCGCCTGGGAAGCGGTCAAGCGCCACTTCCGCGAGCTCGGCACCGACATTCAGACCATGCCGTTCACCGCGGTCGGCGTGGGTGACATGTCCGGCGACGTTTTCGGCAATGGCATGCTGCTGTCGCCGGCGACAAAGCTTGTGGCGGCTTTCGATCACCGCGACATCTTCATCGATCCCGCGCCTGATCCCGCGATCAGCCTCGCCGAGCGCAAGCGTCTGTTCGACCTGCCGCGATCGAGCTGGCAGGACTACAACAAGTCGCTGATCTCGGCGGGCGGCGGCGTGTTCTCGCGCCAGCTCAAGGCGATCCCGCTCGCTCCGGAGGTACGCGCCCTGCTCGATCTCGACAAGCCGCAAGCGACGCCTTTCGAGGTGATGACGGCAATCCTGAAGGCGCGCGCGGATCTCCTGTGGTTTGGCGGCATCGGCACCTATGTCCGCTCCGCCGCGGAAAGCGACGATCAGGCCGGCGACCGCGCCAACGATCCAATCCGCATCACGGGCAGCGACGTGCGGGCCCGGGTGATCGGCGAAGGCGCCAATCTCGGCGTCACCCAGCGCGGTCGCATCGAGGCGGCGCAGAGGGGCGTCAAGCTCAACACCGACGCCATCGACAACTCGGCCGGCGTGAACACGTCCGACGTCGAGGTCAATATCAAGATTGCGCTGGCGCGGCTCGAGCGCGAGGGACGGCTCAGCCCCGCGGACCGCAACAGTCTGCTGGCCGCGATGACCGACGAGGTCGGCACGCTGGTGCTGCGCAACAACTATCTGCAGTCGCTGGCGCTCTCGCTCGCCGAACGCAAGGGCGTGGCCGAGACCGGCTTCCTCACGCGCCTGATGCAGTCGCTCGAGCAGCGCGATTTGCTCAGCCGCGCGGTGGAGTTCCTGCCCGACGACGCAGCGCTCACCGAGCGCACACGGCGCGGCCATTCCCTCACACGGCCCGAGCTTGCCGTGCTGCTCGCCTACGCCAAGCTGACGCTTCACGATGACCTGCTCGTCACCAGCGTGCCCGATGATCCCTATCTTGCCCGGGAACTATCCCAGTATTTTCCGCGCGAGGTTCAGGACAAATTCCCGACAGCGGTCGAATTCCACCGCCTGCGGCGGGAGATCATCGCGACGAGCCTCGCCAATGCGGTGATCAACCGCGGCGGCCCGGCCTGTGTCGTGCGCCTGATCGACGAGACGGACGCCGATATCCCGACCATCGTCATGGCCTATGTGGCAGTCGATGAATGCTACGGGCTCAAGTGGCTCAGTGACGCGATCGATGCACTCGATACCTGCATCGACGGGCAGGTGCAGCTGTCCCTCTACGCGTCTGTCCAGGACCTCCTGCTCTCCCGCATGGTCTGGTACGTGCGCAATGTTGATTTCAAGGACGGGCTGGAGGCCGTCGTCGCGCGCTTCGGCCCGGCTATCCGCCAGATCGTCGCAGGGCTCGACACCGCGCTGCCGCCGGACTTGCAGGCCGCACGTGCCAAGCGTCGGCAGGACCTGACCGATGCCGGTGTCCCGGCCGGCCTCGCCGGCGAACTCGCCGATCTCGACGCTCTGGCATCGGCACCCGATATCGTGACGGTCGCCGAGCGCACCGCCCGCCCCATCGGCGACGCCGCCGCGACCTTCTTCGCCGCCGAAGCGAATTTCCGCCTCGACCGCATCGTCGCCGCCGCGCGCAGCGTGCCGGCAAACGATTATTTCGAACGCATGGCGATCGATCGCGCCGTTGAGCAGATCGCTGGCGCCGAAAGAAGACTGGCCGCGGATATGCTGGCAACCGGGCAGTCCGGCCAGCAGGCTGTCGAGACCTGGCTCGCGGCCCACCCCGAAGCGACGCGCATCCGCCGCTCGGTCGAGGAGATCGCGGCCAGCGGCCTGACGCTCGCCAAGCTGACGGTGGCGGCGAACCTGCTGGGGGACCTGGTCAAAGCCTGAGGCGTGCGAGGCGGCGATGTGAAACTCCAAGAGCAATGCCAGCGCAGGTTGTTAGCCGGCGAACGGAGGAATCCAATGATCCACGCGACTTGCCATACCGCCGATAATGTCCGCTGCATCGAGTTCGATGCCACACCCTGGTTCAGCGAGGCTGACGCTCCGAGCATTATCGATTTGGCCCAGCGAGGATGGGCCAGCACAGCGATTGCAGATTCCCTCGAGCGCCGACGAGGCTATGAACGCTTGCACGACCTCGTTGAGTATGCGGCGAAGCGACTGCAACCGGAATCGCTGGAGGACCCAACCTGGGAAACCTTCGCGTGCGTTGTCGATGGACCCGACGCCGTGGCCTGGCTCGAGAGCAACCGGCCGGAGATCGTGGCAAGGATCCGGAACGTCACCGGAGGCACCAGCAATTGCGACGATTGATCGGCGGCATCGCAGGCGACGCGGAAATGGCGCGCCGTCCAGAACAAGACTGCGAACTCTTATGTCATTGAAATTGAAATGTAGCCTTTAACAGCACCCAATTGAGGCGCGCGTCCGCGCTCACGATTCCCCCGCGCCATTAGTGACCGACGGAGCGCCGGTTCATTTCCTCCAGGGGCTCGCGCAGGGCATCGAACTGCGTGCCGAAACCTTTCAAGTCTCCGGCCTTCAATCGCTCCACCGCCTGATTGTAGCGATCGAGCGCCTGCTGCGCCGGGCTCGCCGCCCCGCCCGCAGGGGACACCGCTTCCGTTGCGTTTGAAACGGCCGGCACCGCACCAGGCTCTGCGAACAACGCGGCCAGGGCATCAGCGAGCGTCTCCTTCATCACGACATGCTCACCGTAGGCTGCGATCACGCGTTTCAGCTCCGGCAGGTGACCAAGCTCGGCGCGCATATAGAGCGGCGAGACATAAAGGATCGAGTTCTCGATCGGGATCACCAGCAGGTTCGCACCGCGTATCACCCGCGAGCCCATCTGATTCCACAGCGTGAGTTGTTGCGAGATCTCGGTGTTCTGGTTGATCCGCGCCTCGATCTGAAACGGCCCGTAGACAAGCTTGTCCTTTGGGAATTCGTAGACGATCAGTTTGCCGTAGTCGGGCGCGTCGCAACGCGCAGCGAGCCACGCGATCATGTTGTCGCGACGGCTCGGCACCATGGGAAGCATCAGGAAGAACTCGGCCTGCGGCTCGCCGGGCAGCCGCATGATGATGTAATAGGGGGTCATCACCGAGGTGCCATCGCCGCCCGGCTGTCGCGGAAACTGCCAGAAGTCCTCGCGGTTATAGAAAGTTTCGGCCTGCTCCATGTGATAGGTTTGATAGAGCCGCGCCTGAATCAGGAACAGATCTTCCGGATAGCGAATGTGCTTCTGCAAATCCGCCGGCATGGCCGTGAACGGCTTGAACAGGCTCGGAAAGATGCGCTGGTAGGTCGCTGCAATGGGGTCGCGTGGGTCGATCAGATAGAAATCGACCGTCCCGTTATAGGCATCGACGACAATTTTCACCGAATTCCTGATGTAGTTGAGATCGAGCTCCGGCACGGGCTGCGCGGAGGGGAAATAGGAGCTCGTGGTGTAGGCGTCCTGTATCCAGAACAGCCGCCCGTTGCTGATGACCAGATAGGGATCATGATCGAGCCTGAGGAATGGAGCGATCATGCGCACCCGTTCCGTGATATTGCGCCGGATCATGATCCGGCTGTCGGCCGTGATGTAGCTTGAGAGGACCAGATTCGCGTCATTGAAGTAGTAGGCGAACAGCGTTCTCCATCCCAATGCTCCGATCGGAACACCGCCACTGCCGTCATAGGCCGCATAGACGTTGTCTTTCCCCTTTGGATAATCGAACTCCGGGATGCTGGCCTTGACGATGACGTAGTCGTCGCTCTCTTCGCCGAAGTAGATGCGCGGTTCCTCGATCCTGGGGCCGCCGTCCGCAACCGGCGGAATATCGCGCAAATAGAAGAACGGCAGTCCTTCCGTGCTCTTGCGGGTGACCGGGCTCATCACCGCGCCGTTGCCGTGCGTAAACAGCACGTGGCGGTTGACCCAGGTCTGGGCATTCGCCGGCAGCAGCGAGGCCCGCAGTTCGCGGGCCGAGAGCATCACGCTCTGGTAAGAGCCGTCGAGCCAGTAGCGATCGACGTCAAGATCGTGGAATTTGTAGTAGGTACGGATCTCCTGCAGTTGCGCGTAGGTATTCGACAGCGGCAGCCAGTCCCAGAGCCGTATATTGTCGATGGTGGCCTTGTTCGCTTCCAGCGTCTTGAAGGTCAGGCGCTGTTCGGCGGCAAACGGCTTGGCTGCGATCCGGTCGAGATTGTAGGCCTGCCTGGTGAGCGCGATGTTGCGTTCAATGTACGGCTTCTCCAGCTGCAACTCCGTCGGTTTGACGACGAAGTGCCGGAACAGCGAAGGGACGATGCTCGACAGCACGACAGAGCCGGCGCCGACGAGGATGAACCCGGCGGCAAGAAGCCGGTAGGTGCGGGCGCGCAAATTGGCCCATGCGATGAACGCCGCGATGATCGAAATCCCGATCATCAGCCACAGGGCCGGCAGCCCCAGATGGACATCGGTGTAGCTTGCCCCGACCACGACACCATTGTCGCCGTAGAGCAGCAGATAGCGGTCGAGCCCATAGGACCAGGCCTTCACCGCGAACAGAAGGCCAACCAGCCCCGAGCCATGTGCGATCACCGTCGGCGAGATCGATCGGTTGTGAACATCGTACTCGATGTCGCCGCGCGCCCAATAGATCGCTCCGGCAAACAGCGCGCTCAGGACGATTGCGAGCAGCATCCAGTTTTTGATCGCGAGATAGGCGGGTAGCGCAAAGAGATAGAAGCCGATGTCCCTGTTGTAGAGCGGATCCTCCGCGCCATAGGGCACGTGGTAGAGAAACTGCAGGAAGATGCCCCAATTACCGGCTTCGCTTGCGGCAACCAGCACGCCGAGCAAACCTGCACCGAGCGCGATGAACCAGGGCCGGGTCAATCGATCGCGCAGTATTGCGGACGGATCGGGGGGCGGCGGCAAAACACCGGCCACCTTCCACGGGGCGGCCGGAATCTGTCGCGGCTGCTGCATCGCAAACCGCGCCGCCAGCACTCCGTTCAGCCAGAGGACGACGGCGGTCGCCGCCAAGACCGCGAAAAAGACGGTCGCCTTGGCGCCGATCGCCGTCAGGAAAACCTCGAGATAGCCGATCGAGGAAAACCAAAGCCAATCGACCAGGAAGTCGCTCGCGAACGAGAGCAGGATCAGGCAAATCGTGATGACGACGGCCGCAACGATCAGCCTGACCACGCCACTTTGCCGTGGTACCTTCCGGCCGGGTCCGGTAATCCCGATCGTCATGACTTGATCATAGCGGAAATGAGCGACGCCCGCCGCTTGATTTATGGGCCGAACTGCCCGCCAAGGCGGGCGACGCGGATGCTCAAAGCTCCGTCGCCGGGACCGCGGACGAGCACAAGCGCCAGACTCAGCTGACGCAGGCCGGCGCGATCAATCAGCTATCGAGCAGAAGGACGCTCGCGAACGGAGGCGCGTCGTACAATGTCGAGGAAAACCGAACATTTGGCGCTCCCTAGGGGAATCGAACCCCTGTTTCAGCCTTGAGAGGGCCGCGTCCTAACCGCTAGACGAAGGGAGCGTTGAGGGGGAAGGCAATAGCCTTGAAATCGGCCTGCCGCAAGATGGCTTGTGCGTTGCGGCGGGGATTTTGTCATCCATGCTTACCGTCCCGTGCCGGCGATTTCGGCACGGGAGCGGCCCCGGAACGCCCCCTGCGCCTGCGGGGCCTCAGCGCACGGACCAGCGACGCGGCCGCGCCGCGCGCATGATGGCCACCTCCGGATGTCATGTCTGCATCGTGCACGGCCCTGCTTTCGCCAAACGGAAATGCAAAACACCTGCCTGTGAAGTCACCCGGCGGCCCGCCTCTGCTAACATCGCAGCTCTTCACCATGCTGCGCCGGGCAGGCGCTCGAGACGCGAGAGGAGTGCTTGGAACAAAGCGCAAGCCCGCAGGCACGACAATTTGGCTCACGAATATCTTGGCAAAAACAAACATCAACGCGGCCGCAGGCCATGGAAGACGTTCCGCCCTGCCCGCACCGGTCAATAGCTTAAGCAGAGCGAGGACAGACCATGATCAAACTAAAAATCAACGGCCAGGAACAGAATTGGGATGGCGACCCGGATCTTTCGCTGCTCTGGTATCTGCGTGACGAAGCCGGCCTCACCGGCACCAAGTTCGGCTGCGGCCAGGCCCTGTGCGGCGCCTGCACCGTGATCATCGACAAGGAAGCGGTGCGCGCCTGCATCACCTCGGTCTCCGACGTCGCCGGCCGCGAGGTCACCACCATCGAGGGGCTGCACCCAACCGGCGACCATCCGGTGCAGAAGGCGTGGCGCCAGGTCAATGTTCCGCAGTGCGGCTACTGCCAGGCCGGCCAGATCATGCAGGCCGCGGCGCTGCTGGACCAGAACCCGAAGCCCAACCACGACCAGATCCGCGAAGCCATGTCGGGCAACATCTGCCGCTGCGGCTGCTACCAGCGGATCGAGAATGCCGTCCATCTCGCATCGACGGGAGTGTGACATGAACATCCGCACCAACATACCCACCAATTCCGGCAAGCTCCGCGGCTTCGAGAAGCACGTGAAGGTCGAGAACCTCTCGCGCCGCAGCATCCTCAAGGGTCTCGGCATCGCCGGCTCTTTCGTGCTCGCTGCGCCCGTGATGACGCGCCAGGCGTTCGCCTATGAGACCGGCGCGGGCAAGATGCCGCACGGCGTCGTGGTCGATCCGCGCGTGTTCGTCGCGATCGCCCCCGATGGCGTCGTCACCATCCTGGCGCACCGCGCCGAGATGGGCACCGGCGTCCGCACCAGCCTGCCCTTGATCGTCGCCGAGGAAATGGAGGCCGATTGGTCGCGCGTCCATGTCCAGCAGGCGCATGGCGACGAGGTCAAGTTCGGCAACCAGGATACCGACGGCTCGCGCAGCACGCGGCACTATCTGATCCCGATGCGCCAGATCGGCGCCTCCGCGCGCTCGATGCTGGAAGCCGCCGCCGCCAAGAAATGGGGCGTGCCGGTGACCGAGGTGAAGGCGCAGAACCACGAGGTCGTCCACAGCTCAAGCGGACGCAAGATCGGCTTCGGCGATCTCGCGGCCGATGCCGCCAAGGAGTCGGTGCCGAGCATCGAGGGCCTCAAGCTGAAGGATCCGAAGAACTTCCGCTATCTCGGCAAGGGCCAGGTCTCGATCGTCGACCTGCACGACATCACCACCGGCAAGGCGCAGTACGGCGCCGATGTCCGCCTGCCCGGCCTGAAATACGCGGTCATCGCCCGTCCGCCGGTCACCGGCGGCAAGCTCAAGTCGTTCGATGACAGCGCGGCGATGAAGGTGCCCGGCGTCGAGAAGGTCATGGAGGTCAAAGGCTGGCCCTGGCCGTCCAAGTTCCAGCCGCTCGGCGGCGTGGCCGTGATCGCACGCAACACCGGTGCCGCGATCAAGGGCCGCGACCAGCTGAAGATCGTCTGGGATGACGGCGCCAACGCCAAGTACGATTCCGTCACCTATCGTGCCTCGCTCGAGGAAGCCGCGCGCAAGCCCGGGCTCATCGTGCGCAAGGAAGGCGACGTCGATGTGGCGCTGAAGAGCGCCGACAAGGTGATCGTCGGCGAATATTACCTGCCGCATCTCGCCCATGTTAGCATGGAGCCGCCGGTCGCGGTTGCCGACGTCAAGGGCGACAAGGCCCAGATCTGGGCGCCGGTGCAGAGCCCCGGCGGCACCCGCGAGGATGTCGCCAAGACGCTCGGAATCCCCGAGGACAATGTCACCGTCAACGTGACGCTGCTCGGCGGCGGCTTCGGCCGCAAGTCGAAATGCGACTTCGCGCTCGAGGCGGCCTTGCTGTCGAAGGAACTCGGCGCGCCGGTCAAGGTGCAGTGGACCCGTGAGGACGATGTGCATCACGACTTCCTGCACACGGTCTCCGTGGAACGGATCGAGGCGGGTCTCGACAAGAGCGGCAAGGTGATCGCGTGGCGGCACCGCAGCGTGGCGCCGACCATCGCCTCGACCTTCGCCGCCGGCGCCAACCACGAAGCGCCGTTCGAGCTCGGCATGGGCCTGATCGACAATCCGTTCGAGATCGCCAATTTGCAGTGCGAGAATCCGGAAGCGGCCGCGTTCACGCGGATCGGCTGGTTCCGCTCGGTGTCCAACATCCCGCGCGCCTTCGCGGTGCAATCCATGGTCGGGGAGATCGCGCATGCGACGGGCCGCGACCAGAAGGACATGCTGCTGGAGCTGATCGGAAGCTCGCGGATCGTCAACCTGTCCTCGGTGAAGGATCCCTGGAACTACGGCGAGCCCTATGACAGCTACCCGATCGACACCGCGCGGCTACGCAAGGTGGTCGAACTGGTCGCCGAGAAGGGCGAGTGGGGCCGTAGCGTGCCGAAAGGCCATGGCCTCGGCATCGCCGTGCATCGTTCCTTCGTCAGCTACATCGCGACCATCGTCGAGGTGGCGGTTGACGACAAGGGTAAGCTCACGGTGCCGCGGGTCGACACCGCGATCGATTGCGGCACCTACGTCAACCCGGAGCGGATCGCCTCGCAGATCGAAGGCGCCGCGATCATGGGGCTGAGCCTCGCCAAATATGGCGAGATCAGCTTCAAGGACGGCAAGGTGCAGCAGAGCAATTTCGACGACTTCCCGGTGATCCGGATCGACGAGTCGCCTGTGATCACCAACGTCTACATCGTGCCGCCCGGGGCAGACACCCCGCCCAGCGGCGTCGGCGAACCCGGCGTGCCGCCGTTCGCACCGGCGCTGAGCAACGCGATCTTTGCCGCCACCGGAAAGCGCATCCGGGCCCTTCCGATCGGCAAGCAGCTGGAGACCTGAGGCAGGAACGTTAGCTGAAGCGGACCGTTCTCATCGATCCGAGGCATGATCCGGAAAAGTGCGAAGCAGATTTCCGAGAAGATCATGCCCCAGCAAATCATCTAAAGCGCGATCCAGATCGCGCTTTAGAGGAGCAGATCGATGAGAACCCCACCTCGAAAATTCCGGACGCTCGCGGCGATCTTCTCCGCGGACGTCTTGCTTTTTGCGACACAGGCAGCGTTTGCACAGACCGCCTCGCCGCCGAGCACGACCGCGACGCGTCCAGCGAAAGTGCTGCCCGACCAGACCTCGGTTCCGAGCAGCGGTCCACCCTCGACCACCGGCCAAGCCACCGGCGAGGCCAGCCGTGATCCGACGATCAAGCAGATGAACGAGGACGAGAAGCAGAAGGTCGACACCAAAGGCAAGTAGCGCATGATCCGGAAGGATCATGCTGAAAGCCAAAGCGGACCGGGAAGCGGCGGTCTCCCCAACCGCCGCTTCCCGATCGCATCGCCCCCTATCGGTTGGCGCGTTTTCTAAAGCTTCGGTTCTAGAAGCGAAGCTCCGATCGCGCGCCCTACTTCTTGTTGAGCGCGAACACCCAGATCACGCCGCCTTGCGGCACGTTGTTCTCGAAGCCCGCGACCTTGCCGGCGAGCGCGTCCTGGATGCGCTGCGCGTCGACGCCCCAGCCCGACTGGACCGCGATGTATTGCGTGCCATCGACCTCATAGGACATCGGCATCGCCATGATGCCGGAGTTGGTCTTCTGCTCCCACAACAGTTCGCCGGTCTTGGCATTGAAGATGCGGAAGGCGCGGTCGTTGGTGCCGCCGGCGAGAACCAGATCGCCCGCAGTCGCAGTCACCGCACCGAACAGCTGCGACGTCTTGTAGTCGTGCTGCCAGACCTTCTTGCCGGTGACCGGATCCCATGCCTGCAACTCGCCGAAATGATCGGCGTTCGGTGCCGGCGTCAGGCCGATGTCCTCCGGCTTGGTGCCGAGCCAGAGCTGGCCGGGAACCAAGGGTTGCTTCTCGCCGGTGAAGCCGCCGCAGAAGTTTTCATTGGCGGGAACGTAGACGAGCTTGGTGTTCGGGCTATAGGCCGCCGACGGCCAGTCCTTGCCGCCCCACAGCGACGGGCAGAACTCGACCCGCTTGCCGATCACGGGCTTATGCTCGGGATCGACGATCGGCCGGCCGGTCTCGGCCTCGATGCCCTTCCAGACATTGGTCTTCACGAACGGCCAGCCGGCGACATAGTTGATCTTGTCCGGCTTGCGCTCCAGCACCCAGAAGATCGCATCGCGGCCGGGATGAACCAGGCTCTTGAACGACCGCCCGTCGCGCTGCATGTCGATCAGCATCGGCGCATCGACCTCGTCCCAGTCCCAGGAATCGTTCTGGTGATACTGGAAGTGGGTCTTGATCTTGCCGCTGTCGGGATCGAGCGCGAGCACCGAGCTGGTGTAGAGATTGTCGCCGGCATGCATCGAGCCGGGCCATGGCGCGGCGTTGCCGACGCCCCAATAGACCGTCTTGGTGTCCTTGTCGTAGGTGCCGGTCATCCAGGCCGATCCGCCGCCCGACTTCCAGTCGTCGCCGCTCCAGGTCTCGTGACCGGGCTCGCCTTCGCCGGGGATGGTGAAGGTGCGCCACAGCTCCTTGCCGCTGTTGGCGTCGTAGGCGACGACATAGCCGCGCACGCCGAACTCACCGCCGGACCCGCCGACGATCACCTTGCCGTCGACCACCAGCGGCATCAGCGTCATGTACTGACCCTTCTTGTAGTCCTGGACCTTGGTGTCCCAGACCACCTTGCCGGTCTTGGCATCGAGCGCGACGACGTGGTCGTCGGTGGTGGCGAGATAGAGCTTGTCCTCCCACAGCCCAACGCCGCGGCTCGTCGGATGCAGCTGGAACAGGTCATCGGGAAGCTGCCGCTTGTAGCGCCAGTACTCGTCGCCGGTCTTGGCGTTGAGCGCGATCACCTGCCCCATCGGGGTCGCGACGAACATCACGCCGTTGTTGACGATCGGCGGCGCCTCATGGCCCTCGATGACGCCGGTCGAGAAGGTCCAGGCCGGCTTGAGGTCCTTGACGTTGGATGTGTTGATCTGGTTGAGCGGACTGAAACCCTGTCCGTCATAGGTCCGGCGGTAGAGCATCCAGTTGCCGGGTTCGGGATTTTCGAGACGCGCTGAGGTCACCGAACTGTAGTTTTCAATCGGCCCCGCGACGGCGTAGGTCGAAATGAGGCACGTGAATGCGACACAACTCGACAATAACCACTGCTTGCTTGTCATGAGATGCTACCTCCCTGCTCTGTTTTGTTTTTTCAGTTTTTGTTTTGAGCATGATCTCTTCGGAAAACCGCTTCGCACTTTTCCGGATCATGCTTTAGGTCATGCAGAACTCTCGGTGCGGCCTCATCCTCCCTGCTGAGCACCCACCTTCCCGACGAATGGCGCTGCGACCGTGATCGCGCCGTCGGCAACCGTCAGCGGCAAGGCCGCGAGGCGACGTGGCGCCGGCCCGAACACGACCTGCGCATTCTGCCGCGGATCGTATTCGGAGTTGTGACAGAGGCATTTCAGAACGTTCTTGTCGCCCTGCTCTTCCTTCAACCAGGCGGTGATCGGACATCCGGCATGCGTGCAGATGACCGAGTAGCAGACGATGCCGTCAGGCGCGCGGGCGCGCGTGGCATCGTCGAGTTCGCTCGGATCGAGCTTGACGAGCACGACCTCGTTGAGCCGCGAACCTTTGCGCACGACGGAGGTCTTCGGGTCCTGCGGCCAGGCGCGAATGGGCGGTCCGCCCAAGGTCAGATCATCCGACTTGATGACCTGGCCGGCCTTGTCGCCTTCGGCGCGCACCAGGACGTCGGCTTTTTGCGGTCGCTCACTGGCGCCGGGCTGGTCTTCATCGTCGGCGGCTGCGGGTTCGATCGCGGCGAGACAGGCGCAGCCCGCAAGCGCGGTCAACACCGCGCGACGCGTCGGGTCCGCGAACGAACCCGATGCGTCGGATTCAACTCTCTGTTCGACGGAAGCGCTGGGGTTGGACTCCGACATGGCGCAAGCTGAGCGTGCAACTCGGCCGAAAAGATGGCGGCACACATTCTCGATGTGCGAACGCATGCGCAAAAAATACGCTGCAGCTTTTGGTTGATCGACCGCGCCGCTTCGCGATTGCCTCGATCAGGGCTCGTTGACGAAGCTCAGCCTGCCGACAGGTTTCAGTGTCTTTGCATCAAATGTGCGGATCTCTGTTGCACCGCCTATATCAAGCGTGAGGACCAGCCGTTCGCCGGCGACGCCGGTTGCGACGATACGGGCGCCCTTCGGCAGCGCAGCAGTGACATCGGATACGGAAACGGGGCTTCCCTCGCTGCGATAAAGGCGGTAGCCGATGGCAATCAACACGACGGCCACGGCCAATGCCGAGGTCAGGCCCGCGATCAGCATCATGCGCCGCACCCGCGCGATCAGCGCGGCCTGGTCGGGGGTCGGTTCGGTCACAGCGGTGTCGGTCATCACAAGGCTCTATCTTTGCAACAGGTCGATTTGAATCAGGTTTCTTCGAATGGCGGTCGGAAGCTGGAGGTCATCGTCGCAGGCGACGAGGGCTCGGCCCGGCTTGACCGCGTGCTCGCACAGCGCACGCCGGAGCTGTCGCGGTCCCGGCTGAAGGCGCTGATCCTCGCCGGTTCCGTGGCCGTCAAGGACGCCGTCGTGCGCGACCCCGCTTATCATGTCGCCAAGGGCGATACGATCATAATCGACGTTCCGGAGGCCGTGCCCGCCGAGCCCCAGGGCGAGGACATCGCGCTCGATATCGTGTTCGAGGACGACGACATCATTGTCATCAACAAGCCGAAGGGCCTCGTCGTGCATCCCGCGGCCGGCCACGCCACGGGAACACTGGTCAACGCGCTGATCTCCCATTGCGGCTCGAGCCTGTCGGGCATCGGCGGGGTCAAGCGGCCGGGCATCGTGCACCGCCTCGACAAGGACACCACGGGACTGATGGTGATTGCCAAGAACGACCAGGCCCATCAGTCGCTGACCGCGCAGTTCGCCGACCACGGCCGCACCGGCCCGATGGAGCGCGGCTACATGGCGTTCGCCTGGGGCGTGCCGAACCGGCCCCACGGCACCATCGACGCGCCGATCGACCGTCATCCGCATGCCCGCGAGAAAATGGCGGTGCGCCAGAGCGGCCGCGAGGCGATCACCCATTTCGAGGTGCGAGAGAGTTTTGCCGGCCGCGACGGCAAGCCGGTCGCCTCGCTCTTGGCCTGCCGGCTCGAGACCGGGCGGACCCATCAGATCCGGGTCCACCTTGCCCATCTCGGCCATCCCCTGATGGGCGACAGCGTTTACGGCGCCCATTTCAAGACCAAGGCCGGGCAGCTCAGCGTGGAAGGTAAGGACGCACTCACCGCGCTCGATCGACAGGCCCTGCACGCCTACCTGCTGGCTTTGGAGCACCCCCGGACCGGGGAACTTTTGCACTGGGAGTCGGCTTTGCCGGAGGATTTGCTTCTCCTGCAGCGCGCCCTGGCAGCGGCGGTATGACGCACCCCCTGCTGAAAAGCCTTGCTATGACAACAGGTTATGGCTGCCACACGGGGACGTGACGTCAGCAATCCTTCCCTATCACGGACAGTTTGGTGTATGTTGCACCTGCGTTGAATATCCAACGCGGAACATCGCAGCCTGGCCGGCTTTGACCCAGCGGCCACCTGCCGGGCCCGCCGCTATCGGGGGCCTGAACCACTGGAGGGCGCAAGTAATGGCCCGTACAGCTACGTTGCCGGTCCTCAATGGAGAATCCGGCCTCTCTCGATACCTCGCCGAGATCCGCAAGTTCCCCATGCTGGAGCCCCAGCAGGAGTACATGCTCGCCAAGCGTTGGCGCGAGCACGATGATCGCGACGCGGCGCATAAGCTTGTCACCAGCCATCTCAGGCTCGTGGCCAAGATCGCCATGGGCTATCGCGGCTACGGCTTGCCGATCTCCGAGGTCGTCTCGGAAGGCAATGTCGGCCTGATGCAGGCGGTGAAGCGATTCGAGCCCGAGAAGGGCTTCCGTCTCGCCACATACGCCATGTGGTGGATCAAGGCGTCAATACAAGAGTACATCCTGCGTTCCTGGTCGCTCGTGAAGATGGGCACCACCGCGAACCAGAAGAAGCTGTTCTTCAACCTGCGCAAGGCGAAGAGCAAGATCTCCGCGCTGGAAGAGGGTGATCTCCACCCCGACCAGGTGAAGCTGATTGCCAAGCGCCTCGGCGTGACCGATCAGGACGTAGTCGACATGAATCGCCGCCTCGGCGGTGACGCGTCGCTCAACGCCCCGATCCGCGACGACGGCGAAGCCGGCGAATGGCAGGACTGGCTGGTCGACAACTCGCCCAACGCCGAAGCCTTGATGGCCGAGAGCGAGGAGTTCGATCATCGCCGCCAGGCCCTGAACGGTGCGATCGGCGTGCTCAACCCGCGCGAACGCCGCATCTTCGAGGCGCGGCGCCTGGCGGATGAGCCGATGACGCTGGAAGATCTCGCCGCCGAGTTCGGCGTGTCGCGCGAGCGCGTGCGGCAGATCGAGGTCCGCGCGTTCGAAAAGGTGCAGTCGGCCGTCAAGGGCACGATCGCCCGGCAGGAAGCCGCACTCGAAGCCGCGCACTAATCGCGCGGCGACAAGCCAACAGACACGAAAGCCGGCGGCAACGCCGGCTTTTTTGTTTTTGTCTGGTGGATGGGTATCGCCATCCTGCGAAGCTGGTTTTTGGCACGATGCTCGGATTGACCTACTGGGCATCGGCCATCTTCGGTCGAGACGACAGCAACTGCACGTTCGTTGCCGAGGGCCGGTTCGACGGCGACGCGGGGTCCTGCGTTGAGGCGGTGTAGGGCGGCGCTCCCTGGGATGGTCGATGGGCAGCTTGTGCCGGAAGCACGATCACCTTCGCGCCGATCTTCACCCGGTCATAGAGGTCCACGACGTCCTCATTGGTCAGCCGGATACAGCCGGACGAAACCCGCTTCCCAATCGTATCGGGCTTGTTGGTGCCGTGAATTCTATATTCGGTATCGCCGAGATACATCGCCCGGGCGCCGAGCGGATTGCCGGGACCGCCTGCCATGAACCGCGGCAGATAAGGCTGGCGCGAAATCATCTCTGCCGGCGGACGCCAGTCCGGCCATTCTGTTTTGCGGGCCACGGTCTGTTCACCGGACCACGTGAAACCTTCGCGGCCGACGCCGATGCCGTAGCGCATCGCCTGTCCGTCGTTCAGAACGAGGTAAAGGAATGTGTTTCCGGTATCGATGACGACGGTGCCCGGCGTCTGGTGGCTGACGTAGTCAACCACCTGCCGAACAAACCTTCCGGGAGCGTCAGCGGCTTTTGGCGTTTCGATCCGGGACGCGGGCGCTGGGACCGGAATTGGAACCGGAGCTGGCGCTGGTGCCTGCACTGGCGCCGATACGTGAACAGGAGTCGATGGTGCAGGAGCCGATGGCGTAGGACTGGATGGCGCCGGGACCTGGTGCGCGGCCTGCTTCCGTATCGGTTGAACGCTCGCCGGGCGCCACAGCAAACCGTACCCCAATGCGACAGCGGCCACGGCGCCAATTGCAACTCTTCCCGCCACCGGCAGCGCGAGCGCCTCAGTCTTCCTACGTTTGGCCCGCTTTGCCATGTCTTTCCCTCGATCCCTGTGCTTCGAACAGGTACCCAGCAAATTTTAACAAGCTTCGAAGCGATTTCGTTCAGGCTGGAAATCGCCAAGCGTCGTTAACGCCAGTTCGGCTGTAGGATGAGTGGGTTTCCGCTTCGTCCCCGAAAGCGGGCGTCCTGGATTTTAATGAGTACGTGCCCTACTCGCCCCACTCTCGCGCCATGGTCGCGAGCGCGCAGCCCTCGCAATAGCGGGCGTCCTTGAAGTCGATCCAGTTGTGCGCGTAGACGCGCTCCAACGGGATGCCGTAACGCGCGCGCAGCAGCTTCACCAGCACCCGCCAGGCGGCGATCTGCGCATCGGTTGGGCCCTTCGTGACATCGGGAAAATTGCCGGCGAACTCGACGCCGATCGAGGTGTCCTTGTTCACCTGCCGATAGGTCTTGCTGTTGTCGACATACTTGTTGTCGTTGCGGTCGGCGCCGTCGGTATGGGTTGGGACCAGATTGTCGGCGACCGCCCAATAGACCGTGCCGTCGGTTTCGACCCAAACCATCACGCCGCGGCGGGTCGGGTTCTTGTGCTGCTCGGCGGCGCCATTTCGCGCCGAGCCGGCCGGGCCTTCGGTTTGGTGCACGATGATGTTGCGCCAGGGATGCGATTTGGCGACGTCGCCCCAGGGCGACAGCCAGACCATCCTCAAGCCGGGAATTTCCGGCGTGCCTTGCGATCGCGCGATCGCTGCAAGATCAGTTTCGGCCGATACGGCGGAGGACAGCACGAGCGCAAGGAGTGCGGTGAGCAGGCGAGGCATCATCACGGAGAGATCCAGTGTCGCCCCTCGTTAGCACGCTCAGGCGCGCTTGCGCTCCACGAGAGCGACCATATCGGACGGCAGCTTCGGCTCATAGGTCGCGTAGCCGTTCTTGCCACCCTTCTTGGCGTCGTAGAGCGCATGGTCGGCGGCGGCGACCAGGCGGTCGGGATGCAGTCCGATCTCGCGGGTCCATTGCGCAACGCCGATCGAGACCGCGATCGGAATCTCATTGCCGGTGCACTGCTCGGCGTCGGCGCGACAGACCTCCAGCACGCGGCGGGCAATCATGGCGCCCTCGCGTAGCGTCGAGGACGGCAGCACGATGCAGAACTCGTCGCCGCCGGTGCGGGCCAGCATGTCGCCCGGGCGGAGCCTTGTCTGCACCATCAGCGTGAAGTGCTGCAGGCAGGCGTCGCCGGCGGCGTGGCCATGGGTGTCGTTGATGCCCTTGAAGCCGTCGAGGTCGATCACCAGCAGCGCGAACGCCTCGCCGTTGCGCTCGGACCGGGCGCATTCCTCGGTCAGCCGCTGCAGCAGATGGCGGCGGTTGCCGACGCCGGTGAGATCGTCGAGCAGCGCGAGGTCGGCGACCTCGTTGCGCAGCCGGTCGATCGCCATCAGCAGGAAGCCGAAATTGAGCGCCATCGACAGGAACACCATCAGCAGGATCACCAGCGACTGGCTCGCACTGAAACGAACGAAGGAGAACTCGCCGGGCTGCAGCAAAGCGCCGACGAGGCGCAGCGCATAAATGCAGATCAGCACGGAGGCGACGATGCCGGCAAGGCGCGCGCCGGGGTTGACGCGGCCGTTCTCGGGCGACAGCAACAGCTTCAGCGTCAGCGCAAACGGCGTGACCTGGGCGACGGTGTAGACCAGGATGCGCATCGGCATGCTGTCATAGGCAAAGATGAAGACGCCGAGGCCGGCGAAGGCGAATGCGGTCGACAGCGCGGTGCTGCGCCAGCCGACCGGCTTGCCGTAGAAGCGCTCGATGCCCATCGCGGCAAGGCCGGCGGCGAACACCATCAGCGTCCCTGCCGCGAGCAGCGGCAGCAGCGAGTCCGTCATCATCACGCGAAGCATCGCGCAGGCGGCGCCGGCGGACGCGACGAAGGTGGACGCGGTCCAGAACCGCGCCGCACCGAAAGCTGGATAGCTGCGCGCGACATAGGCCCAGATCAGGCCGAGCGCGAGAAAATTGATAACGAATACCGTCCAAAGCGTCGGAACGCTCAACATCGCCCCTGTTCGAGACCCGTATCGGCCTCGCCTCTCCTGAATGACCGTCCGCCCGGGGGCGTTTCTCCCAATGGCAATCCCCGTTGCCTTGCGGGACAGGATGCGGCCGCGCCGCTTAACGGACTCTCACCCGCCACGCGCCAATCCGCGCTGTGGTTTTGAATTGATGAAGATCGGCGCACCGGCCGTTTGCGCGTCGTTAAGCATGACGGATGCGACGCCGCCGCGACGCGTGACACGCGCACACTGGCGAAAAACTGGCGAAAACACGTAACAGCTGTGGATAACACGATGACAGCGCAGTGACAGCACGCGGCAGCAGCCTCCGAATCTGCTGAGTTTGATACTGAGGATGTTGCGAGGCTGGCCCTCCGCCAAGCATGCCTCGGAGTCGCGTTCAATCCATGAAACCTTGAGAGGATACTATGGCTAAGAAAGCGAAGAAGGCGAAGAAGGCGAAGGCGAAAAAGGCCACCAAGAAGAAGGCCGCCAAGAAGTAACCAATTTCTCGCCCGGGTAGCGGCTCCTGCCCTGCCCGGGCACCCGATCCGGACCATCCAGGCAGGGACGCAAGGCAGCAGGCGCAAGGCCTGCTTTTTTATTGCCTGCCACAAGGCGCCAGGGAATGCGACGTCAGCGCTCCGCGAAGGCTAGCTTGGCGCCGAGCAGGGCAAAGCCCGCGGCAAAGCTGCGCCGCAGCCAGGCCATCACCTTCGGCCGGGTGATGACGCGGTCGCGCACCGACGCCGCGAACAGCCCGTAGACCGCAAACACCGCAAAGGTCATCGCCATGAACACACCGCTGAGCTCGACCATCCGCGCCAGCGGGTGGGGTTCGTCGACGGCGATGAACTGCGGCAGGAAGGCCAGGAAGAAGATCGACAGCTTTGGATTGAGAATGTTGATCAGGATGGCGGTCACGATCACCCGCCCGCTCGAGCGCGGCTTGATCTCGGTGTCGACGGCGAGCGCGCCGCGCTCGCGCAGCGCCTGCCAGGCCATATAGAGCAGATAGACCACGCCGCCCCATTTCAGCGCCGCGAACGCCATCGCGCTGGTGTGCAGGATGGCGGCAAGGCCGAGCATCGCCGCGATCATCTGCGGCACGATCCCGAGCGTGCAGCCGAACGCCGCCGCCACGCTCGCGCGCGCGCCCCGGGTCAGCGCCACCGCCAGGGTGTAGAGCACGCCGGTGCCGGGCGAGGCGACCACGATCAAGGTGGTCAGCAGGAAGGACCAGGTCATTTCAAAATCCCCAGGAACATCAGCCGCCAATATCACGTCCCGCCCCCGGGGCGGAAGCAGCCACCGGCCGGCGGCTGCTCCCCCGCGCTGACAACTCTGTTATGAGGGCCCTGGGCTTGTCAGGACCTGGTCCTGTCAGAACCTGCGGACCCCGCCGCCCGACAGCGCCGACGCCTTCGTCTCGGCGACGCGGATCACGTCCAGCGGCGCCCAGGGTTTTGCCCAGAACGTCGCGCCGTCAGGCAGGCGCTGCCGCAGCGGCTTGCCCGAGGTCACGATCACATCGAGATCGGGGCTGTAAATCTTGGCGACATAGGCGAGCTCGACGCCGGTCATGTTTCCGGCCAGCTCGACATCGGTCAACATCAGCACGACGCTGTCGCCGTTGCTCCGCAGCACCAATTCCGCGGCCTCCGCGCTCTCGCAGGAAATGACCTCGAACTCGCTCTCCTCGAGCAGCAATTCGATCATCTCGCGCTGCATCGGGTCGTCTTCGACAACCAGGGCCTTCGCACGACAGGGTCTCGATTGTCCCATGGCTGGGCCTCCCTTGAGTTGAATGCCTCGGTTTGAGAGTGTGACGAGGGTCAAACACCTGGGCGCTGGATAGTTCGGTTCCAATCTGAGAAAAGTGAGGAAACCCGCCGTGTTCCTCATGGCTCCCGCCACCCCTCGTTGAGATGGAGCTGACCTGACATGACCGCGATCTCTGGATCTGCCGCCGCCGTAACCGGGGCCGCCAGCGGCATCGGCCGCGCGCTCGCGCATGAACTGGCGCTGCGCGGTTGCGATCTGGCGATTGCCGACCGCGACGAGGCCGGCCTGCAGGCCGCCGCCGCCGAGATCGCCAAGGCGAGCCCGCGCAAGGTCACGGTGCATCGTCTCGATGTCAGCGAGCCCGGGCAGATCACGGCATTTGCCGAGGCCGCCGGCGCCGCCCATCCCGGGCTCAACATCGTCGTCAACAATGCCGGCGTCGCGCTGCTTGGCCAGTTCGACGAGATCGAGCAGGCGCAGATGGAGTGGCTGTTCAACATCAATTTCTGGGGCGTGGTGCACGGCAGCCGCGCCTTCCTGCCGCTGCTTTCACGGCAGCGCGAGGCGCATATCGTCAACGTCTCCTCGATCTTCGGCATTCTCGCGCCGCCCGGCCAGAGTGCTTACTGCGCAGCCAAGTTCGCGGTGCGCGGCTTCTCGGAAAGCCTGCGCCACGAGCTTGCGGTGGCGAATAGCCCGGTCCGGCTCTCCGTCGTGCATCCCGGCGGCGTCGCCACCAACATCGCGCGCAACTCGCGCACCGGCACCGGCATCACCGACAATGCCCGCCGCGCCGAATCGATCGAGCGTTTCGACGCGCTGGCCAAAACCACGCCGACCGCAGCCGCGCAGCGCATCATCGCCGGCATCGAGAAAAACCAGCCGCGCATCCTGATCGGCAACGACGCCCGCTTCATGGACCTGCTGCAACGCTTCCGTCCTGCGACCTACTGGAAGGTGATGCAGCGGATGATGGAGAAGACGGCGGCGCGGCGGCTGGCGCGCGAGGCGCCGAGGGCCGGTTGAATGTGCGGCGTCGCGGGGGTAGCCCGTGCATATAACCGGTGTCGTCCCTGCGAAAGCAGGGACCCCTACGCCGCAGCAGGCGTAGCGAGCGGGACTCGTCGTTCCGACATCGCGCAACAACCAACATTTTTGGTTATGGGTCCCGGGTCAAGCGTGGGACGACACTGAGGATGTTGCGCGGCCCGCGGGTCCATACACCTGCCTGCGAGTCACACATCCGCACTCGCGACACCATCAGCCCGGGCGCGCTGCGAAGCCTGATCACCCCAACTGCTTCTTCACCCCGAGCGCCAGCCGAAACAGCGGATCGCTCCGCTCCGACGGATAGAGCGCGCTCTTCGTCACCTGCGGGAAATTGTCGTTCTTCCAGAACGACGCCGGCGCGAACGAGAATTTTGCGACCAGCCGCCGGCCGAAATCCATCTCGTAGGGGAAATAGTTTTCCCTCTCGTCGGTGCCGGATACTTCAGGATATTCGCCGAGCAGATAACCCTCCTGGATATGCGGCCGCACCGCCGCAGGCGGGCAGACGCTGGAGAGGCGCACGATCTGCAGGCCGGCCTCGGCGCTCGCGGTGATCGCGCCGCTGAGGTTCGGCACGCCGAGCACATAGAGGAACGCGGTGCCGGTCTCCGCCAGCGACGCAAACGACGCCGCGATCCGGATCGAATGGGTGACATCGAGCAGCGGCGTGGTGCAGACCTCGTAGTGCTGCAGGATCGACCAGCGCAGGATGCGATGCCGCTTCAGCCGCTCCAGCCCAAGCAGCTTTGCTTTCGCGTATTCCGTAATCAGGATCTGCTCGGCGCGGGCCAGCGCAGCGAACCGCGCCGCCAGTGTCGCGCGGTCCGGATTGCCGCGGCCAGCCCGGAACAGCGTCGGCTTCAGCGACGAGTTGCGCTTGACGTTCCTGAAATCGGCGCCCTGGCCGCGGAACAGCAGCACATGGTCGCGGTTGAGGAATTGCAGCTCGGCGATCTTGGTCGCGAGCTCGAGATAGGAGCCGACGCGATGGCCCGGCCCCTCCCGCACCGCCGCGTTCTTCGCGATCTGGCATCCGCGGCGGTCGAAGAACGACCAGATTTTTTGGCTGCCGATGGTTTCCATGCCATCACCCGGCCATGTCAGCCGTCATTGCGAGGAGCAAAGCGACGAAGCAATCCATCGTCCCCCATATGTTGAAAGATGGAGTGCTTGGCTCGCAATGACGGCAGACGCAAAGGCCGCGCCCCTCACCGCCCGATGAGCTGATCGGCAAAATACCCGATGGTCTTGCGATAGATCACCGCCCTGTTCCACTCGCGCATCGCCTCGAAATTGGCGCTGCCTTCGCCATAGGGCGCGCCCATCTTGAAGCCGCTGGTATGCAGCAGGTTCGCGGTCGAGGCCAGCACGTCCGGCACCGAGTGGCGCAGATCGACATGGCCGTCGCCGTCGAAATCGACGCCATACTTGATGTAGGACGACGGCAGGAATTGCGTCTGCCCGATCTCGCCGGCATAGGCGCCGATCATGTCGTTGAGCCTGAGGTCGCCGCGCTGCAGGATCTTGAGCGCGGCGAGCAGCTCGCCCTGGAACAGGTCGGTGCGGCGGCAATCATGCGCCAGCGTGGCGAGCACGCGGAACACCGGCAGCTTGCCCATGTCGCCCTTGCCGAAATCGGTCTCCAGTCCCCAGATCGCGACCAGTATCTGGCGCGGCACGCCGTATTGCTGCTCGATCTTCGAGAGCAGCGCGGCGTGCCGCTGCAACATGGCGCGGCCGCCATTGATGCGCCCGGAGCCGACGCGGGTTGCGACATACTGCTCGAAAGTCTTGTTGAAGGTGTAGCGCTGCCGCCGGTCGAAGGCGAGCACCCCGCCGTCCTGCTGCACGCCGCCGAGCGCCTGGGAGATCACGTCCTGCTGGATGCCGGCCGCGGCCGCCTCCTGCGAGAACGACTGGACGAAGGCGGGGAAACTGCCGCCGCAGCGGGCGGCATAGGAGGGGGTGGCAAGCAGCAAGGCGCCGAACACAACCGCCAAACGACACCTCAGCATGCAACAATCCCTCCTGCTTCGAATGGCCGATCATGCCACGGCGCAAACGAGGCAGTCAAAGCGTCGGCACCGCCACTTGACCTCTCACGGGCTCGACGTCGCCCCGGGCTTGCCGGTGAACTTGGCGATCCAGGACATGTTTTCGGTCGCGAGGATGTTCTCGCATTCGTTGACGAAGTCCGACCATGACGGGCGCGGCCGATTGGTGCAGTCCTCGAGGCGCCGCGCCGTGGCACGATAGGTGGTGACCAGGAAATCGTAGCGCGAGGCTTCGACATGGGCGAGCACGGCACCGCCGAGCGTGGTCAGCACGGCCGTGAAGGCGACCATATCGAACGGAATACCGGCTATCACAGGCTTGGCTTCCACGCCGGCAACCGCGGTAAGCAGGGTTGCCAGTGCGGCGAGCGCGAATTCGACGTGCCGCAGACGCGATGCAATGACCTGATAGCGGGCGGCCCGCTTCGTGAACCAGCCGATATGCCCCTGCACGCGCTGCGTGACGTATTGCTGCTGTTGCAGGCCCTGGCGGGGCAGCGACCCCTGCCCCGCGGCCTGGACCAGCTGCGGCAGCAGGTCCTCACCATCGGCCTCGATCTTTCGACCCTCGTCATCAAGCAAGGCGTCCGCCCTGGCTGCGTCGTCATAGGGGGCTGCGCTGGCGGCAAAGCGATAGGCCTCCCGCTTCAGACGCTCCGAGATCGCGCGCGCACGCACCCAGGACGAGATACGATCGGCGCCGAGCAGACGCTGGGTGAAGAAGGTCGCGATGGCGAGGCTCACGGCGCCTGCGACCGCAACCGTGGTGCGCGGCGCCGTCGTGTTGTCCGGCAGCTGGCTGGCCACCGCGGCCAGGACCGCACCGAGCGACGACAGCCCGAACACCGACCAGCGCGCCCGGTCGATGGTCGATTTCAGCTGGTTTGCGGTCTCTGACCACTGCGCCTGGCGGTTCGCAATCGTGTCCAATATGGCCATCGCAAATATCCTCGAGCAACGCGCAAATTATTTCAGGACAACATCGGCTCCAGCAGCATGATCACAAAACAGGTCTTGGAATAATCGATATCCATGCTCGTTTCCAAATATCGTCGAGCAATTCAAAAGATCATTCTCATCCAATAGCAACCTTCGGTCAAGACAACCGGGGTACGAAATCCTGGCGTGCAGAAGACGCCGATCGGCGGCCCGCGGCGGTCGAAAGCGCCGCGGTGTATCGGAACAGCACAAAGGGATTGCGGTGGAAGCTCAGTCCTTGAGCTGCCGCTCCAGATCGACAAAGTCGATCTCCGCCCAGCGCTCGGAGATCTTGCCGTCGTGAATCCGCCAGAACGTCATGCCGCGGAATTCGACGTGGCGGCCGGTCGGGGCAATGCCGCGCCACGGGCTGCGGTGCCGGCCGCGCCAGACGAAGCGGCCGGCGACGATGTCGCGCTCGGCCACCAGGCATTCCGCCACCGCCGACAGATCGGCAAAGGTCTCATGCATGGCCGTCGCATGCGCGATCACTTCCTCCGCGCTCATCCGCTTGCCGGCGGCATGGTCGAAGAAGTCGGACGCCAGCTGCGCGCGGATCGCATCGGGATCGAGCCGATTGGTCACGGCGTCGTAATGCGCGAGCACCAGCGCCTTGTTGGCGTCGAGGGTGGCGTTGGACATCGGCGGGGCGCCTTCGATCAAAGGAAAAGTTGCAGAAAAGGAAGGATGCGCCTCATACGCGAATCGGGCGGGACGGTGCAAGTGACGATGGTCAGAAAAAGCCGCCGCTTTCGACCGGCGCGCGCTTCTATTCCGAAGCGAAAGGCGGTTGCCGGGAAAGTGCGATGACTTGCACGCGGCTGCCGCTCCCGAAGCCAGCCGATGCGTACGGCATAACCAGCCGGCATGCCAGAGGTAACATCGTCCGATCGCTTGACCATGCCGGTGGAACGCAAGCGGCGGCGCACGGGCATCCAGCGGCGCGTGCGCTGGAGCAATTCGGGGCGCGATGCGTGAACGCCGGAGGCATCGGCCGCGACCAAGAAGCACGAATTCGGCTCGCCGGTTCCGCGCCACGCGCGACCGGCTGCCGTGTCTTGTTCGTGCAAAAGCGCGCCGCTAAAGCGTCGTCAGCCTGTTGCGACGAAGCCGTCATTTGCGGGGAACGCGATCCGATGACGGACGATACGATGAGGATGCGCAAGCGATGACGATCACCGGGGGTTTCGTACGCGCGCGCAGGATAGCCGCATCGCTCTGTATCATCCTCGTGTTCGGCGCTGTTCTGAACCGACCGATCGATACCGCCGCAGCGCAGAGCTCCCCCGCCAAGCGCACGCCGGCGCAAGGCGCCGGCAGCAAGCAGGCGATCAGCGCGCAGATGAAGAACGCCATCGCGCTGACGCGCGGCGGCAAGATCGACGCGGGCTATGCACAGCTGCTTGCAGCGCTGGATGCGGCAGACAAGCTCGACGACGCGCAATTCGTCATGGAGCAATATTTCGACGCGACCGCCACGCTGCGCGCGGTCAAGCGCGACGATCTCGCCGAAAAACTGTTCGTCCGCGCGTTCCAGAGCAAGGCGGCAGCGCAGTCGCCGCCCGGCAATGCCGACGTGCTGCTGATGTACGCGATCCTCACATCCGACCACGCCAGGATCGCGGAGGCGGTACCGCTCTACATGAAGGCGATCGCCGCCTTCAACGCCTATTGGGGCGAGGGCTCCGAAGAATCGCTGATCGCCAACGACAAACTCGCGGTCGCGCTGTCGGCCAACGGCTCGGCGGCGTCGGCGACCAATCTCGGCCGGCACAATTTCGAGCTTTCCGAGAAGGCGCTGGGGCCCGACCATCGCACCACCTGGAAGCTCGCCAACAATTATGCCGACATGCTGCGCGAGATCGGCGCGCCGGCGAAGGCGCTCGAGCTCGACCTGTTCGCAATCGAGAAGCGCGCCAAGCATTACGGCGAGAACCATCTCAATACGCTGGTGACGGTCAACAACGCCGGACAGGATTTTCTCAATCTCGGCCGCTTCGGCGACGCCCGCCACTACTTCCGCCGGCATCGCGCGATCGCGACGGTGCTTGCGCCGAAGGATCCGAGCTTCGCCGGCCAGGCCGATGCGTGGCTGTTCTACACCGACATGCTCGCCGCCGGCGACGCCGCGATGCCGCAAGCCGACCTGGAGCGGCTGGAGGCGATCGTCGCCAATGAGGCGAATTTCGCGGACTTCCTGCGCATCAAGGCCGCGGTGCTGGCGGCCGGCAAGCGCGAGCAGCGCGGCGAGCGAGATGCGGGCATGCGGCTGCGCGAGACCGCGCTGGCGATCTCGACCCGCGCCTTCACCGCGCAGCATCCGCTCAGCTTCGAGATCAAGCTCGGCATCGCGGACGCCTTGATTGCCAGCGATCCGAACCGCGCGGTGCGCGCGTTCACCGCGCTCGACCGCGAGATGTTCGACTGGATGAAGCGCGAGGTCGGCACATCAGGCGATCGTGCGGTGGCGGAAGCGATCCGTGCCCATGCCGACCATCTGCTGTTCGCGTTCGGTCATTTCGCCACTGGGGCCGGGTCATCGGTGGCACAGCCGGCGTTTGCCGCCGCCGTGCTGCGCTGGAAGACGCTCGGCGGCGGCGATGCCACCGCGCTGCGCCGGCTCGAGACGCAAATGGCCGGCAAGGACGAGGAGACCGCGGCGCTGCTGCGCGCGGCGCTGCGGCTCAACGGCGAGAAGCAGGAGCTGTTCTCGTCGGGCAATATCGACGACTGGGCGAGGTCCGTGTGGCAGCGGCAGGACGCAGCCGGGAAGGCGCTGGGCAAGCGGCTCGACGCGATCGGCGTGAAGCTGCCGCAGGACCCGATCCGTCCCGCGCAACTGCTCGCGCCGCGGGAAGCCGTCATCAACTACTTCATCACGCGGCAATGGAAGGCGGACCGCCAGTCGAAGCAGCCGCTTGCCGCGACCGTGCTCTACGCCATCGTCGAGACCGCAACGAGCGAGCCGCGCGTGGTCGATCTCGGCGATCCCGGCCGGATGGTCGACACCGGCGTACGGACCGAGATCGCGCGGCTGCGCGCGACGCAGGCCGCCGCGCCGGATCGCGACGCCAAGATGGTGGACAACAAGACAGCAGACGACAAGGCAGCAGACGACAAGGCGCTCGACGACAAGGTGCTCGACAGCAAAGGCCGCTTCCAGAACCTCCGCGCGCGGCTGTTCGCGCCGCTGGAGCCTGCCCTGAAGGACAAGACCACGCTCTATGTGGTGCCCGACGGCTTCCTGTTTGCCGTGCCGTTCTCGCTGCTGCCCGGCGCCGACGGCGGCCTGCTGGAGGACCGCACCACGATCCGGATGCTGACCAGCCCCGACGCGCTGATCGCAATCCATGCGCGCGAGACGCTCGACCGGACGGGCGCGATGCTGCTCGCCGGCGGCATCGAATACGGTCAGCCGGGGCCGATGCCCCTGCCCGGCACGAAGACCGAAATCGAGGCGATCGCAAAACTCGCCCGCGCGCGCGGCGCGCCGGTCGAGTTGCTGACCGGGCGCGGCGTCAGCGAAACTGTGCTGCGCGAGGCGATCGGCAAGGCCCGCATCGCGCACCTGGCGACCCACGGCTTCTATCACGACAGCACGGCGTCCGGCCTCGACACGCTCTGGCAGAGCGGCATCGTGCTGTCCGGCGCCGGCGACAGCCGGTGGCCGCTGCGCGACGACAAGGACGGCTATCTCTATGCGTTCGAGGTGATGGACTGGGACCTGTCCGGCCTCGACCTGCTGGTGCTCTCGGCCTGCGAGACCGGCCGCGGCGACGAGAGTTTTGTCAGCGGCCTGCGCGGCCTGCCGACCGCGCTCGGCATCGCCGGCGCCCGCCGTGCGCTGCTGACGCTGTGGCCGGTCGCCGACGAGGGCACCGCGAACTTCACCGTGCGCTTTTATGAGCACCTGGCGGAGGGCCTGACCTATTCGGATGCGCTGCGCCTGACCCGGCGCGATGCGCGCGACGGCAAGGTCGCCGGCGCCAGGGACGCGAGCGTGTGGGCGGCGTTCGTGCTGTTCGAGGGCTGACAGACGAAACGATCTTGGATCAACATGTGGAATGCGGAGAATCGCAGCCGATTGGCATGGTGTCGATGATTTCTATGGGGCACACTTGCCGATCTACAAGTGATCTTTGGATCTAATGTGCGGCTCGTCTCCCGCGAATGAGAGTCCTGAACATGGGCCGCCCAACGAAGCGAAAATCAAGAACGCGAGACTTACCAAACCTATCTGAAGCCATCCAGCAGGCCGAGCATAGCTTCTTCGAAGCGATGCGCAGACCTCCTGGGGAGGGTGATCGCCTCTTCCATTGGAGCTACTGCTATTCGGACGCAGAGCATAGCGAGCGTATGATCGCGGACATGGTGCGGGCAAACACACCTCAGCGCTTGATCTATATCTTCGACAAAACTGGGTTCATGGTTTCGAAGCAAGGGTACAGACGGCTAACAAAGGATGAGAAAGAGGAAATCAGACTGGCAGGGCTACAGTACGACGCACTCGATCCACAGGATCAAGAGGACATTTACAAGCTGTCAGACTATGACGAGATGGCGATCGATAAAAATGATCCCCTCGGGAATGCTCTCTACATTTTTGGAAACTTCATTGAAAGAAACATCAACTCAGGGCATTACACGATCGACATCCAGCGATTTGTTTGTGCGTACCTAGTGGTCCGAGCATACAGGATCGTAAGGGCAATCTTTCGTTCACAAAAATATACGACCACCGAAGAAGCTCTCGTTCTGGTCAGATCTCTGTACGAAATCAATTGCAAACTGATCTACGCGACGCGCAGCAAACGAAACGCAAAATACTTACTCGACTCTGACTTTGGATTGAACTCGGGAAAATATAAAGTGCTCGTAAAAGACGGAAAACTGAAGAGAAACATATTGGTAAGCCGGAGGTCGGGAAAGCAAATCCCCCGAACGCGCAGCTTCTACGAGTACGTTTCAACTTCGAGATTTCAGCAAGACAAGGAGCTCTTCGAAGTTCTATACGAATACCTTAGTTCTTTTGTCCATTCGGGGTCACGCCACATCTCCAGAACATGGACCGACAACCGCACCGGATTCTTGCTGACGCACGACGATGACGAGAGTCTTAGAGTATTCGTCTCAATGCTCACGTGCCTGATTTCTTCGATGATCATGCAGAGCCTCCTATCGCTACAAAAAATTTCAGGAGTTTCGCGATGGGATATATCTCTATTTTGCTTCGCAACTCGACGCATAGTCCTGGACAGTTCGGCGCCCGTCGGCTCCGAATTGGAAGACTTATTCCCAAAGATGAAGGCTCGCGCAGCCGTTTTGCCCGCGAAGGTAAGGCGTTCTGTCAGCCAACCGTAATGAGATAGAAGAGCACGGCGGCGCAGGACCTACCGGGGATAATTACCGCTGCGGGTCCCAAGTGCTGCAAGCTCGTCGCAGCATAGAATTGCTTTGACTTCGACGCTCCGATCGGGGACAAGCCGCCCATGCCGAAAAAACCCGGGACCAATCCCAAAGGCGAATTTGCCTTCTTCAACGTCTTCTATGAAGACGGCTCGCAGCGCTCGAACCGCCGCGTGCCCTCGGAGCTGCTGGGCGGGCTGGACGGCGACGAGCCGGCGCGCGCCTTCCTGCGTGAGCAGGACCGCGAGATCGCCGAAAAGGGCGGCCGCCCGCCGCTCGAGATCAAGACCATCGAGCGCGTCGGCGCCAAGAAGAAGTAGCGGCGCGCGCGAAGTTTTCGCACCCCATCAGCAGCGGAGCAAGCGGCACCCCTCGCCCTAACCCTCCCCGCAAGGGGGAGGGTTGGGGAGAGGGGTGCCCCGGGCGCTGGCGTTGAGAATTTTGCGGGATCTCTACAAATGAAAACGGCGGGCCTTTGCCCGCCGCTTTTGTCTCGATGGATGCCCGGGCCAAGCCCGGGCATGACGACCCGAATTAGTTGTCGAGGAACGACCGCAGCTTCCGCGACCGCGACGGGTGCTTCAGCTTGCGCAGCGCCTTGGCTTCGATCTGGCGGATGCGCTCGCGGGTGACCGAGAACTGCTGGCCGACTTCTTCCAGCGTGTGGTCGGTGTTCATGCCGATGCCGAAGCGCATGCGTAGCACGCGCTCCTCGCGCGGGGTGAGCGAGGCCAGCACGCGCGTCGTGGTCTCGCGCAGGTTCGATTGGATCGCGGCGTCGATCGGCAGGATCGCGTTCTTGTCCTCGATGAAATCGCCGAGATGCGAATCCTCCTCATCACCAACAGGGGTTTCGAGCGACAGCGGCTCCTTGGCGATCTTGAGGACCTTGCGGACCTTCTCCAAGGGCATGCCGAGCTTCTCGGCGAGCTCTTCCGGGGTCGGCTCGCGGCCGATCTCGTTCAGCATCTGGCGCGAGGTGCGGACGATCTTATTGATCGTCTCGATCATGTGCACGGGGATGCGGATGGTGCGGGCTTGGTCGGCGATCGAGCGGGTGATCGCCTGCCGGATCCACCAGGTGGCGTAGGTCGAGAACTTGTAGCCGCGGCGATATTCGAACTTATCGACCGCCTTCATCAGGCCGATATTGCCTTCCTGGATCAGGTCGAGGAATTGCAGGCCGCGGTTGGTGTACTTCTTGGCGATCGAGATCACGAGACGGAGGTTGGCTTCCACCATCTCCTTCTTTGCCTGACGGGCCTCGCGCTCGCCCTTCTGCACGCCGTGCACGATCTTGCGGAATTCGCCGATCTCGAGCCCGGTGAGCGCCGCCAGCGACTGGATCTCGTGACGCAGGTCCTTGATGCGGTCCTTCTCGTGATGGACGAAGTTCTTCCAGCCCTTGGCCGACAGCTTGGAGACGCGGTTGAGCCAGCGCGGATCGAGCTCCGAGCCCTGGTAGTTGCGCAGGAAGTCCTCGCGCGCGACGCCGTGGCTGTCGCCGAGGCGCAGCAGGCGGCCCTCGAACGAGACCAGCTTCTTGTTGATGTCGTAGAGCTGCTCGACCAGTGAATCGATGCGGGCCTGGTTGAGGCGCAGCGACTTCACCTCGACGATGATCTCGTCCTTCAGCTTCTTGTACTTGCGCTCCTGCGAGGGCGACAGCGACTCGCTCTGCAGCTGGTTGGCGATGTCCTGCTCCTGCAGGCGGCGCAGCTTCTTGTACTCGGACGCGATCTTGTCGAAGGTCTCGACCACCTTCGGCTTCAGCTCGGCCTCGATGGCGGCGAGCGACATCTGGTTCTCGAACTCGTCGTCGTCCATGTCGCCTTCGGCGGCGGCTTCGGCCGGATCCTTCTCCTCAACGCCGGCTTCGCCACCGGCGGGCGCGGCGCGGAACGGGGTCGGCGCCGGCGGCGCTGCGGGCGGCGCGACATGGGCCGGCGCGCCGGCCTGCACATCGCCGCCATTGCCTTCAGCGGCGGCGCCCTCGGCGCCGTTGTTGCCGATCAGGTTCGGATTGATGCCGCCCTTCGACTCGGGGCCGGCATAGGTGGCTTCGAGATCGATGATGTCGCGAAGGAAGATCTTTCCTTCGTTGAGCTCGTCGCGCCAGATGATGATGGCCTGGAAGGTCAGCGGGCTCTCGCAGAGGCCCGCGATCATCGCCTCGCGGCCGGCCTCGATGCGTTTTGCAATGGCGATTTCGCCCTCGCGGGAGAGCAATTCCACCGTGCCCATCTCGCGCAGATACATGCGCACGGGATCGTCGGTGCGCTCGCCAGGCTCCGACTTCTTGACCTCGGTGACGGCCTTCTGCGTGACCTCAACGAGCTCGTTGTCGGTCTCGTCGTCGCCGTCGTCCTTCTCGTCCTCGCCTTCGCTATCGTCGGCCTCGGTGACGTTGATGCCCATGTCGGACAGCATCGACATGATGTCCTCGATCTGTTCGGGCGAGGTCGTGTCGGAGGGCAGTACTTCGTTGAGCTGATCGAAGGTCACGAAGCCGCGCTTCTTGGCCTGCTTGATCATCTTCTTCACCGCGGCATCCGACAGGTCGAGCAACGGCGACGGCGCGTCAGCGGCATCCTTCTCAGGAGCATCCGCTGCCTTGTCGTCTTTTTCCTTGTCCTTAACCTGCAGCGTCTTTGCCTTGGTGGCCATTCACTAAGCTCCCGAAACGCGGTCATGCGAAATGGCGCCACGCACGCGCATCCGCACGAAATCTAGATTTACTCTCTCGACGCACAAAGGGCGGCGCATAATCTCGCCACCCCTCTGATCCGTCTCGACGGTTTCCATCTTGAAATAGCCGCGAGGCTATTAAGTTTCGCTTAACCCTGTTTTTGCAGCCAAACCATGGATTTGGCGAGTCTTTTTGCGGGTGCGGCCAGCGCCGTCCGCAGCATTTTTGTTATCAGACATTACGCTGGAACCGGCCCGATAATTCGCCGAACCCTTCAATCAGGGCTTCGGTCCCGTCGGCTTCTGCCATCCGGGCCTGGATATCCTGCAACCACGCCAGATTGGCCTCGCTGGAGTCTTCAGCCAAAGCCGCTTCCGCATCTTTTCTTTCCCTAAGTAAGGCGTGGGTTTTCTGATGCAAGGCAACGAGTTGACGCCAGGTCGATAAAACATCCTCGCGCGCGGCGCCGATCTGCGCCGCCCACACCGCCTGGGTTGTGATCGCCCGCTCAACCCTTTGAAGAATCTGAGATAATCCACCCGCCTCTAGGTCGGCCCGCATCTTTTCGGCCTGCTCCTCGACATCAGGAGAATGGTGATGGTCGTGGGCAAAGGCGGCAATAATCGCAGCCCGCAGCTTGTGGGCCTCGGGATGGGCGAGCTCCAGGGCCGCCACCTCCTCGAGATGGTCGTGCAGCAGCCAGGGGTGATTGATCAGGGATTGCAGGATCAGCGCCTCGCGGCTCGAGATCGCGCTGCGCTGGCCGCGCATGATCGGGCTGTTGGCCAGTTGCTGGCTCGCGGCCTGATAGGGACCCCGTGAAAACCCGGGGGTGCCGCCGCCCTTGGCGCCGAACCGGCCGCCCTGACCCGGGCCGCGGGGGGCAAACTGGCGGGGTGATTCGCCGCCGCGGCCACCGCCGAAATTGCCCCTGTTGCCGTAGCCGCCGCGGCCATAACCACCGCGTCCCCCCTCCGGGGCGAAGTTGCGTTGCAGCCGCTCCTGCAAATCCTGCCGGTAATAACGGCGCACCACCTCGTCGCGGATGCCATTGGTGAGCTCGCCGATCCGTGCCTCCAGTGCTGCGCGGCGCTCGGGGGTGTCGAAATTGCCGCCCTCGATCTCGCGCGACCAGATCATTTCGGCGAGCGGCCTCGCGGCGCCGATCACATCCTCGATCGCGCCGCGGCCGCCGGAGCGCGCGAGATCGTCGGGGTCCTGCCCTTCCGGCAGCAGCGCAATACGCAGGCTCTTTCCCGGCCTGAGCTGGGGCAAGGCAAGGTCAGCGGCGCGATAGGCGGCCTTCTGGCCGGCGCGGTCGCCGTCGAAGCAGAGGATCGGCTCGTCCACCATCTTCCAGAGCATCGCCAGCTGGTTCTCGGTCAGCGCGGTGCCGAGCGGCGCGACGGCGCCGGGAAAGCCCGAGGTGACCATCGCGATGACGTCGACATAGCCCTCGACGACGATCAGCTGCGCGCCGTCATGCGCGGCCTGGCGCGCGGTGAACAGGTTGTAGAGATTGTCGCCCTTGTGAAACAGCGGGGTTTCCGGCGAGTTCAGATACTTGGCCGGAACGTCCTTCTCCAGCGCGCGGCCGCCGAACGCGATGACGCGGCCGCGGGCATCCGTGATCGGGAACATGACGCGGTCGCGGAAGCGATCGAACGGCACCGGCTTGTCCTCGCCGGACACCAGCAGCCCCGCCTCCACCATGTCCTCGGTGGAGATGCCCTGCGCACCGAGATGCTCCTTCAGGGCAAAGCGATCCGGCGGCGCATAGCCCATCCGGAACTGGAGCTGGGTCGCCGGCGAGATGCTGCGGTCTGCGAGATAGCCGCGCGCCTTGGCGCCGCCCCGCGAGGCCAGCGTATCGGCGAAGAACTTTGTCGCCAGTTCCATCACGTCGTGCAGGGTGCGGCGATGCTGCTCGTGGCGCGCCGCGTCGGGCGTCACGGCCGGCAGCGCGACGCCCGCCATCGCGGCGAGACGTTCCACCGCCTCGGGGAAAGTCACGCCCTCGGTCTTCATCAGGAAGTCGAAGATGTTGCCGTTCAGCCCGGACGAGAAGTCGAACCAGGCCTGCTTCTGGTCGTTGACGAAGAACGACGGCGTCTTCTCCTGCTGGAACGGCGACAGCCCCTTCCACTCCCGACCGGCCTTCTTGAGCTTGACGCGCCGGCCCACGACTTCCGAGACCGGAAGCCGGGCGCGCAGCTCATCGAGGAATTCGGGCGTGAAACGCATCAGGGTGATTCTGGGCTCGGGCGGCGAATCGCGGACAACCGGTTAGCCATATAGCGGCACGGCCGGGCATGCCGAACAATGTGGGGCTTTTCCGGGCTATTCACAGGCCTGGTCCGTCACGGCTCCGTCGAGCGGGCTACCCCCGAATCCACGGTGGAGAGCCTGCACGGCAAGCTTGCCCCCTCCCCGCTTCCGGGATTGGATAGCGCCATGTTCACGACATTCAGGGGCGGACAGAGCGGCGGCTGGCAGGTCACCTCCATCACGCGGGTGAAGGGCGAGACGCTGCCGAAGGTCGCGGCGTTGTCGATCGTTGCGAGCGAGTCGATCGCACTGCCGCTGTTGCCGGCGCAGACCTCCTGGCGGCTCGCCGGCGTTGCCAGCTATCTGCGCTATACCGAGAAGGAAGAGCGCGAGAAGCTCGCCGCCGTGCAGGCCGGGCTCGGCCGCAGCGAGGCAACGCATGCGGCGCTGATCCCGATCAGGAAATCCGCGGCGTGGTGGGAGCTGACGCAGCCGGAGCGCCGCGAGATCTTCGAGGACAAGTCGCATCACATCGCCGGCACCTTGAAATTCCTCCCCGCGATCGCCCGCCAGCTGTTTCACGCCCGCGACCTCGGCATGCCCTTCGACTTCCTGACCTGGTTCGAATTCGCCCCGGAGCATGACAGCCTGTTCGACGAGTTGGTCGGTATGCTGCGCGCGACCGAGGAATGGAGCTATGTCGAGCGCGAGGTCGACATCCGGGTCGAACGGGAAGTCTGAAGCAGTCAGTGCTCGAGAAACTTTCCTGACGCGATCCACGGCAGCTCGGTGACCGACCAGTTGTAGAGATAGGTCCACGCCTCGCTCACGCTGCCGTCGGCGAGCGTGACAGCAAGCATTTCGCGGACATATTCGGTCGGCGGTGGAAAGCCTTCACCGCAGGCTTCGTACATGTCGAATTCGCGCAGCATGGCCTCGCGCTCGCGGAGGCGAAACAATTCGCCGTGCACGATGTCGGCGGGATCGTCTGACGCGACCAGGCCCGGATAGTGCTTCACCAGATAGAGCCTGCCGCGGCACTGCGCCGGCCCGAGGAATTCGGCATTGCCTGCGAGCAGCTTGGCCATCGGATGGTCGAAGCCGCGCATCAGCGTGCCATAGACGAAGAGAAGGTCGGAGATCATGAGCTCACTAGTCATTCCGGCAGAATGGGGCAGCATAACTCACAAGCTGCGCCTCACACTCGCTGTCGTCCCTGCCTAGTGCGCAATTGCGCACGGGAGCAGGGACGACGACGGGAAGCGCTGCAAAGCTGCGAGCCCTGAATGACGGAATGGCCGGGAAGAATCAAGCCGTCGCCACCTCGTCGGTCACCACGACAAACTTCGTCAGCGTCATGCGGCCGAAGCTCGTGGTGAGCGCGACGTCGGCAGCGTCGCGGCCGGTCGCCATCAGGATGCGGCCGATCCGCGGCGTGTTGTGGCGGGCATCGAAGGTGTACCACTGGCCCGACAGATAGACCTCGAACCAGCCGGAAAAATCCATCGGCGCGGGATCCGGCGGGACCCCGATGTCGCCGAGATAACCGGTGCAGTAGCGCGCCGGAATGCCCATGCAGCGGCAGAAGGTGAGCGCCAGATGCGCGAAGTCGCGGCAGACGCCGGCGCGGCCTTCGTAGACGTCATGCGCCGACTTCATGTGATGGGCGTGCTCGTAGCCGAACGTCACATGGTGGTGTACGAAATCGGTGATCGCCTGCACCCGCGCCCACCCCTGCGGCGTGTTGCCGAACAGCGACCAGGCGATGTCGGTCAGCTTGTCGGTCTCGCAATAGCGGCTCGGCATCAGATAGAGCAGCATGTCGTCAGGCAGCTGCTCGATCGGAACCTGCTGCGCCGCCGGATTGACGACATCGGGCAACCCGGAATCCCGCACCAGCGCGCTGCCGCGGAAGGTGACACCACCGGCAGGGGCGACCAGACGCCCGCAGACATTGCCGAAGCCGTCGCGATAGAGGCCGATCGGGACATCCGGCTCGGCAGCAATGCTCTCGGTGCCGACGATATCAGCGTAGCGTGACGGATGGATCGACAGCATGATCACCATCGGGGTCGGCTGCGGAGCCGTGTAGGTGATCTCGAAGCCGACCTTGATCTGCATCGTCAAGCCGTCTCCCGCTCCGCCGCATTCTCGCCGACCGACACGACCTTGATGTCGATGTCCATGTCCAGAAAGGCATCGGTCGGGCCGAGATAGACGCCGTGCAGCGGGATCGCCTGGCGCGGATCGCGCGCGACCGCGACGCGGATCAGATCGCGCGTGCCGACGATGCCGTTGGTCGGATCGAACTCGATCCAGCCGGCGCTCGGCAGATAGACCTGCACCCAGGCGTGGGTCGAACCGCCGCCGACATAGCCATGCGCGCTGTCGGTCGGCATCGCGAGATAGCCGGAGACGAAGCGCGCGGCGATGCCAAGCCGGCGCAGCGCCTCGATCATGAACAGCGCATAGTCGCGGCAGGTGCCGGACTGCGTCCGCAGCGTATCGAGCGGATGCTGGGTGCCATGCTCAAAGCGCTTGCGATAGCTGAACGCCTCACGGATGCCATGCGTCATGTCGCTCAGGATCTTGAACGTCAGGGTCGGCGCCTCGACATCGAGGAAGCGCCGCGCCCAGGCCGACAGTTCGCCGTTCGGGTCGCCATATTGCGGCGTGATGAACTGCTGCAGGTCGGGGAATTCCTCATCATCGTAGAGGAACGGATAGAAGTAGGCGGCGTCGTCCGGCGTCAGCGCGAACCTGTCGGCCGGATTGTGATCCACCGTCGCGGTCGAGACGAACGACAGCGTGTCGGCGCGCTCGTCGAAGGTGGCGATCGCGACGCTGTTGCCGAACACGTCGTGGATCCAGCGCAGCGACATTGGCTGCGGGTCGATCGCAAGTGCGCTGTCGAGCACGCGCAGATCATGGCCGTCGCGGGGGCGCAGCATGATGCGGTGTTCGCCGAACGCCACCGGGCGCGCATAGCGATAAACGGTCTTGTGATGGATAGTCAGGAGCGGCATCTTCAAACAATCATCGTGATTTGGGCCGCCAAATCTATAGAGAATGCTGCTCGATTCCAAACCAGCATGCCCCTTGAATAGGCAAAGTTGAGGAAAAAGCCCGTGAATCACGCCGGTGGCCCGTTCTTTCTGCTGACAAACACCGATGTTTCACCGGTTCTTGAACATAATCCTGGCGGCCGCTCGCCGTTCCTTCTGACTTGCGATCATTATGGCAGGCTGATTCCCTCCCCGCTCGGCGACCTCGGCCTGCCCGAAAGCGAGCTCGTCCGGCACATCGCCTGGGACATCGGCATCGCCGGCGTCGCAACCCAGCTCTCCGACCTGCTCGGCGCGCACCTGATCGCGCAGCGGTACTCGCGGCTCGTGATCGACTGCAATCGTCCGCCGCATGTCGCAAGCGCTGTCCCGCTGATCAGCGAAGCCACCACCGTTCCCGGCAATGAAGGCCTGTCGCGCGAAGCCGCCGAGATGCGCCGCGCGCAGATCTTCGAGCCCTATCACCAGCGCATCGACGAGATCATCGACGAACGTGCGCGTCAGGGCATTCCGACGGTGCTGGTGTCGCTGCACAGCTTCACGCCGGTCTATGCCGGCATCGCGCGTCCCTGGCACATCGGCACGCTCTATCACCGCGACAAGGCGCTGCCGCCGCTGCTGCTGAAGCATCTGCGCAGCGAGGGCGATCTCGTGGTCGGCGACAACGAGCCCTATGCAGTCAGCGACGAGACCGACTACACGATCCCCGTGCATGGCGAGAAGCGCGGCCTGATGAATTCCGGCATCGAGATCCGCCAGGACCTGATCTCCGACCAGGCCGGCGAGACGGCATGGGCCGAGCGGCTGGCGCGCATCCTCGGCGAGATCGAGACGACACTGCGTGTGGAAGCGCGGGTCTAGCCATACGACGGACTCCGTTTCACCCCGCCCCGCGTGCGGGGAGAGGTCGGAACGCATCGTCAGATGCGTTCCGGGTGAGGGGGAGCCTCCGCAAACGCGGCCATCACTGTATGCGCGGAGAGAGCCCTCACCCCAACCCTCTCCCCGTAAGAATGGGGCGAGGGAGCGCAGCAGCGCCGCGGTCGCTGCTCAACCCGATCTCATCATGCTCTAGCCAGGTATCTTCGGCCGCCGGGGACGGAGCCGCCGCTTTCTCGGCGAACGATTGACTGACATCGCCTTTCGGACCGGCACGCGCGCGACTCTGAATTTGCGAGTGGCCTCGATCGCCGCCGCCGAGCCGACGCAGCCGTGGCAGATGATCTGCGGTGTTCGCAACGGGCGCGATGCCGCACGCGAGGCACGTGCGTGGCGTCGATCAAGCCAACCCGATCAATTCGGTCGGCGCCGCCAGATGAACAGCAGATAGAGCAGCACGGGCAGGCCGAGCGCCACCCAGGAGACGGCATCCCACCAGCCGTCTCCGACCAGCGCGCTGATCAATCCCACTGTGCTCACGATCGCGATGACGAGCGGGGCGGCGAAGATCTGGCTCAATGAACGGTGTGCGACCATGCTGATGTCACGAGGTGAGCGCGGGGTTGTCGATGGAGGCGGCGTTGGCGATGGCGCGTTCCTGGCTGACACCCGCCTTGCGCCGGCGCAGCCATAGATACGCGCCGGTGACCAGGACGAAGATGGTGAGGATGTCGAGCAGCGCCCAGACGATCTTGAGCGGCATGCCGCCGTAATCGCCGAAATGCAGCGGCTGTGAGACGTAAAGCGTCGACACATACCAGGGCATGTCGCGGCTGTCGGTCAGTGTCCCGGTTTCCGCATCGATCAGCGCGGGTTTCAGCAGCCGCGAGGTCAGCGGCGTATCGCCGTGCAGGAACACCGCGTAGTGGCTCTTGCTGCTGAACAGGGTCCCCGGGAACGCGACGAAGCTCGGCGTCATTCCAGGCACTGCATGCCTGGCGACCTCAACGGCCCCGTTCAGCGAGGTCAGCTTCGACGGCACCGGCCGGTCCTTGTACTGCGCGGTCATTTCGGCGAGTTGGCCGAATTGCCACATCTTGAGCACGAGGTCGGCCCAGGTGTTGATGACGCCGGTGAAGCCGACGACCAGCGTCCAGGCGACCAGCAGGATGCCGGCGAGATTGTGGACGTCGAGCCAGCGCACGACGCGCCTCCGCTGCGCACGGTAGGCACCGAAGCGCAGCTTTCGCATCGATGGCGCGTAGACGACGGTGCCGGAAATGATCGCGACGCAGAACAGGATCCCCATCAATCCAAGGAACAACTTGCCGGGCAAGCCCGCGAACATGTCGGTGTGCAGCTTCAGCATGATGTAGGTGAAGCGGCCGGTCACGTCGGGGGAATCGAGATAGGCGCCGGTATGCGTATCCATCCGGATCAGGAGGTTGTTGGTCGGATCGGCGTCGATCGTCGGGCCGACGCTGACCCACATCGCGCCGGGCTCGTCGCGATCCCAGATCAGGAAATGAGGCACCTTGCCCGGCGCCCGCGCGAGCGCGTTGGCGAGCAGATGATCCAGATTGGCCGGCGGCGTGCCTGCGGCCGCCTCGGCCGGCTTGACCTGGCTGTGCAGGAGATCATCGATCTCGTCGTGGAAGATCAGCGGCAGACCGGTGATGCAGAGCAGCAGCATGAACAAGGTGCAGATCAGGCTGGTCCATTTGTGGACGGCGCCCCATCGCCGCAGGGATTTGGTCGTCGCAGTCAACTTCGCTACCTAATTCCAGTCTCCATTCTTGCCGTCACTAACACGATGAGAGATGCACGCGGTCGCGCGGCGATTAGAACCCGTCCAGTGTTGGACTTATCGTCGGTCGTGTTGCGATCACGCAACGAGAGCGTCCGCGAACTGCGAGGATGCGTCCCTGCCTTCAGCGCGATTTCCTGGGATCGTTCTAAATTGGATCTCCGCGTTCAGCCGGCTGACGCGGCGTGGACGGGATGCTTCGCACGCCATTTGGGGCCCGGCCCGCGCATGTAGTGCAGCTCGGGCCGGTAGGGATCGCGCATTCGCGCGATCAAATTCTGCCAGCCGGTCATGATCGCGCTCAGGCCGCGGCGCAGAGGTAGCAATGACTGCAGTGACAGCATGGTTTCCTCTCAATGCGGTTTGCCGAGAACGGATGCGAAGGACAGGATGACGATCTCCTCGCCGGCCTCGTCGCTGACATGCACCGCCCAGTCACGCCAATCTTCCAGGCTGGCGGTTGCGACCAGCGATCGCATCATGCAGGTCGCCGCCTCGCAGGCCTCCGCGAGGCTCGTCACCGAGGTGCCGCGGCGATCCATCAACACGCCGCGGGTGTTCGAGCAGTGGAAAAAGACCTGCGTCATGTCCTGGGCCATGTCCGTATCCTCGAAAGCTCCGGGCGAGCAGGCTCGCCTTTGCACGACGAAGCTCTACGTAACTTGGACGCGACCATCCGTGATGCGGTTCACGGGCGCAGGCGGCGCGGCGGCCTCGCGGAATGGTGATCGTGGGCTCCAGCACTACCCTCACCAAATCGCGATTTGACAGTTTTTATATGTTTGTCAAAATCGTCAAATGGGACCGAAAACCCGCATCCTCGATGCCACCATGCTGGTTTTCCGCCGGCACGGCTTTCGCCGCTCCTCGATCGAGCAGGTCGCCGAAACGGCCGGCCTGACGCGGCAGGCGCTCTATCATCACTTCGAATCCAAGGAAGCTTTGTTCCGCGCCGTGATCGAGCGCGTGCATGAGAGCGCGATCGCGGCCGAGGACGCGGCCATTGCCGAGGCGGAGACGGCGGGCGGCAATCTCGGCGACATTCTCGCCGCGGGCATGACCGCGCGGATGTCGACCATGATCGGATCGCTGGACGGCTCGCCGCACCTCGAGGAATTGTATTCCGAGCACCTCGTGCACGCGCGCGACCTCTACCAGACCTATGCCGCACGCTATGCGGAGCGCATGGTCGCAACGATCTCGCGGGTCGTGCGCCGGCAGCAGCTGTCGCTGCCGCAGGATCTCTCGCCGGCCGAATTCGCGCGGCTGGTCGAAATGTCGATGTACGCAGCGAAGTCGCAATATCCGGCAATGCAGCCGGCGGACGCGTTCCTGAAGGACATGGCGACTATGGTGCGGACGCTGTGCGCGGGCGCGGTGCCGAAATCACCACAGCCGCCCGCCAGGAAGGCGGCAATCCGCAAGAAGCCAACACGCAAGACAACTGGAGGACAGTCATGACCACGACGACCGTCAACGGCCGCGTCGAATCCCTGCCCGATGATCCCGACGCACTCCTGATCGACATCGTGCGCGACCAGCTCAAGCTCACCGGCACCAAGCTCGTGTGCGGCGCCGGTGTCTGCGGCGCCTGCACGGTGCTGGTCGATGGCGCGCCGGTCGCAAGCTGCCTGATGCCGGCGCACGCCGCGGCCGGCAAAGCGGTGACGACGGTGGAGGCCATCGGCGCCGCTGGGCTGCATCCGGTGCAGAAGGCGTTCATGGCGCATGATGCCCTGCAATGCGGCTTCTGCACGCCCGGCTTCATCGTGGAAACAACCGCGTTCTGCGACAACTGGCGCGCGACCAGGGGAACCGCAATCCCGTCGCGCGAGGAGATCGGCGCGGCGCTGTCGGGCCATCTCTGCCGCTGCGGCGCCTATGACGGGATCTTTCGTGCGGTGGCGGATGCCTGCGCCGGCCGCTTCGACGGCGACAATGTCACAGCGCCGCGGATCGAGGCGCGCGACAAGGTGACGGGCGCGGCGAAATACACCGTCGACATCAACCATGACGGCCAGCTCGAAGGCCTGATCCTGCGCTCGCGCGAGGCGCATGCCCGCATCACCGCGCTCGATCTGGCACCGGCGCGCGCGCTCGCCGGTGTCGCCGCGGTGTCGCTGCTCGGCGACGACCGTATCGTGCGCTATGTCGGCGAGCCGATTGCCGCGGTCGCCGCGCGCGACCGCAAGTCCGCGCTGGCCGCGCTGGCTGCGATCAAGCTGACCAGCGAACGGCTGCCCGCGGTGGTCGGCCTCGACGCCGGGCGCAAGGACGGCGCGCCTGTGGTGTTCGACAAAGCGAGCCGCAAGCGGGCCGGCAATGTCTCGGAGGCGGCCGGCGGGCCGGCACCATGGAAGCAGAACATCCGCGGGCCGACCGCGGTATTCTCGACGCGCGCCAAGAAGGCCCGCAACTGGGTCGATGAGGCGCGCCAGGCCAACAACCGCCTGCTGGTCGAAGCCACCTTCCGCACCGCCACGCAGCAGCACGCGTGCCTGGAGCCGCATGCTGCGGTGGCGCGCTTCGACGGCGACCGGCTGACCCTGCACGCCTCGACCCAGCAGGTGTTTCATCTGAAGGAGCAGATCGCAAAACGCTACAAGCTCGATCACGACAAGGTCCGCGTGATCGCCGATCACGTCGGCGGCGGCTTCGGGTCGAAGGCGAGCCTGGGCGTCGAGACCATCGCCGCCATCGAGCTCGCGCGCGAGGCGAAGGCGCCGGTGCGGGTCGCCTACGATCGGCAGGAGGAGCTGTCCGTCGCCGGTTATCGTCCGGCCGCGGAGCTGAAGGTCGCGCTGCTGCCCTCCGACAAGGGCAGCCTGAAGGCGCTCTCGGTCACCGCGCACGCCGATACGGGCGCCGCGACCAATTCGACCATCGCGGGCCTCGCGCGGCTGATCTATCCGGCCGAGGCGAAGGACCTTTCGGATTTCGACGTCATCAGCAATCTGCCGCCCGGCGCGGCCTTCCGCGGCCCCGGCGGTCCGCCGATGGCATTCGCGGTGGAGCAGGCGATCGACGAGGCCGCGCTGCGGCTCAACGTCGATCCGATCGCCTTGCGCAAGCGCTGGGATCCCGATCCCAACCGCCAGCGGCTCTACGACTGGGCATCCGGGCTCGAGATCTGGCGCAACCGCAAGCCGGCGCAGAACGGACGCTATCGCCGTGGCATCGGGATGGCGACGGGCTACTGGCTCTATCTCTGGCAGCCCAACGTGAAGGTCGAGGTCGCGGTCAAGGCCGGCCGCATCGTCGCCAGCACCGCGACGCAGGACATCGGCACCGGCACCCGCAGCGTGCTCGCCGACACGATCGCGCGCGAGTTCGATCTCGAGCCCGCTGACATCGACGTGCGGATCGGCGATTCATCGCTGCCCGAAGGCCCGGGCTCCGGCGGCAGCCGCGTCACCGCCTCGGTGATGCCGCCGACGCTGCAGGCGGTGCGGAAACTGAAGGCCGCAATCCTCGAGCAGGCGACACGAAAGCCCGTGCCCGGCTCGAACGCGCCCTGGCGCGAGCTGATCGCGCGCTCGCCCGACATCGCGGTGACGGAGACGCGCGGCGAGGACGGCAAGAACACCGCGCCTGGCATCCGCTCGCCGCTGCGCGAAGTCGGCCTGATGGGCATGGTGTTCGGCTGGATGATGCGCCGCTTCTCGAACATCGCGGTCGGCGCCGGCGTGCCGAGCTCGGTGCAGGTGATCGAGGTGGAGGTCGACACCTGGCTCGGCCATGTCCGCGTGCTCAACGTGCACACTGGCATCGCGGTCGGCAAGATCGCAGCGCCCGCGCTGGCGCGCAGCCAAGCCTGCGGCGCGGTGATCCAGGGCCTCGGCTACGCGCTCTACGAGGCGCGCGAGCTCGATCCGACCAGCGGCGACGTCCTGACCGCGGGAATGGAGGATTATCGCATCCCCGGTATCGCCGACACGCCCGAGATCGACGTCCATTTCGACGAAGCCGGCTTCGACCATGTGGTCGGCAACAGCGTCGGCATCGGTGAGGCGTCGACGGTGCCGACCTCGGCCGCGGTCGCCAACGCGATCCACGACGCGATCGGCGTCCGCCTCACCGAGATTCCGATCCGGCCCGACCGCATCGTCGCCGCGCTGAAAGGGAGGGATGCCGCATGAGCGTCGCAACCGCAGACGTCATCACCGCGCCCGAATTCCGCGCCGCCGGCACCGACCTGTCGGAGCGCCGCCGCAGCGGCCTGTCGTGCGGATCGATCATCGATCTCACCGCCAGTCCCGATACGATCGGGGTCGCGTGGGGTGCAGACGGCGCGGCACGCATCGGCGCCCTGACCGCGATCGCGGCGATCGCATCCGATACGCGGCTGGCGCAAGCCTATCCCGGCATCGCCGCGGCCGCGCAGGGCCTCGCCACGCCGCAGATCCGGCACATGGCGACGCTCGGCGGCAACCTCGCGCAGCGCTCGCGCTGCTGGTATTTCCGCAATCCGCAGATCGCCTGTCTCAAGAAGGGCGGCTCCAACTGTCCGGCGCGATCGGGCAATCATCTCTATCACGTCGCGTTCGATCTCGGCCCTTGCGTGGCGCCGCATCCATCGACCATGGCGATGGCGCTGCTGGCTTATGATGCGAAGGTCACCACGGACCGGCGCAGCGGATTGTCGATTTCAGACCTGCTCGGCGACGGCAGCAATGGCACGGTCGACAATCTGCTCGCATCGGGCGAACGGATCGAGCGGATCGAGCTCCCTGTCCCGCTGGCCGGCGAGCGCGCGCTCTACAAGCGCGCGATCAGCCGCTCATATGCGGAATGGCCGCTGGTCGAGATCTGCGTGCGGGCGGTGTTATCCGGCGGCACGTTCCAGCAGATCCACATCACGGCCGGCGGCATCGCCCCGGTCCCGCTGCGGCTCACGGCATGCGCTGCCGCGCTGCAGGGACAGCCGGCCAATGCGTCGACCATCGCGCAAGCCGCCGAGCTGGCAACATCGGGGGCCAGGCCGCTGACGATGACCGGATACAAGCTCGACCTGCTGACGGGCCTCGTCCGCGACGTGGTCGAGCGGGTTGTGGCGTAGCGCGCAGGCTCAGCGCGCGCGGGTGAGTGCCAGCCAGATGCCGCCGCCGATCATGAAGCCGCCGGAGATGCGCGACATCAGCCGGGTCCGCTCCTTGGAGAAAAACTTTCGGGCGCGGCCGGCCGCCAGCGCGTAGGCGGCGTCGGTCAGCACGGCGGTCGCCATGAAGGTGACGCCGAGCAGCGCCACCTGCGGAATGTGCGGCTTGTCCATGTCCATGAACTGCGGAATGAAGGCGCCGAAGAACACCAGCACCTTCGGGTTCGAGAGCAGCACCAGAAAGCCCTGCAGGAAGAAGCCGCCGCGCGGCGGCGGCGGCCGATCGTCGGTGCCGACGCCTTCGACCGGCGAGCGGATCAGCTTGATGCCGAGCCAGACCAGATAGGCTGCACCGGCAAAGCGCACCCAGTCGAACCAGTAGCCCATCGTCGCCATCAGCGAGGTTAGCCCGATCGCGACGATGCCGATCACGATCGCGAGCCCGACCTGCGCGCCCAGCACATTGGTGAGCGCGGCGCGCGTGCCGTAGCGCAGCCCGTTGGCGATCACCATCGTGACGATCGGACCGGGCAACAGCGCCAGCGCGATGCAGGCGGCGACGAAGGCGAAATAGGCTTGCAGGGACATGATGGGCTCTTCTGCTTTCTTTGTCGTCATTATGCACGTGAGCGGCGGTCATGGAAACATCCCCGCTCCCTCGCCCCGCTCTTGCGGGGAGAGGGTCGGGGTGAGGGGCTCCCTCCGCCAGGCGGTGTAAGTGGATAGACCTGTACCCTCACCCGGATCGCATCTTGCGATGCGATCCGGCGGCGCCCAAACACACGCTCTTGACATGCAACCATTTGGTTGCCTATTATCTGACCCATGGATGAAGTCTTCAAAGCCCTCGCGGATGCCTCACGGCGGACGCTGCTTGACCGGCTTCACGATCAGAACGGGCAGACGCTCGGCGAGCTCTGCGACGGCCTCGACATGACGCGTCAGGCCGTCACCAAGCACCTTGTGATTCTCGAGGAGGCCAACCTCGTCACCACGATCAGGCATGGCCGCGAGAAGCTGCATTACCTCAACCCGGTCCCGATCCATCAGATCGGCGAGCGGTGGATCAGGAAGTTCGAGCGCGGGAAGCTCGCCGCGCTCAGCGAATTGAAACGGCAATTGGAGAAGCGTGATGAGTAAGCCGGATTACGTCTACGTCACCTATATCGAGACCACGGCCGAGAAGCTGTGGCATGCGCTGACATCGAGCGACTTCACCGAACGCTTCTGGTTCGGCTATCGCGCCAGCTCCGACTGGAAGGTCGGCTCGCCCCACCATCTCAGCAAGGACGGCCGCCGCGCCGTGCAGGGCGAGGTGCTGATCGCCGATCCGCCCAGGAGGCTCGCCTACAGCTGGGACGTCGTGAAGGAAGGCGCCGCGCGCGAGCAGGTCTCGTGCGTGACCTTCGACATCGAGCCGCACGGCGGGATCGTCAAGCTGACCATGACGCATGACAATCTCGGCCCGAGGACGCTACGCGACATCTCTGGCGGCTGGCCGATGGTCATCGCAAGCCTGAAGAGCTTCCTCGAGACCGGGCGCGAACTGCCGGCCGACCTGCTCACCAGCGGCGCCCGGGAGCCTTACCATGCCTAAGCCCGAATTCGTTTACGTGACCTACATCGAGACCACGCCGGAGAAGCTGTGGGAGGCGCTGACATCGAGCACGTTCACCCGGCAGTACTGGTTCGACACCGAGCTGCAATCGGACTGGAAGGTCGGCTCGCCGCTGGCGCTGGTGATGGGTGGCGAGACCACCGACACCGGCGAGATCCTCGAGGCCGATCAGCCGCGGCGCCTCGCCTACACCTTTAAGCACGTGCGCGACGAGGAGATGCGCAAGGAGCCGGCGACCAAGGTGGTCTTCACGCTCGAGCCGCACGGCGCGATCGTGAAGCTGACCGTGACCCATGAGGGCTTCGGCGCGGGCAGCAAACTGCTCGACGGCATTTCCAGGGGCTGGCCGGCGATCCTGTCGGGGCTCAAGAGCCTGCTCGAGACCGGCAAGGCGGTCACGATCCCGCCTGCCGCGCTCGGGATCGACGGCTTCGAATGACAATGAAAATCTATCGAAGGACACGTGCGGACATGAACATCGAGAAATTCAAGCCGGCGATCGTCTATGTGATCTACATCGCCGCCACGCCGGAGAAGGTATGGCAAGCACTGACGAATGCCGAATTGAGCCGGCAGTATTTCTCCGGCAACGCCGTCGAGGTCGATCTTCGGGTCGGCGGCGCCTACATCGTGCGCACGCCCGACGGCGCGCTGCACATCTCCGGCGAGGTGATCGCGTGCGATCCGCTGAAGCGGCTGACCGTCACCTTCAACGTCAACTGGCCGCAGCTCGTCGAAAAGCTCGGGCCGACGCTCGTCACCTACGAGATCGAGCCGGCCGGCGACGGCGTGAAGCTGACCTTGCTGCAATCGCATGACCGCCCGATCAGCGACGACATCCTGTCCGGTGGCCGCACCGGCTGGCCGGCGATCCTCTCCAGCCTGAAGAGCCTCGTGGAGACCGGCAAGGCCATGGTGATCCCGATGCAGCCGCCGCAGCGCATGCTGGCCGCACTGAGGGAATTGGGCATCCCGATGCCGTGAACATACCCGCCTGTCGTCCCTGCGAAAGCAGGGACCCATAACCACCGCCCTGCGTGGTGGAGCACGCTGGGGCCACAGCGTCGCGCAACATTAAACGGCAGTGGTTATAGGTCCCGGGTCGCGCTTCGCTTGCCCGGGACGACGGTGGAGAGTTATCCCAGCGCCCGCAACTCCCGCCGCAGCACCTTGCCCGTCGCGGTCATCGGCAGGCTGTCGGCGAACTGCACGAAGCGCGGATATTCGTGGGCGGCGAGCTGGACCTTGACGAACTCCTGGATCTCGCGCGCCAGCGCGTCGCTCGGCGCATAGCCAGCCCGCAGCACGATCCAGGCCTTGATCGATTCGGTGCGGATCGGATCGGGAATGCCGACCACCGCCGACATCGCGACCGCCGGATGCTTCATCAGCGTGTGCTCGATCTCGGACGGGCCGACGCGGTAGCCGGCGGTGGTGATGACGTCGTCCTCGCGGCTGACGTACCAGAAATAGCCGTCCTCATCCTGCACGCCGAGATCGCCGGTCAGCAGGAATTCGCCGGCATATTTCTTCTGCGTCGCTTCCGGATTGCGCCAGTACTCGATCATGGTGCAGGGGCACGGCTGGCACACGCCGATGATGCCACGCTGTCCCCGCGGCAGCTCCTCGCCTCTGTCGTTGACGATGCGGACGTCGAAGCCCGGCGTGGCGCGGCCCATCGACCCCGGGCGGATCGGAAACAGATTGGAATTGCTGCCGATCACGAGATTGCATTCGGTCTGCCCGAACACCTCATGGGCATCGATGCCGAAGGTCTCGCGCACCCAGCCCAAAAGCTCGCCGCCGAGCGACTCGCCGCCGGTGAAGATGCTGCGCAGCCTGACGCCGGAATTTTTCACATTGGCTTGCCGCATCAGCTTCAGCGCGGTCGGCGGCAGGAACACGTTGCGGATGCCGAGCTCGGCCATCATCTGCATCGCGGCCTGCGGCTCGAACTTGCGGGCGCGGTGACCGACCATCGGAATGCCATGGTACCAGAACGCGAACAGGCCGTTGATCAGCCCGCCGATCCAGGCCCAGTCGGCCGGCGTCCACATCAGGTCGCCGGGTCGCGGCAGGAAGTTGTGGCACATCTCGACATTGGGCAGATGGCCGAGCACGACGCGGTGCGCATGCAGTGCGCCCTTCGGATTACCGGTGGTGCCCGACGTGTAGATGATCAATGCGGGATCGTCGGCCGAGGTGTCGACGGTGGCAAATTCCGGGGACGCCGACTTGATCGCTCTCCAGAATGACTTGGTACCGGCCAGCGTCTTTTCGCCGACGATATAGACGCTCTTCAGCTCGGGCAGGCGATCGCGGATCTTGGCGATCTTCTCCCAGCCGGCCTCATCGGTGATGACGGCTTTCGCCGCGGAGTTCGACAGGCGGAATTCGAGCGCATCCTCGCCGAACAGCGCAAACAGCGGGATCGAGATCAGCGCCGCGCGGAATGCCGCGAGATGCCCGACCGGCAATTCGAGCGACTGCGACAGGAACACCGCGACACGGTCGCCGCGCACCAGGCCGTCGGCGGTCAGCACATTGGCAAAGCGGCGCGAGGCGTCTGCGACCTCATCGAACGAGGTGCGCGTGGTCCGGCCATCCTCATCGACATAGATCAACGCAAGCCGGCCCGTGCCGTCGGCATGGCGGTCGCAGCAGGCGGTCGCCATGTTGAAGCGCTCGGGAACCTCCCAGCGGAAGTTGCTGTAGAGCTCGTCGTAGGTTTTGGCTTCCTGAAGCATGGCTACAGAGTAGACGATTGCCGTCAGACCACAAACCCCTCCCTGCGGGGAAAGCGGTCAGGCTGCCGCCTGCTGCATTGCGATCTCGGCCTCAAGGCTTTCGCGGTCGCGATAGATCGACGCGACCGCGAGCACGCGCCCGCCGCGCGTGTAGCGGAGCATGCAATCCCGGCCGGCAATGCTGCCGTCCACCGCGATCTCGTCCCACTGCTCGGCGTGCCCGACATAGTTGATCGGCACGTCGTAATGCTGGCTCCAGAAGAACGGCACCGCATCGAACACCTCGCGCTGCCCAAGCATATTCCGCGCGGCGGTCTGGCCCTGGCGCTCGGCCACCACCCAGTGTTCGACCCGAATGTTCTCGCCGCTGTGCGGATCGGGCCAGCGCGCGATGTCGCCGGCCGCGTAGATGCCGGGGACGCTGGTCTCGAGACAGGCGTCCACTTTCACGCCGCGATCGATCGCGAGCCCTGCTCCCTCCGCCAGCGCCAGCCGCGGCTTCACGCCGACACCGAGCACGACGAGGTCGGCATCGAGCACCGACCCGCTCTTCAGGCGCGCGCGCTTGCCGTCGATCGCGGTCACGGTGTCGCCGAGGTGGAAAACGACGCCATGCTCCTCGTGCAGCGCGCGGACGAAATCGCCCATCTCAGGTCCGAGCACGCGCTCCAGCGGCCGCTGCTCCAGCCCGACCACGTGAACCTCGATCTCCCTCGCGCGCAACGAGGCCGCAACCTCGAGCCCGATGAAGCTTGCGCCGATCACGACCGCGCGGCGCGCTCCGCTGGCCGAGGCGATGATCGCCCGGCAATGGTCGAGCGTGCGCAACACGTGAACGTGGGGCTGATCAGCGCCTGGGATCGGCAGGCGTAGCGGCTCCGCGCCGGTCGCCAGCAGCAGCCGGTCATAGGGAAGCGCCTCGCCGCCGGCGAGCACCACGTTACGGTGGCCGGCGTCGATCGACTGGACCTCGGTCCTGAGTCTGAGATCGATCGCCGCGTCAGCATAGAAACTGTCCGGTTTCAGCGGCAGCCAGTCTTCCGGCGCGCTGCCGGCGAGGAAGTCCTTTGACAGGTTCGGCCGATCCACCGGCGACGCGGTCTCGCCGCTCAGCATGACGATGCTGCCGCGATAGTCCTGCCGTCGCAGCATCTCGGCGGCGGCAAAGCCTGCCGCGCCTCCGCCGACGATGACGATCCGGCCGGGCGCGTCGCGCGAGCCCTTGACGCGGGGTTTCGGCTGCTCGCGCTTCTCGCGCACGATGATGCGATCGCCCTCGCGCTCGACCTTCCAGACCGCGAGCGCGTTGAAGGCGGGCGCGGCGGTCGCTTCACCGGTGCGAATGTCGAAACAGGCGTGATGCCAGGGGCAATGGACGGTCTCGCCCTCGACCAAGCCGTCGGCGAGCGGGCCATGGTAATGGCTGCAATGCGCATCGATGGCGAAAATGTCCGCCCCCGAACGCACCAGCAGCACGTCCTCCTCGCCGACATGGCCGAGCAACATCGTGCCCGAGAATTCGGCGAGTGCCACGCCTTGTGTCAGATCCGGACCGGAAGGAGCTTGCTGATCGGCCATGGCCTGTCTCCAGTTTATACAGGACTTCCACCTCGATGGCGCCGCCCGCCCCTTCTTGGCGGACTGATCTCAGCTGCCCTGCATGTAGCGGACCGGGTTCTCCTTGTCCGCCTTGAAGATATCGGCGGCCTCGGCGAACAGCGCCGCAACGGCTGGCGGCTTCAGATCAACAAACGCCTCGAAGCTGAAATTGTTGCCGCCCGCCCGCAATTCGCCGAGCGTGCCGGCGTAACAGGACACCAGCGGCTTCCCATTACGGGTCACCGCGACATAGACGCTGATGTAGTTCTTCTGCAGCGCCAGCCCGATCACCGGCCAGACCGCCGTCTTGCCGGACTTGATCGCATAGCGAAACTGACCGTAGCCGATCATGTTCATGCGCATGCCGGCCTCACCGGCCGGCGTGCCCGCATGAAAGTGCCGCTTGAGCGAAGGCGCGGCCTTCCGCATCACCGCATGCAGTTGTTCGAGATCCGCGGTCCGGCCGGGATCGAAGGCGAGGTAGGCTTCCAGACTGTCCGCCGCAACACGAAACACCGGAAGCCTCCGCCGCTATCCCGCGAGCGCCGCCTTGACGAGGCCGCTGGCCTTGCCGAAATCCATCTGGCCGGCATATTTCGCCTTCAGGGCGCCGATCACCTTGCCCATGTCCTTGATGCCGGCCGCATTGGTCTCGGCGATAACAGCCGCGATCGCGGCCTTCACGTCGTCGTCGGACATCTGCTTCGGCAGGTACGCCGAGATCACGGCAATCTCCTCGCGCTCCTGGGCGGCGAGCTCGGCACGGCCGCCCTTGTCGTAGAGCTCGACCGATTCCTGGCGCTGCTTGATCATCTTCTGCAGGACGCTCAGAAGGTCGGCATCGGAGAGTGGCGGCTTGCCCTGCCCACGCGCGTCGATGTCGGCGTTCTTGATGGTCGAATTGACCATGCGCAGCGTGGAGAGCTTGCGCTCGTCCTTCGCCTTCATCGCTTCCTTGACCGCCGTATTGATGTCGTCGCGCAGCATTGTCGCCTCACTCAAGACCGCGCCGCAAACTCGTGGCGCACGGTAGATTCCAAGTCTATATAGGCACTTGCATGGGAACTGGAAAGCATCTCGCGACACTTGCGTTCTGTCTCGCGCTGCTGTGGGCGAGCCGTTTTGGCCCCTACGCCTGCGCAACGCTTCCGGGCTTTGCTCAGGAAATCAGCTCCTCCTGGCCCAGCCTGATGGCAAACGGCTTCCTCTTGATCGCGTTCCTGTATGTGCCGGCCTACGATTTCGTATCCTGGCTGTCCTACCGGCTCGGTTGGGACAAGGATTTCGACCCGATCGCGGTCTATCCCGAGATACAACGACCGGGACAACAGCCGATCTCGCAAACGACCAAGCGGTTTCTCTATCCGCTCGATCTTGCCATCGTCGGCTTTGTGCTCCTGCCATTGTGGACAAAAGCCGCTCATTGCGGCTGATGGCAATCAGCTCCTGAGCCATTCGACCAGCGCATCGGCGCAGGCCTGCGGCTGCTCCAGTTGCGGCAGGTGACCGCAATTGGCGAGCACCACGAGCTTTGCCCCGGGAATGCCGTTGGCCATCTCGTCCGACAATAAGTTCGGAACGGTGTTGTCGGTATCCGACGTCAGCACGAGGGTCGGGCACTTGATCCAGGCCATGCTCGGCCGCGAATCCGGCCGGCTGAGCACGGCGTTCTGCTGGCGGATGAAGGCCTCGGCGCCGACGTCCTCGCTCATGTCGTCAACGATCCGGCGCAGGCTTGCATCGCCCTGCCGCGACGGATGCACGAAGCCCAGAAACAGCTCGTCAACCACGCTCCGGTACTGACCGTTTCTGGCACGCTCCATCATGCCGCGGCGGCGTGCGGTTGCTTCCGGCGTGTCGGCCCTCGCCTGGGTGCTCATCAGCGCCAGTTTCGCGACCCGCTCGGGCGCCTGGCGCATGATCTCGAAGGCGATGTAGCCGCCCATCGAATGCCCGGCGAGCGCGAAGCGCGGTGGCGCCTCGGCCAGGATCCGGCGGGCGATCGCCCCCATATTGTCGTCCCTGACGTGGTTGGCGACCGTGACCGGCCCGCACCGCCACAGCGCCGGGATGACCGGGGCAAAAATCCGCGGTGAGCAGATGAGGCCCGGGACGAGCAGGATCGGCATCGTATTGTCCATGAGGGAGCTCCGGACCGGGTCATTTTCGGCAAGCAAACGGCCGCTTCAAGGAACATTAGATTAAAAGGCCGTTCCGGCCTGTCAAATCGGCGGGTATTGCCGTGTGAATCCGTGCCCTTTCGCTTTGACGCCGCAGGGTGCGGCGACTATTTAAAGGGCTCATGACAACCCCCGAAAACGCTCCCGCCTGGCCGGACCACAAACCGACCGCGCTCCTTGTGCTCGCCGATGGTACCGTGCTGGAAGGCTTCGGTCTCGGCGCGGAAGGCCACGCCGTCGGCGAGGTCTGCTTCAACACCGCGATGACCGGCTATGAGGAGATCCTCACCGATCCGTCCTATGCCGGCCAGATCATCACCTTCACCTTCCCGCATATCGGCAATGTCGGTACCAACGAGGAAGACATCGAGACGGTCAACATGGCCGCGACACCCGGCGCGCGCGGCGTGATCCTGCGCTCGGCGATCACGGATCCCTCGAATTACCGCGCCACCAAGCATCTCGATCAGTGGTTGAAGGCGCGCGGCATCATCGGCCTTTCCGGCATCGACACAAGGGCGCTGACCGCGCTGATCCGCTCCAAGGGCATGCCCAACGCCGTGATCGCGCACGCTAGGAACGGCGAGTTCGACCTGCACGGCCTGAAGGAAGAGGCCCGCGAATGGCCGGGCCTCGAGGGCATGGACCTGGTGCCGATGGTCACCTCCGGCCAGCGCTTCACCTGGGATGAGACCCCCTGGGAGTGGGGCAAGGGTTTTGGCCTGCAGACCGCGCCGGAGTTCAACGTGGTCGCGATCGACTACGGCATCAAGCGCAACATCCTGCGCCTGCTCGCCGGTGTCGGCGCCAAGGTGACCGTGGTGCCGGCGACGACGGCGGCCGAGGATATCCTGGCGATGAAGCCGGACGGCGTGTTCCTGTCCAACGGACCCGGCGACCCCGCCGCGACCGGCAAATATGCCGTGCCCGTCATCCAGAAGGTGATCGCCTCGGGGACGCCAACCTTCGGCATCTGCCTCGGCCATCAGATGCTCGGCCTCGCCGTCGGCGCCAAGACCATGAAGATGCATCAGGGCCATCACGGCGCCAACCATCCGGTCAAGGACGAGACCACCGGCAAGGTCGAGATCACCTCGATGAACCACGGCTTCGCGGTGGACCAGGCCACGCTGCCCGCCGGTGCGACCCAGACCCATATCTCGCTGTTCGACGGCTCCAATTGCGGCATTGCGCTCGAGGGCAAGCCGGTGTTCTCGGTGCAGTACCATCCCGAGGCCTCGCCCGGCCCGCGCGACTCGCACTATCTGTTCCAGCGGTTTGCCGATCTGATGCGGAAGAAGAAGCAGGCCGCATAGATCGCAGCCGTCAGCGCAGCCCTTCATGGATTACCGCATGCCCGGACCACCTGGTCCGGGCATGATCTTTTGTCACGCCTTGCATGAGCGGACACTGCCAAGCTACTCGTCATATGATGACGATCATCACGCAGCAGGATTGCCCGACATGACCGACAGCGTCACCCCGAAGCCCGCATACGGCGTCTCCTCGATCGAGGTGATGGCGTCAATGCCCGGGCTCGACTTCGTGCGCGGCATCTTCGCCCGCACCCTGCCGGAGCCGCCGATCATGGAGAACGTCGAACCGTTCGACTGCACCGCCGAGTCGGGCCATGTGGTGATCCACAGCATCCCCGGGTTGCGCCACTACAACCCGATCGGCTCGGTGCACGGCGGCTATGTCGCGATCCTGCTCGATTCCGCAATGGCGCTCGCGGTGCAGACAACATTGCCGAAGGGTTCGGGCTACACCACTCTGGAGTTCAAGATCTCCTTCGTCCGCGGCATGAGCCAGGACACCGGCAAGATTCGCACCGAGGGCCGGGTGCTCAACGCCGGCCGTCGCGCCGCGACCGCCGAAGGCCGCATCACCGATGGGAACGGCAAGCTGATCGCGCACGCGACCACGACTTGCATGGTGTTCGAGCTTCCCAAAAGCCCCTGAAGGCAATCGCGTCCTGGCGCATTGGAGGCATGACGAAGCGCGCTGGATTGGCGGCAGTGCTCTGTGATTGAGTTTCCCGGTCCGAGATCAGGCAACATGATCCGGCCTGGAAGGAAGGAAACGTCCGATGACCTCAGCCAATCCAGACATGACCATCCGCGACATCCGCGTCACAATGCTGCGGCTGCCCTGGGCCGACGATCGCTGGCTGAAGGGCGCAGCGCTGGGCGCGACGCGCGACATCCTGATCTGCGACGTCGAGACCTCCGGCGGCATCACCGGCATGGGCTATCTGTTCGTGTTCCGCCCGGCGATGCAGTCGATCGCGGCCTGTCTCGACGAGTGCATCATCCCGCGCGTGATCGGCAAGGATGCCACCGCGATCGAGGCGATCTGGCGCGATCTGTGGACGGCGACGATGACGTATGGCCGCGGCGGCATCGCCGCGATGGCGATGTCGGCGCTCGACATCGCGCTGTGGGATGCGGTGGGAAAACGCGCCGGCCTGCCGCTGCACCGGCTGTGGGGACACTATCGCTCGGAAATCCCGATCTATGGTTCCGGATGCTTCCGCGGCGCCGGGGGCGACGGGATGATCGAGAAGGCGCTGCATTTCGTCAAGCAGGGCTACAAGGCGATCAAGATGCAGGTCGCGCATGTTCACACGCCCGCGCAAGACCTCGACAATGTGCGCCGCATGCGCGAGGCGCTCGGGCCCGACATCGACATCATGATCGATGTCAACATGGGCTGGAGCGCCGATGTCGCCATCGAGATGGGACGCAAGTTCGAGAAGTACGATATCTACTGGCTCGAGGAGCCGGTGCCGGCCGATGACTTCGCCGGCTATCAGCGCATCGCGGCGGCGCTCGACATGCGCGTCGTCGGCGGCGAGACGCATTTCACGCGCTACGATCTGCGGCCGTTCTTTCTCAATCCCTGCCTGCCGATCCTGCAACCCGACCCGATGCGCGGCGGCATGACCGACCTGCGCAAGATCGCGGCGCTTGCGGACACGTTCGGCATCACCATCGCGCCGCATCTATTCCCCGAACTCAACGTGCACTTGCTGGCGTCCATCCCGAACGGCATCTGGTGCGAGAACATGGCCCTGATCGACGACCTCTGGGTCGATCCGCCGGAGATTGCCAATGGCATGATCACGGCGCCGGAGCGGCCGGGGCATGGGCTCAAATTCAAGGATGAGGTGCTGAAGTTCAAGATCTAGCGGGAACGGTTTCCGGACCGACGGTTTGATATCACCGCCCCTCGCAACGCTGGAGAGCCGCCATGCCGGTGGTGAATAAGGATGCCGAACCCCTGACTATCGTCTTTCAGGACGACGGCCTGGTGCCGAACAATCCGATGCCGTTCCTGGTCTACAAGGCCGCGGTCGACGTCGGCAAAAATCCCGAGGCCACGATCGAGCAGCTGTTCGGCGACAATGGCTGGGGCGCGATGTGGCGCAACGGCGTCTACGACTTCGCGCATTACCACGCCACCGTGCACGAGGTGCTGGGCGTCGCCCGCGGCAGCGCGCGGGTGCAGTTCGGCGGCGAGCGCGGGCGTGCGCTGGAGATTGCGGCCGGCGACGTCGCGATCCTGCCGGCCGGCACCGGGCATCAATGCCTGTCGGCGAGCGGCGACTTCAGCGTGGTCGGCGCCTATCCGCCGGGCCCGCCGATGGACCTGCAACGGCCGACGCCGGAGAACCACGTCAAGGCGCTGAAGACGATCCCGCTGGTGGCCATCCCCGCCACCGATCCGGTGATGGGCAAGAACGGACCGCTGGTGCGGCTGTGGCATCCTGTCCGTCGTCCCGGCGAAGGCCGGGACCCATAGCCACGGGATCGTGTTGTCGCATCGCGCTGGGGCTCCAGCGCCGCGCAACAATTGCCAAGGGTGGTTATGGGTCCCGGCCCCCGTGCGCAGTTGCGCACCAGGCCGGGACGACGTGTATGTAGAGCTACGCCGCGTTGCTGCCTTCCTGGCGGCTTGCCTCGAACAGGAACCAGGTGCGGCGCTCGGTTTCGTCGATGAAGGTTTCGAGCAGGCCGGCGGTGCCGGAATCCTCGTGGTCGTCGGCGAGCTTGTGCGCCTTGCGCATCGCTGCCGCCATGTGCTTGTTGTCTTCCATCAGTTCGCGCAGCATTTCGCGCGGCGGGACAAAGTCCTCGTCATTGTCCTTGATGGTCTGATGCTTGGCGATATCGCCGATCGACCTCAGCGTCGCACCGCCGAGCTTGCGCACCCGCTCGGCGAGCTGGTCGGTAGTCGCGAAGATCGCGTCCGATTGCTCGTCCAGCAACAAATGGTAATCATGAAAATGCCGGCCGCTGACGTGCCAGTGAAAATTCTTGGTCTTCAGGTAGAGCGCGAAGGCGTCCGCCAGAAGCGTGTTGAGCGAGGCCGAGATCGTATCCACCGCGGATTGCGGGAGATCGTTCGGCGTATCGAGATCGGGCGAGATCTTGTCAGTCTTAGCGTCACTCTTGGCTTTGCTCACGTTGGACCTTCCTGTTAGGAACCCCCGTATTTCGGCGCATTGAACATTGGCCGCCGGACCGCTAACGCATCATCAGCCCACCTGTTCCTGGAAGTCAGGAACCCGTTCTGCCGGATACCAAACGCGATGGATGAATGGATCGACTATTACGATTCCACGCATACGATCTATGCCAGCCGACTGCACCGCGACCTGCATTTCCAGGTCATCGCAAACGACATCATCGGCTACATCACCTCGCCCGACGCCGTGGTGCTGGACTATGCCTGCGGTGAGGCGCTGTCGGCGGCGAAGGTCGCCAATGCCTGCGCCCAGCTCTATCTGGCGGAGCCGGCGCCCGGCGTGCGCGGCCGCCTGGTCGCGCGCTTCGCATACGACACCAGGATCCGCGTCCGCTCGCTCGATGAACTGAAGAACATGGCGGCGGATTCGATCGACCTCGTGGTGATGAACTCGGTGGCGCAATACATGACGCCGCACGAGCTCGACTCCGCGTTCGACGTGATCCACCGCCTGCTGAAACCCTCGGGCCGTTTCGTGCTCGGCGATATCCTGCGGCCGGAAGTCGGCATGGCCAGGGACGTCATCGCGCTGCTGCGCTTTGCGGCGACCCATGGCTTCCTGCGCGATGCCTTGATCGGGCTCGCCTCAACCGCACTGTCCGATTACCGGCAGCTGCGCACCAGGATCGGGCTGCAGCGATACCGCGAAGACGAGATGATCGCGAAGCTCGCCGCCGCGGGCTTTGACGCCACGCGCGCGCCGCGCAACATCGGGCACAATCCGTGGCGGATGACGTTCGTGGCCCATCACTGATCAGAGGTTGAACGACATATTAGGGTTAACCAAAAGTAAACGTAGCGGCCGCTGAAATAATCAGCAATGATCCACTCGGCCCGGTGGCGGAAGCGTCGACGCGGCAGTGGTGCAACACTGTTTATCCTGGTTCAACTCCAGGCCGGGCCTCCAGCCTTCGCTGCTCACGCAGCTTCGGCTCGGCAAGCTTTTCTGTAGCGAAGGCTGAAGCGGCGTAGCCCGCAGGGCGAAGCCGGGCCGGCAAGACCCATCCCGCGCCCCGATCGCCCCCTCGAATGAGCCATTTCCCCCAGAATCGCGGTTGATTGGGCGTTTTTGGGGGTTTCGCAGGTGCGGAAACTGGTCTAAAGACCACCCGCGCGCGAGGGATCGCGCTTCCGGCGCTACAAGATGTAGCGCATGGCTCGAGGGACGCGCGGGACGCGCGCCCTTTTTTTGTGCCCAAATTCCAGTCCGCGAGAGCTGATGCCCAAAAGAACCGACATCTCCACCATCCTGATCATCGGCGCCGGTCCCATCGTGATCGGCCAAGCCTGCGAATTCGACTATTCCGGCACGCAGGCGGTGAAGGCTCTGAAGGAAGAGGGTTACCGCGTCGTCCTCGTCAATTCCAATCCGGCCACCATCATGACCGATCCGGAGCTGGCGGACGCGACCTATATCGAACCGATCACCCCCGAGATCGTCGGCAAGATCATCGAGAAAGAGCGCAACGTGATCCCGGGCGGCTTCGCGCTGTTGCCGACCATGGGCGGCCAGACCGCGCTGAACTGCGCACTCTCGTTGCGCCGGCAGGGCACGCTCGACAAGTTCGACGTCGAGATGATCGGCGCCACCGCTGACGCCATCGACAAGGCCGAGGACCGCCAGCTGTTCCGCGAGGCCATGACCAGGATCGGGCTGGAGACGCCAAAATCGCGGCTCGCCAACGCCTCGGCGCTGAAGAAGTCCTACCGCGACAAATACCTTGCCGAGCGGGAGAAGCTGTCCGGCGAGGCGCTGGAAGAACTCGAACGGCAGTGGACGCTTGGCGAGAACGAACGCCGCAAGCGCTATCAGGAGCACGCGTTCGGCGAGGCCTTGATGGCGCTGTCGGAAATCGGCTTGCCCGCGATCATCCGGCCCTCCTTCACGATGGGCGGCACCGGCGGCGGCATCGCCTACAACAAGGAAGAGTTCCTCGACATCATCGAGCGCGGGCTCGACGCCTCGCCGACCAACGAGGTCCTGATCGAGGAAAGCGTGCTCGGCTGGAAAGAGTACGAGATGGAGGTGGTGCGCGATAAAAAGGACAATTGCATCATCATCTGCTCGATCGAGAATCTCGATCCGATGGGCGTGCATACCGGCGATTCCATCACCATCGCGCCGGCCCTGACGTTGACCGACAAGGAATACCAGGTCATGCGCGACGCCTCGCTGGCGGTGCTGCGCGAGATCGGGGTCGAGACCGGCGGCTCCAACGTCCAGTTCGGCATCAACCCCGTCGACGGCCGCATGGTCGTGATCGAGATGAATCCGCGCGTGTCGCGCTCGTCGGCGCTGGCATCGAAAGCCACCGGCTTCCCGATCGCCAAGGTCGCGGCCAAGCTCGCGGTCGGCTACACGCTCGACGAGATCGCCAACGACATCACCGGCGGCGCCACCCCCGCCTCGTTCGAGCCGACGATCGATTACGTCGTCACGAAAATTCCGCGCTTTGCGTTCGAGAAATTCCCCGGCGCCTCCTCCACGCTGACCACCTCGATGAAGTCGGTCGGCGAGGTGATGGCGATCGGCCGCACCTTCCAGGAGAGCCTGCAGAAGGCCCTGCGCGGGCTCGAGACCGGCCTGACCGGCCTCGACGAAATCGAGATCGAGGGGCTCGGCCGCGGCGACGACAAGAACGCGATCCGCGCCGCGCTCGGCACCCCGACGCCGAACCGCATCCTGCAGGTCGCGCAAGCAATGCGGCTCGGCTGGACCGACGAGGAGATCTTCAACTCCTGCAAGATCGATCCCTGGTTCCTGGCGGAGATGCGCGCCATCGTCGAGATGGAGGACAAGGTCCGCCGCAACGGCCTGCCGACGAACGCATTCTCGATGCGGACGCTGAAGGCGATGGGCTTCTCGGATGCGCGGCTCGCCGTGCTCACGGAAACCACCGAAGCCGACGTCACCGCCAAGCGCCACGCGCTCGGGGTGCGCCCGGTGTTCAAGCGGATCGACACCTGCGCGGCCGAGTTCGCTTCGCCCACCGCCTACATGTATTCGACCTATGAGCGGCCGTTCGCGGGCGAGCTGGCCGACGAGAGCGCACCCTCGGACCGCAAGAAGGTGATCATTCTCGGCGGCGGGCCGAACCGCATCGGCCAGGGTATCGAGTTCGACTATTGCTGCTGCCACGCCTGCTTCGCGCTCGAGGACGCCGGCTACGAGACCATCATGGTCAACTGCAATCCGGAAACGGTGTCGACCGACTACGACACCGCGAACCGGCTGTATTTCGAGCCGCTCACCGCCGAAGACGTCCTGGAGATCGTCGCGACCGAGCGCAAGAACGGCGCGCTGCACGGCGTGATCGTGCAGTTCGGCGGCCAGACCCCGCTGAAGCTTGCCCGCGCCCTCGAAGCCGCCGAAGTGCCGATCCTCGGCACCTCGCCTGACGCGATCGACCTCGCCGAGGACCGCGACCGCTTCAAGCGCGTGCTCGACAAGCTCCGCCTCAAGCAGCCGAAGAACGGCATCGCCTATTCGGTCGAGCAGGCACGCCTGGTGGCCGCCGATCTCGATCTGCCGCTGGTGGTGCGCCCGTCCTACGTGCTCGGCGGCCGCGCGATGCAGATCATCCGCGAGGAGACCCAGCTCAACGATTACCTGCTCGGCACCCTGCCCGAGCTGGTACCCGCCGACGTCAAGGCACGCTACCCGAACGACAAGACCGGGCAGATCAACACCGTGCTCGGCAAGAACCCGCTGCTGTTCGACCGCTATCTGTCCGATGCGACCGAAGTCGACGTCGACTGCCTCTGCGACGGCAAGGACACCTTCATCGTCGGCATCATGGAGCACATCGAGGAAGCCGGCATCCATTCCGGCGACTCCGCCTGCTCGCTGCCGCCGCATTCGCTCGACGCGAAGACTATCGAGGAGCTGGAGCGGCAGACCCGCGAGCTCGCGCTCGGCCTCGACGTGGTCGGCCTGATGAACGTGCAATACGCCATCAAGGACAGCGAGATCTACGTGCTCGAGGTCAACCCGCGCGCGTCCCGTACCGTGCCGTTCGTCGCCAAGGTGATCGGGATGCCGGTCGCCAAGATCGCGGCGCGGATCATGGCCGGCGAGAAGCTCGCCGACTTCAAGCTGAAGAAGAAGAAGCTCGACCATGTCGGCGTGAAGGAATCGGTGTTCCCGTTCGCGCGCTTCCCCGGCGTCGACACCGTGCTCGGACCGGAGATGCGTTCGACCGGCGAAGTGATGGGCATCGACCGCTCGTTCGAGGTGGCATTCGCGAAGAGCCAGCTCGGCGGCGGCACGCGCGTGCCGCGGCAGGGCACGGTGTTCGTCTCGGTGCGTGGCGACGACAAGATGCGCATCGCGGATGCGGTGCGCCTGTTGCACTCGCTCGGCTTCAAGGTGATGGCAACCTCGGGCACGCAACGCTATCTCAGCGATCACGGCGTGCCGACGGAAAAGGTGAACAAGGTGCTCGAAGGCCGTCCGCACATCGTCGACGCCATCACCAATGGCGACGTCCAGCTGGTCTTCAATACCACCGAAGGTCCGCAGGCCCTGGCGGACAGCCGTTCGCTGCGGCGGGCTGCCCTCTTGCATAAAGTGCCATATTACACCACTCTTTCAGGCGCGGTGGCGGCCGCGCGGGGGATCCGGGCCTATCGGGACGGGGACCTTGAGGTCCGCACGCTTCAGAGTTACTTTTCCGAAAGCTGACCGCTGCCCGGGCTGAAGGCCCGAAGCGGTCAATTAGCCGAATGGCTGGAACTCACCGCGCGATTGGATGTTGTCACGGCCCTTAGCGGGGCCGAAAATCACTGGGCTTCCGGGCGCGTTCGCGTCCTGATTCCTGCGTTAGCTGAACTGGATATTCGTGCACGGCCGCCGGGCGCGCACGACGAAGGACGAAGATGATGGATAAGGTTCCGATGACCGCGGGCGGATACGCCGCGCTGACGGACGAGCTCAAGAAGCGACAGTCGGAGGATCGTCCGCGCATCATCGAACACATTGCGGAAGCGCGCTCGCACGGCGACCTCTCGGAGAACGCCGAGTATCACGCCGCCAAGGAAGAGCAGTCGCACAACGAGGGCCGCATCGCCGAGCTCGAGGACAAGCTCGCGCGCGCCGACATCATCGACATTTCGAAACTGTCCGGCGACACCATCAAGTTCGGCGCCACCGTGACGCTGATCGATGAGGACACCGAGAAGAAGGCGGTGTGGCAGATCGTCGGCGAGGTCGAGGCCGACGCCAAGAAGGGCCGCATCTCCATCACCTCGCCGCTCGCGCGCGCGCTGATCGGCAAGAAGAAGGGCACCACCGTCGAGGTGATGGCACCGGGCGGGGCCAAGGCCTACGAGATCACCAAGGTCGAGTGGCGATAGTTACCTTGACGTGACTGGTGCAAAAAGGCCGCGTGTTGCACGCGGCTTTTTTTTGCACCCGCGTTTTCCCCCCGTCTGACAGCAATGTGAGTGGAGAGCGGGTAGGCGGCATACTAGTGAGGCCGTGACATGTTTATGCAGTATAATCATGTCGGGGACTGGCGCGGAGCCGATGATTGCGTCGCAACACGCATCGCGGCGTGTCACCGTGTCACTGGTGCGTTCTCTCGCAACTTCCGTGGAGCGAGGAATGATTCCAGGTGCAAGGTGTTGACATCACACTCAGGTGGCGGACACCGTGTGTTTCTGCCTCGTGCAATGTTCCAGCGTGTCAAACAGGGGGTTAAGACAATGGACCAGATGTTTTCCAAATGGCAGCCGACGGCGCTGAGCCTGTTCCGGTTCATCACCGGACTGCTGCTGTTTCAGTACGGCGTCGCCAAGATCTTCAAGTTTCCCGTGCTCGCCTACTTCGCCAATATCCCGCCGTTGATCCAGGCTGCGGGCTGGCTTGAACTGGTGCTCGGCGCGCTCCTGATGATCGGCCTGTTCTCGCGGCTCGCCGCGTTCATCCTGTCGGGCGAGATGGCGTTCGCCTATTTCCTCGGCCACATGTTCAAGAACCCGGCCGAGCCGGTGTTGCTGCCGCTGCTCAACAACGGCACCGCGGCGATTCTGTTCTGCTTCGCCTGTCTCTACCTCGCGACCTCGGGCCCCGGCCCGATCAGCGTCGACGCCGCGATGGGCAAGAAGTAACAACATCGCTCCGTCCCGCTCAGTTAGGACGGGTTCTTCGCGGCTACGCCGCAACTACAGCGGCAATCCGTCGAACAATGCGAAAGTAGTCAGGCCAGCCTGAGGGCGCTGTGCGTGATGGAACCAACCCGAAGAAGCTTACACGTTCGCATGGGATGCCTGCTCCAATGCGACCAGCCCGTACGCGATAGCGGCTTTGCCCAGTTGCGGGAGAACTAAGGATCAGACGCGAGCTGCACCGTTTGGCGCCCGTCGTTCATGTCTCTCAACTGGTTTACGTAATCCTCGGGCTTCTGCAAATGAAATGGGGTCTTCAAACCCATGAAGCTCGCTATGCGACCAATAAAAGCCGTGCAATTGGTCGTTTCGGCGTTCCAGAGAGGCGAGGTCGCCTGAAGATGCTTGATATACGCAAAGACTTTCTTCGCGTCGGCCTCGCTCAAATACACGCGATAGCTGGCCGTCAAATACTGTACGTCAAGGTCGCCGTAGCTTGCTCCCGTCTCGGAGGGCACCCACGTCAGATGTCCCAGCACATAAGGCAGGACGTCGCCCGCCGGGTGCAGCCCCGCAACGTCGACCATCTTCTCACTTGTCTTGCCGTACCAAACGAACGCGTGCCCGTAAGAAGCTGCCGTGCGGGCACGAAAGTCCACGTAATATGGCCCTTTGGCTACAGACCTTCGCGCCGGCCTGACGTCTGCTCCAGAAACGGAAGCGCTCGGTCCAACAACGGCCGTTGCCACGACCGACCTTGACAACGGTTTACGCGGCTTATCCTGCTGCAGCGGGGCTTGATCGGTCTGCGCAGCCAATTGCTGCGCATGACTAATGCCGGCTTCCAAAGTCGCGGAAGCCATGACGATACCAATTCCGGCAAGCAGCCGCAGGCCGCCCCGTTTCCGATTCGATTTCGGCACCTTCAGACCCTCGCTAAGGGCAAGACATCACCCCCGAACAGCGCCTTCAGCAAAAAAGCTGAAGGAGCGCGTTGTCCGGACGATCCTCGATCTAGCCCTTCGTTACGATGGGAGCTTTTCCAACCGGGGTCTTGCCGACCGGGTATTTGCCGACCGGGTACTTGCCAATTGGCATCTTGCCAATCGGAGCCTGCTCGGCGACCGGCTGCGGACGAGGAAGGTCGGCCGCACTGGCGACAGCCATGAAACCGAATGTAGCAACTCCAGCAACCAGAAATTTCAACATCGTGATCTCCGAGATTGACCGCTTGAGTCTGAGCACCATACCGTCTGACAGCTACAGCGCAATTAACGCTGTGCCAAGGCTTACGCTCGGACGGTCCTTTCTTTGCCAGATGTGGCAAAAACGACACGGATTGATTGCTTTGCGTGCAGGGCCCGGCGAGACCGACCTCGTATCGCCGGCTCAGAGCAGCCTCGGCATAATGCATCCGGTCCGTGCCATATACTCGCGATACTCGTCGCCGAACGTTTCCAGCATCATCTGTTCTTCTCTGGCAACCCGGCCGAAGAACAATGTCCCAAATCCGATCAGGCCAGCGAAACCGGCGACCAAATTCGGCAAGAGCAATGCCTGGGCGGCAGCCCAGAGCCAGAATGCCGAATACATGGGGTGGCGAATTTTTCGATAGATCCCGTCGGTGATCAGGTGATGATTTTCCCGCACGTCGAGACTTATTGACCAATTCCGACCAAGAGCGCGATGGGTCAGCCGGAACATGACCAGCGCCGCAGCCGCCACGAAAACGCCCAGCCAGGCTTGAGCCGGCCGGAAGACATACGATGCGAAATGAGGTGCGGCCGTTGCGATGTAGACGAACGGCACAATGCCGAGACCGGTGAGCGATATCAGCAGCAGGGTGTTTTCGCGAGCACCTCGGGCGCTCCGCAAGACCTTTTCACGGCGGGCACGACGCGCGTATCTGTAGCGGATGAGGTACCAACCGACCGCCATCATGATAAACACGAACTTGGCAATGTCAGGCGTCATCGTGGCCCAAGGGCTCGTTTCGCTGGCGCGTCATCTCTGCCGACCATCGAAAGGCCGCCGTTCCTAGCGGGCGTCTGAGATTCGACCGAAACAATTCCACCGACCAACATGAAACAATCATACAGGGCTTGCAGGTCGTTTCCACTGATAAGTTGGCCGTGCGACCGCTCGAATCCAAGGCGGAGGCGTCGCTGGGCTCTATTTTGCCTGCGGCGAGGCCGCGATGGCTCTCCGGTCTATCGTCGCCAACACTCGCGGGAGTAACTGCGACGCTATGAAAGCATGGCCGGCAGCGGTGAGGTGAATGAAGTCAAAAGCGTAATACTGCGGAGGAATCTCTTCGTCGTACACGATCACTTTGATGGCGCGATCACGCAACCGCCGCTCCATCGCGGCGATGTTGGCCGCCCGCTGCTCCTTCGTAACCAGGAAACGCCTGTCGTTGCCTCCAGGCTGCAAGATTACGATGTCGGTTCCCCTTGGCACATCGCTATCAATGCGCTTGAGCATACCAGCCGTGGTATCGAAGGGAACACCGGCATTGACGACGTTCGCATTGACGCCCTTCCCTTTCAGCAGAGCCTCTAACTTGGCCGGGTAGGCACCTTGCTTTCCAACGTACCAGCCTTGCGTATTGCTTGCGCCGACCGCCACGATATGAACCGGTTTTGTGAAGGCGGCGCAAACGGTCGCCAGGATACACAAGGCCACAGCGACCGAGAATTTTCTGAACGGCGTCACCGACTGCCTCCGGCCTGAAGTGCTAAAGAGAACAATACGAACACCGGGCCCCGACAGAGACCGACCTAAAGCCTCACATGCAGTGTCAAACCCCAACTCCAGCTGCCTTCTAGGCGCCATGGGAGGAATTGGTTGAAGCTCCGGCCGCAGGCAAATCCGTGTTCGAAGGATTCTGGCGTTGTCGTTGGCGTGCGACAGGGAGCCCGATTGCCCTGATCTTTCGTATCACCAGGCTATGCAACGCCGCGCTTTTATCGATGTTGAAGTGGTCGACGTTTACATCGCGGACATAGAAGTTTGTTAGCTCGCCGCGGAAGCCGGGGCCGCGGCTTATTCGAGCGCTTTCATGCTTGTACAGATTCAAAACCCTTGCGACATTAGCCGTCGCCGCATGAGGCGACGTTCCGTCGAATGGGACGACCAAAGCGACCGGCACGCCCATCTGGCCGAGGTACTCGGCCATCGACATCACGGCATCCGCACCAAGAGAGTGCCCCACCAGTATAATGGGTCCGCGCTGGCCCGCTCGATAGTTCGCGATAATTTCGTCGGCAACGCCTCGCCACTGGGCGTGATTGGCGACAACCGCGGCGATGCCGGCCGCGCGCAGCTGGACGGCAAGGTCGTCCATGCCCAAAGAGAAGACATTCAACAATCCGCGAAACAAGTAGACGTGCGCCGCGGAGGAATGCAGCCGAGCGGGCGAACCGGTCGATCTCAGTGCAACGGTTATTGCGGGGCGAGCCTGCGCAGCGTTGTTCAAATGCAGGCTGCTAGCAAAAAGAACCGTGAAGACGGCGCATACCCGCGCCGCGCTGTAACATAATCTTTTCATTTCAATATCCCCCGCCCACCTCAAGTCGAGTCGCATTAAACCAAACCTATGAATCGTGACAATCAAGAGCGAGTTCGAAATGCGTGTTGAGGCGCGCAATTGGCTTACTGTCGCGGATTTGCCACATGGAAAACGATCGAGCCACGACCGTTCACGACCTTCCGGCGGTCAATTGGCTTCCACTATGGGAAGGTCCTCTGTACTTTTTGATCGAGGCCAACTCAAAGAGTGTCGCCTCGCGGGAGTGGTAATTTAATAAGGTCGAAAGCCGCACCATCCATGTCGGCTACACCAAGGCTTCGGAATCAACGTCGCAAGAGTTCCGGGGTAACTTATCTATGCGGTCCAGTTTTCGGGAACCGGTGGCAACCAATGTCCATAACGATTTCGAGTTGCTAGCCCGTCTTATTCGTCAGAGGCGCCTGAGAGGCTGGCGAGCGTGGTGTAAAGCGCTGATGCGGCGTAGGATTCGGTTGCAAAGCCAACCCCATCACCTTCAGCCGCGAACACCACGCCCGCCA
>NZ_JBWJZD010000025.1:0-133490 GCF_056429065.1 Bradyrhizobium sp. USDA3010
GCCAGAACTCAATGCGGCACTGGTGGTGCCCGCCGCAACGCCTGCAACCGTTTTGGTGTCGGCCGCATCGACGTCGGTATCGTTGGTCAGTACGTTACCGGTCGGATTGACCCCGGCCGTGCCGTTGTTCACCCCGCCCGCCTCGGTCGCCGAGGCCACGTCGGCCACCGCGACCGGCGCGTCGTCGGCGCCGTGGATCGTCACCGTCAGCGTCGTCGTCGAGGTCTGCCCGGCGGTGTCCTTCACCGTATAGCTGAACGTATCGGTCAGCGTGTCGCTCGAGGTGCGCAGCGCCTCGACCGCGCCCTGGCCGTTGTTCACGGTGTAGGTATAGGAGCCGTCGGCATTGAGATGAAGAGTACCGTGCGCACCGACCACGTCGGTACCGGCGCCAGAACTCAATGCGGCACTGGTGGTGCCCGCCGCAACGCCTGCAACCGTTTTGGTGTCGGCCGCATCGACGTCGGTATCGTTGGTCAGTACGTTACCGGTCGGATTGACCCCGGCCGTGCCGTTGCCAACACCGCCTGCCTCCGTTGCAGAGGCAATATCGGCCACCGCAACCGGCGCGTCGTCGGCGCCATGGATCGTCACCGTCAGCGTCGTGGTAGCCGTCGCCCCCGTGGTATCCTTCACCGTATAGGAGAACGTATCCGTCAGCGTGTCACTAAACGTGCGCAGCGCTTCTACCGCGCCCTGACCGTTGTTCACCGTATAGGTATAGGAGCCATCGGCATTAAGATGCAGAGTGCCATGCGCACCAACCACATCGGTGCCGGCGCCAGAACTCAACGAGGCGCTGGTGCTGCCTGCTGCAACGCCCGCAACTGTCTTGGAAGCAGCGCTGAAATCGAAATCGTTCGTTAGGACGTTGCCGGTCGGATTGATGCCAGCAGTGCCGTTATTAATACCGCCCGCTTCTGTCGCCGATGCTGTATCGGCAACGGCTGCGATAGTGAGATTGCCCGAGGCGTCACGTACTTCAACTTTCTCGATCGCCGAAACCTGCAGGTTGAGCGTCTTGAAGGTATAAATCGTGCCGTCCGCCTGGCCGGTCTGCGCACTGATGTGCGCAGGGACCCAAATATTCTTATAATACGAGATCTCGGCCTGAATATCTGGGTCAGCTAACTGCGCGGCGCTCAGCCAGATCTGGAGCGTATCAACGTCCGGCGTCGCGCCCGCCTTGCCGAGCTGCACGGCGCCATTTCCGCCGTCGTAGGAGTCGTAGCCCTGGAACGTTGTACCCGAGACGACCGTAGACGCGCCAACAATCCCGAGACTCGTCTGATCGGTTCCAGAATAAATAATCCCGCCGCTGATTTGCTGGTTGGTGGCGGTGAAGCCGGTCGATCCTAAGATGTACTGATTTTCATAGGCTTTATAGATCAAGGTATCCGACCCTGACCCGCCCAGAACGGTATCAAAGCCGCTGCCGCCATTGAGGGTGTCATCTCCGGAACCACCGTTGAGGCGATCATTACCGGCACCGCCGGACAGCGTGTCGTCGCCCGAGCCCCCGACAAGATTGTCGCTGCCGCTCGTGCCCGTGAGGATGGTGGTGCCGCTGGCGCTTGCCATTAGAGATGCTCCAATATTCTTCTCGTAAAATCCGCGCGAAATTACGGATTCGGCTAATTGATCAATTAGCTGTTGAACTAATTGGCTCGAATTCCGGGATGATGGTTTGATGGCTGACAAGCGAAGCCGCGCCTTCGCTCGGCCAGGACAGCGTGTGGAAATCGAGCGCGGCGCTCAACGGCGGCGCTTCCAAAACTGCATCAATTGATCCCACCGGCCTTGACGCCGGCCGATCAATTAGTGTCTGCGGATCATTAGCCGTGACAACCAAGTGCTCGATCGAAAGATCGCCTGACAATGAGGAAGATGAATTTAAAATTCCCTCGAGGCGCGATCCGACTTCGGACCAAAGGATTGGCGGTTCGGCCCTCCCAATGAAATTCACGCGACTCAATACACACTCCCAAAATCTCTGCCGACGCAGAGCAGGTGTGATTGCAGTCGAAAATCAATTCATCAAACTACTCAAACGCTCGTGTAAAAAAAATCTGCGAGCGTTTCGACTGACAAGCAATCGCCATCCGTTTATGTTTTTGCCGTCTGCCGTGCTGTGAAAGACCTCGAACGCACTACCCTGCCCGCTTCGGTGTGCGGCTCTGAACTCCGCACGCATTAAAATTCTTTTTCTCTAAACTGTTTCGTCGTGAGAAGGCTTGCACTCTGTGTCCGCAAAAATACGAAGCAAGCATCTCAAACCCAATTTAAATGCAATCTGCCGCAAATTTGCGCGGCCGTCTAGCGCCGCACGAAATCCCCGTTTTAACCATTAACGTCGATCCGACAAGGAGCTCCTCTTTATCACACGTGGTATCCGTGGCTTTACGGGGAAGCCATGACAAAGCGGCGGTCGGACGCGACCGTGAAACTACGGTCATTCTGTCGAACCATCCATTGGTGAAGAACGGCCGGAAAGCAGCGCTGGACTTTCACGCTAGATCAGCGCCGCGCTGTAGTTCTGAATGGCGGACCTCATCCAGCGTCCTGCAGGCACGGGCTGCTGCGACAACGACGATGGCGATCCGGATCCGATCGGTCGGTTCTACGAAGCGCTCAAAGACTTCGCCCGTCTCAAAAGCACGTCCCAGAATCCCCTCCGAGCCGCCCGCAACTCTCTAGGTTCGATTGTCCCCAGCGCGCGACCGCCAGCAGCGGCTTGCCGGTCTGTCGGCCGCTACCGATTGCTTGCGCGCTCTTCGTCGAGAAGCTGCGAATGAAGCTTCTGGATCTGCACGTTTCGCTCGAGCTGGGACATTGTCGTTCTGCGCCTACCCTGCCAACGCCTTGCAGGGCATTCTCCCGATTGAGCAACTCGGGAAACGGAAGCAGCGGCCGGACGAGGTCGGTCGCTTTGATCACACCGGACGCCCTCCCTCCGCCTTTGCGATCTGATCCGGCAAGGCGCTGCGGGCAATCCACGAGCACGCCATTTAGGCTGGACCGCGGCCGGATCCGCCTCCTCTTCGATGGCCTGGCGCGCGGCCCCGCAACCAGCCAACGGGATGCAGAGCGCAAGGACGGCGAGGCATTGCGCGCGCTTCGGCCAAGTCGCCACACCCGGCGGTCAATCAAGTATCCGGCGAGTCCGGCCAACTTCCTGCCCGTCGAGTTGCTAGGCGGCAGGGATGTCGACGCTGGCTTCAACTCACAGGGCGGCCAAACAGAGCGATTGGTCAAAGCCGATCGGCGTTTTGCGGGTTCAGCGTCACAGCGCTTAGCGAAACCATCGTCTCGGCGGATGAGAGACCTGCGTCATCGACGACACCGCCTAGGTAGCGCGTCGTGTCCCCAGGTAAACAAGAAAACCCGCTGATCCTAGTGGCTCAAAATCGGCCAACCGCGGCCGGCTGCCATCGACGAGCGCTAGGGATTTCCAGAAACGGAGCAACAGACATCCGCGAGCCACTTCCCACTAGGACCGAACGACGCACAATCATTAGTCGTAAAGTAATTGTCCTACATCCGCCAAGTTTGTATTGACAAGGCCCGCATTGCAAAAAAGTGGTATCTCGTAATTTCGCGTCGGCAGGAAATGGGCGGCTGTACTCTGAATTGATTTTTGGGTGTAATTTTGTTGGTCACGTGACCCTGTGCGCGACGGCCGTTATCGCCGTTGCGCCGCACTATCGCCCGTCATTGCGGACACTTTCGCCGATAAAGCTAGGCTGTTGTTCCTAGGGCCGACGGATATCCGAATTGGAGACAAGCACACCGGTCATTGCAACTGATGCCATCAAAGCGCCATAGCGGGCAACTCTCTTGTTAGCTGAACGTGTGTGCACGTCGGGGGGCCGGCAGCATCATTGTTCAACGTGCACCGGTCCGTCCGCACTCGGATTCCGCGTGCCTAAGGCATCTTTATCAATAAGCGCACGATCAGAGTGATGATCGCGTCGCTCGAGTTCGTGTTTTTTCCGACCGAGTCCTTGCCTTTGGATAAGTGATTTAAGCAGAAGACATTAGGTGGCGCCCGATGCGCTCAAGAAATTCTTAGAACGAAAAGCAAAAAGGCAAATGATCCGGGCGTCATGGGGATTTGGGATGACCGATCGCATTGCACTATTCATTGACGGCGCGAATCTTCACACGACGGTCAAGAACCTCGGCTTTGAAGTCGACTTCCGCCGATTGCTCTCGGAGTTCGGCAAGCATGGGCAAATCGTCCGTGCCTATTTCTACACGGTCGTGAGGGACGACGACGAATTCAGCAGCCTTCGGCCGCTGGTGGATTGGCTCGATTACAACGGATATGCGGTCAGGCGAAAAGCCGCCAAGCAGCACGACGACGGCGATGGACGGAGGCGAATGAAGCGCAGCATCGGCATCGATCTCGCGGTCGACGCACTGGAAATCGCGCACCGCATCGACCATGCGTTCCTGTTCTCCGGCGATGGTGACTTGCGAGCCGTTGTCGACGCTGTCAGGCGGATGGGCGTGCGTGTCACCGTCGTTTCCAGCATTCGAACGAAGCCTCCGATGATCGCCGATGAGCTTCGCAGACACGCCGATGTCTTCGTTGAACTCGAGAGCCTCAGGTCATCGATCGAGCGTCCCGCGCATCCGATAGCGCCGGAATGACGCTGCGGCCGCCTGCCCAAGTCGCCGGCGGAGATCGGCTGAAGACGCGAGCGCGGCACGGTCAAGGGGGTTTGAACAAGTCCGTCGTCATTGCCGCGGCTGCTTCTCGTGCCGCGTTCCGATTGCTTCGAAACGAGGCTCTACACGGCGCGGTTTTGCGTCGGCGAGCGGCCGCCGCCATCGGCGACCAGCACTGCTCCGGTCACGAAGGACGCCTCGTCGGAGGCCAGGAACAGGCAGCATGCCGCGATCTCGGCGGGCTCGGCCATCCGCCCCAAGGCGATCCGTCGTTCGACGCCGCGAAACTCGGTCTCGGGTGTGGTGCCATTCTGGTCCGCGAGCAACTGCATTTCATAGGCGCTCATCGGCGTCCGCACCCAGCCGGGCGCCACCGCATTGGCGCGGATGCCGTCGGCGCCGTGAGCATAGGCCAGCGAACGCGTGTAGGCGACGACGGCCGCCTTGCTGGCGGCGTAGCTTGCGCTGTCCGGGCTGGCATTGAACGCGGCAACCGAGGCGATGTTGACGATCGCGCCGCCACGCTGCTGGAGCAGCGGCAGGGATGCCCGGCAGACCCGCATGGTCCCGGTGAGGTTGACATCAAGCGTCCTGGCCCAGACCTCGTCGGAGATGCTCGCTGGCTGATCCGGCACGATCAGGCCGGCGGCATTGACGACGATATCGAGCCAGGCGCCGCAGGCGGCGACGGCGTTGGCAATGTCGTCCGGACGCGTGACGTCGCCATGGACCGCCTGCCCGCCGCACTCCGCCGCGGCTGCTTGCAACTCAGCCTCACCGAGCCCGAACAGCACGACGCGCGCGCCGCTCAATGCCAGCAGTGAAGCCGTGGCCCGGCCGATCCCCGTGGCTGCGCCGGTCACCAGCGCGGTCTTTCCGTCCAGCCGCGGCATCAGGACATGATCCGGAAAAGTGGAAACCGGTCTTCCGAAAGGATCATGCTCATCTAGAGCCCCCACTGCCGTTCGACGGCAAATCCGGTCTCCGGCAGCGTCGAACCGCCGTCGACGACGATGGTCTGCCCGGTGACATATTTGGCCTCGGTCGAGGCGAGATAGAGCATCGCGCAGGCAATGTCGTCCGCGCTCCCCATACGCCCCATCGGGATGAAGCGCTCGAGCTTCGCCTTGTTCTCCGGCGCGCTCATAGTGCCCCGGCCCGGCTTCTCGATGAAGCCGGCTTCGACGCCATTGACCGTGATGCCGTCGCGCGCGAGCTCGAAGGCGGCGCCGCGGATGAACGCGTTGACGCCGGCCTTCGCTGCCGAGTAATGCGCGCCGCCGCCCATCGCGACGCGCGCCGACACCGAGGACGTCACCAGAATGCGCCCGAACCGGTTGGCGCGCATATGCGGAATCGCAGCCTGTGCGAGCCAGATGCTGGCGTTCAGATTGAGCGTCAGCGTCTCGTCGAGCTTGGCTTCGTCGAGTTCGTCAAGCGAGGCCCACGGACAACCGCCGGCATTGTGCACGACGATATCGAGCCGGCCGCATTTGGCGGCGACATCGTCAATCATCGCACGCAAGCTGCTGCGATCGAGCCGGTCGAACGGCACGCAATGCGCGGTTCGTCCGTCGTCAGCGAGTTCGCGCGCCAGTGCCTCGGCCACATCGAGCGTCCGGTTGGCGATCACCGCGGTCGCACCCGCTTGCGCAAGGCGCCTGACAATGGCCGCACCGATCCCGCGGCCGCCGCCGGTGACGATGGCGACCCGGCCGTCGAGCTTGAACGGAGGCGCCTGCATCAGATTGCCCCCGCGCCGCGCAGCAGATCGATGAACTGCGCGAACACCGCCGTGTGCCTGTCGACGTCCCGCCCCGACGTCGCCGGACACATCAGCAGCATGGTGTGGAACGGAGTGACCAGGATGCCCTCGTTCATGTAGAACGCATGCAGCAAGGTCTCGAGATCGGGTTGCCGACCGGCAATGACGTCGGCGCCGCTGCGTGGCGGCCGTGGCATGAACATGATCTCGGCACGTGCGCCGATTTGCGTGACGTGCCAGGGCAGATCGGCCGCCTCGATCAGCCGACGCGCCTCCTGCGCGAGCCTGGTCGCGGTTCCGATCATCCGCTCGTAATTCGCTGAGGTCAGCACCTTCTCCAGCACCGCGCGCATGGTGGCGACCGTCAGCGCGTTGCCGGCGAGCGTGCCGCCGAAGCCGAGATGCGCCGACTGCCGCTCGCGCGGATTGACGTGGGGGACGAGCTTCCAGAGCCGCTCGGCAATCTCCTGGCTGAGGCCGAACACGCCGGCGGGGATGCCGCCCGCGATCGCCTTGCCGGCGACGAAGATGTCGGGCTCGAGCCCGTGGCTCCCTGTGTAGCCGTCCGGCCCACACGACAGCGTATGGGTCTCGTCGATGATGAGCACGGTACCGGCGCGGCGGGTTAGGTCGCGCAACGCCTGGTGAAAACCGGGGTCGACCGGGATCATGCCGAAATTCGTCATCAGCGGCTCGGTCAGCACGCAGGCGACATCGCCCTGCGCCAGCGCCGCTTCGAGCGCCGCGACGTCGTTGAACTCGACCACCCGGCTCACGGCGTCATGATCGATTCCGTTGGGATGGATCATGTTGCGCAAGCCGACGCGGCCGTCGCGGATCTCGACATGCGCCTCCTCGACTCCGCCGTGGTAGCACCCGGAGAACACCAGCACCTTGCGCCGGCCGGTGATCATGCGCGAGATGCGGATCGCGGCGCGGTTGGCGTCGGTCGCCGACGTCGTCAGCGTCCAGTACTTCGGGCCGAAGCGGCGCGACAGCTCGGCGCCGACCCAAAGGCTGTCCTCCGTCGGCACCATCATGGTCGCGCCACGCTTGAGCTGATGCAGCGCGGCTTCCGTCACCGCCTCCGGCGCGTGGCCGCACATGCCGCCGGTGTCGCCGAGGCAGAAATCGATATAGTCGCGTCCGTCGATATCCCGGATATGCGCGCCATGCGCCTCATCGGCATAGATCGGAAAGCCGCCGGCCCAGCGCCGCATCCAGTGCGACGGGCCACCATAGAGGTAGTGCTGCCGTCCGTCCTGCCAGGCCGCCGCCGAGCGCGGATGCAGCGCCCGGAAACGTTCCTGCTCGGCATCGAGCAAGCGATTCAGAATGCCTGGTCGTTCGGCGGTTGCTGATGTCATAGCGCGATCCAGGCGGTCTTGAGGTCGGTATAGGCGTCGAGGGCGTGGAGCGACTTGTCACGTCCAAAGCCCGATTGCTTGAAGCCGCCGAGCGGCACCGTGATATCGGCGCCGCCATAGGCATTGACGTGCACGACGCCGGCCCTAATGGCGCGCACCATGCGATGCGCCGTCGACAGACTTCCGGTCCACACCGCCGACGCAAGCCCATAGGGCGTCGCATTGGCGAGCGCCGTGGCGTCCTCCTCGCCGTCGAACCGCGTGACAGCCAGCACCGGGCCGAACACCTCCTCGCGCCAGACCTCCATCGATGGCGTCACCTCGGTGAGGATCGCGGGCGCCATGAAGTTGCCGCCGCTCTCGACGCGGATCTGCTCGCCACCGATCAACCGCTTCGCGCCCTGCGCTTCCGCGCGGGCAACCGCATCCAGGTTCTTGCGCAACTGCACCTGGCTCGAGATGGCGCCGATATCCGACGTCAGATCGAGGGGATCACCGACCTTGAGCTTTGCGGTGGCGTCGAGCAGCGCATCCATGAAGCGATCGTAGATCGCGGACTGCACCAGCAGCCGCGAGCCGGCGACGCAGACCTGGCCCGAATTCCGGAAGATGCCGTTGGCCGAGACCTTGGCCGCGTGCTTGATGTCCGGCACGTCGGCGAAGACGATGTTGGGCGACTTGCCGCCAAGCTCGAGATGAACCCGTTTCAGGTTCGATCGCGCCGAGCATTCCAGGAGCCGGCGGCCGACCGCGCCCGAGCCGGTGAAGGCGAGCACATCGACATCCATATGCAGCGCGAGCGCCTCGCCGGCCGAAGCGCCGCGGCCGGTGACGACGTTGAGCACGCCGTCCGGCAGGCCCGCCTCGGTCGCAAGCTCGGCAAGCCGCAGCAGCGTGAGCGACGCCAGCTCCGGCGCTTTGACCACGACCGAGTTTCCGGCGGCGAGCGCCGGACCGATCTTCCACGCCCCGATCATCAGCGGGAAATTCCACGGCACGATCACGCCGACGACGCCAAGCGGCTCGCGATGCACGAGCCCGAGCACGTCACCTGAGGTCGGCGCGATCTCGCCATACACCTTATCGATCGCCTCGGCGTAGTACCTGACGGTGCCGGCCGCCGACAGCGGTTCGGCCTTGTAGGCCATGCCGATCTCGGTGCCGTTGTCGCGCACACCGAGCACCGCGATCTCGAGCGCGTGCTGCTCGATCAGATCGGCGAACCGCAGCAGCACCTTCTTGCGCTGCGCCGGCGCCGCGCGCGACCAGCTTCCCTGCTCGAAGGCCTGCCGCGCCCGCTTTACCGCACGGTCGACATCGGCCGCATCGCCGTCTGCAATCGTCGTCAGCACCTGGCCGTCGATCGGCGACACCACATCGAGCCGCGCCTCGCCAACCGCCTGCGCCGGCCGGCCGCCGATGAAGAGCTGCTGGGCCGGAATTACGGCCGAGCGTAACAGATCGATCTGGGCTTGCTGCATGCGGGATCATCATGACGGTGACAAGAGCAGCTCCCGACCGGAGACCGCTGGCATGGCGCAATCCTCGCCAAATCAAGGCTTTGGCAGCAATCAACCGATAGGTGGATGTCGCCGCGGCCAGCGCCCTCATAGCGTGATCGCACGATGGCCGAACGCCCTGCCCGCTGGGTGCAAACCAACTCGTCCACATCCCTCACGCCGCCGGCGAGCCGAAGGTCATGCCCGAGATCACGCAGCCCCGCATTCTTCTGATCGGCACTGGAGACACCAAGGCCGATGAACTGCTGTTCATGAGCGCGTGCATCGCGCGTGCCGGCGGCAGCACGATCATGATGGACATCAGCGTGCTCGGCGATCCGCCGTATCAGCCCGCACATGACAAGCACGCGGTGGCCTCCGCTGCGCAGACCACGATTGCGGCGATTGCGTCCAGCGGCGATGAAAACTCCGCGATGTCGCTGATGGCGATTGGCGCCGCAAATCTGGCACGCGAGCTCGCGGCGCGCGATGCCATCGACGGCGTGATTGCGATCGGCGGCACGATGGGAACCGACCTTGCGCTCGACGTCGCGCAGGCGCTGCCGCTCGGCCTGCCGAAGCTGATCGTCTCGACCGTCGCATTCTCGCATCTGATCCCGCCCGAGCGCGTCGCCGCCGATCTGATGATGATCCTGTGGGCCGGCGGCCTCTATGGCCTCAACGGCACCTGCACCGCCGTGCTGTCGCAAGCCTGCGGCGCGATCGTCGGCGCGGCGAAGAGCGCCATCAAGCCGAGCCGGGACCGGCCGATCGTTGCGATCACCTCGCTCGGCAAGAGCTGCTTGCGCTACATGGTGGAGCTCAAGCCGCAGCTCGAGCAGCGTGGCTACGAGGTGGTCGTCTTCCACACCACAGGCATGGGTGGCCGTGCCATGGAGTCGATCGCCGCCCAGGGCGGCTTTGCTGCGGTGCTGGACCTCAGCCTACAGGAGGTCGCCAATCAGCTCACCGGCTCGGTGGTCAATTCAGGCGCCGACCGGCTGGAGAATGCGGGTAGAGCCGGCATTCCGCAGATCGTCGCCCCCGGGGCGGTCGACATGGTCGACTTCCCGGCCTGGCTTGGGATTCCGAACGAGCTCACGGATCGGCCGTTCCACGCACACAACCGGCTGCTCGCGTCGGCGACTTCGGGAGCCGCCGATCGCCGCCGGATCGCACACGCGATTGCGGAGAAGCTCGCCGGCGCCAGTGCGCCCGTCGCCTTTGTGCTCCCCGCCGGCGGCATCCAGCAATGGGACCGCGAAGGCGAGGCTTTGCACGATCCCGACGCCCTCGCCGCCTTTGTCGACGCGATGCGGTCGGCGGTCCGGCCACCGGTCGAGCTGCACGAGATCAGGGATCACATCAACAGCGCGGCGTTCAACGAAACCGTGCTCGGTATCTTCGACCGCTGGGTCGCGGCCGGCATTGTCCGCCCCGGCCGCGCAACGGTTGCCGCATGACGAGGCCGTTCGCCCAGGCGCTGGTGCTTGATTTCGGCGGCGTCATTTCGAAGACCCTGTTCGAAACCCATGACCTGACCGAGCGCGCGCTCGGGCTCGCACCGTGCACGCTGAAATGGCTCGGACCATTTGCCCCCGATAGCGATCCGCCTTGGGCTGCGATGCAGCGCGGCGAGATTTCCGAACGCGACTACTGGCTGACCCGCAGCCGCGAGGTCGGACGCATGGTCGGCGAGGACTGGCGCGACATGGAGACCTTCGTGAAGCGCGCGCGCGGTGCCGATCCCGACACCGTGATCCGGCCCGAGGCGGTGCGCGCGATCAACCTCGCCGCCGACGCCGGGTTCCGGCTTGCGATCCTCTCGAACGAGCTCGACCTGTTCTACGGTGCGGAGTTTCGCACCCGTCTCTCCATCCTCAAGCGCTTCGACACCATCGTCGACGCGACCCATACCGGGATCCTGAAACCCGATCCGCGCGCCTATCAAAGCGTGCTGGACGAATTGGCGCTGGAAGCAGAAGATTGCGTCTTCGTCGACGACCAGCGTCGCAACATCGCGGGCGCTGCCGCGTGCAACATGCGCACGGTGCTGTTTGACGTGCGCAGCCCGGCCGCGTCCTACAGCGAGGCGCTGCGGCACTTCGGGCTGCAATTCGACTAAAGCGTTTTCGAGCGAAGTGGGTACCGGTTCGCGTGAAGAAAACGCGTCAAAACTAGAATCTGGAGCCCCGTTCCGATTCCGTCGAAACGGAAAAGGCTCCAGCCGGACAGAGAGCGATCATGCGCGACAGAAACTTCCTGGTTGAGAACAACGCCAAGCCGATCTGGCACCCGATGGCCCATCCCGCCGAGATGCGGGCGCAGCCGCCGCGGATCGTGATGAAGGGCGAAGGCGTCCACGTCACCGACATCGACGGCAACACCGTGATCGATGCGGTCGGCGGCCTGTGGAACGTCAATCTCGGCTACAGCTGCGATCCGATCAAGAAGGCGATCGCGGATCAGCTCAGCGCGCTACCGTATTATTCCGGCTTCCGCGGTACCTCGAGCGGCCCCTCGATCGAGCTCGCCTACGAGCTCACCGAATGGTTCAAGCCGGAAGGCATGGTTCGCGCCTTCTTCACATCAGGCGGATCGGACTCGGTCGAGACCGCGCTACGGCTCGCGCGGCAATACTGGAAGATCAAGGGCCAGGCCGACCGCATCAAGTTCCTGGCGCTGAAAAAGGGCTATCACGGCACCCATTTCGGCGGCGCCTCCGTCAACGGCAACGCCAATTTCCGCCGCAACTATGAGCCGATGCTGCCCGGCGTATTCCATATCCCGGCGCCGTCGACCTACCGCAATCCCTTCAACGAGACCGATCCTGCCAGGCTCGCGCAGCTGTGCGCGGCGGCGATGGAGGAAGAGATCGCGTTCCAGGGCGGCGATACCATCGCGGCCTTCATCATGGAGCCGGTGCTCGGGGCCGGCGGCGTGATCGTGCCGCCGGACAGCTTCATGAAGCTGGCGCGCGAGATCTGCGACCGGCACGGCATCCTGATGATCGCGGACGAGGTCGTCACCGGGTTCGGGCGCACCGGCGCTTGGTCGGGCTCACGGCTATGGGGCGTCAAGCCTGACATGATGACGGTGGCCAAGGCGATCACTTCGGGCTATTTCCCGCTCGGCGCGACGCTGATCGGCGAACAGGTCGCGGAAACCTTCGAGACTGACACGACCACGTTCGGCTCGATTGGGCATGGCTATACTTATTCGGGCCATCCGGTCGGCTGCGCCGCGGGCCTTGCGGCGCTCGCCGAGACCCGCCGCCTTAAACTCGACGAGAATGCCGCCGCTCGCGGCAACGACCTCGCGCAGGCGCTGGCCGTGCTCAAGGCCAAGCATGCGCTGGTCGGCGACGTCAGGGGCAAGGGCCTGATGGCCGCGCTCGAGCTCGTCGCCGATCGCGACAGCAAGAAGCCCGCCGACAAGAAGATCATGGCGAAGGTGGCGGATAGCGCCTACGAGGCCGGCGTGATGCTGCGCGTCTCGGGCAACAACCTGATCCTGTCCCCGCCCCTGATCCTCACCGCATTGGATGTGAAGGCGATCGCCGACGGGATCGACGCCGGCCTCTCAGCGGCCGGCTGACAGCGCGCTGACACATGCCATGGCGCGCTCGAACGGCGCGCCATCCGCCTTGTCGCGGTCGAGGCAATCGGCCAGCGATGCTGCAGACATTGTCTGATCGGTGCAGAAGATCCGCATGAAGTCGGCCGCGAGTGCGACCTTGCGCGGCGCGGATTGGCGCTGCCAGTCGCCGCTGCTCAAATAGAGCAAGGACGCATCGTCGGCCCCGCTCTCGGCCGCCGCGCCCCGCGCGGCCGGCTGCGCCGCCAACAACGCCAGCAGCGCGCCGACAACGGCTCCCGTGCGATGCACGCGGCCACTCATTTTGTGTCCCTGGCATTCACCATCGGCGGCACGTCGAGCGCGGGATTGCGATCGAAGAAGTTGAACGGACGGAGCCGGAAGCCATGCCAAAGGCCCGGCATGACCGGCCAATCCTCGGCGCGCGGCACGTGGCGGAAGCCGACCGTGTACCACAGCACGAGGTCGCGATCCTCGATCGGCCGCTTTGCGGCGGTCCATTTCGGCAGGCCATCGACCTCAGGATTCTCGTTCGGGTACATGCCTGCGGCATATCTCTCGTCCCTGGCGTAGGCCGAGGTCCATAGCGTGTAGGCGCTGAAGCCCGCGCGGAGCTGGATCGGATCGTCCTTGGCGAGCAATGAGACGTCGGAGTGTCCCGGCATCAGCTGATAGCTGGTGCGATAGCCGCGGCTGTTGGTCTTGCCCGTACTCTCGATCCTGAACTGCGCCGCGCTCAGCGGCGTCGTGATCGGTCCTTCGGTCGCGACCGGCCTGGTGTCGACCTGCCAGAGGCTCTTGCGCTGGCCCTCATCCAGCCGGCGGACGCTGAAGCGGTCCTCGACCAGCCGGTTCGCGGTGCCGTCGATGTCCATATCGATCCGGAACGTCATGTAGTGATCGTGATTGACGGCCAGCAGCCGCTCGTCGACCAGCGTCCCGTAGGCGGTGTCCTGCTTCGCCGTCGGGTCGCTCAAGGTCCGGCTTGCCACGCCCTTGGTCGCATCGATGCCGTAGGCGCCGAGCCGCACGTCGATGTTGCCGGCGCGGTCGAACACGTAGTCCACCAGATAGTCGTAATTGCCGACCACCGGCGCCATCCGCACCACCAGCTCATTGTTCGGCCGCACCTCGGCGGTATTGTTGAGCAGCTCGCTGTGCCGCCAGATCGGATCGCCGGTCGGGCGCTCGAAGATGCAGACCGCGCCCTTGGAGACGACCGGCATACCCTTGGTGTCCGAGATCGTCAGATCGAGGAAATGCGCGCCTTCGGGGCAATCGATGCCGCGCTGCAATTCGCTGGAGAGCACGCCAAAGCCGTATTCGCCGATATCCATATAGGCGCGGAACGACCAGGTCGGCGCCGGGTCCATATAGGGCACGAACATCTCGCTCGCCGAGATCTGATAGGCGATGTCGCGGAACGTGCCGTGATCGTCGTAGCGGATCAACGACAGCACCGCGCCGACGCGCGGCTCGAGACGGACATGGAACGACCAGTTGTCCCAGTGGACCTGGCCGCCCTCCACCTTCACATTGCTGCCCTCGGGCGCGGTGATCTCGATCGGCTTCGGCGGCTTGCGGTATTTTCCGGAGTCGGCATAGGCATGGGAGGGTGTCTGCGCCGGCGGCGGCAGCACGCCGAGATCGGTCACCGACAGCACCGTCCTGCTCTTGAGATCGACCTGGGCGACCAGGTTCTCGATCGGCTTGCCCCAGAGATTGTTGGCGGCGCCGGTCGTGTCGACACAGGGAACGTTGAGCAGGCGGCGGCCTTTCAGGGCCGGGTCGCTCACCGGCCCGACCGTCAACGGCAGGCACAGCACATTGTGGAAGTCGGTGATGCCGCGCTTGGCCATCGCGGCGATCCAGCGCGGGTCCTGCTTCGGCAGATCACCGGCAGACATCAGTTCGTCGATGGTCAGCGCAGCCTCGTGATCCCTGACCTCGTCCCAGCCGAGCAGGCTGCGTGCGGCGAGATCGATATGCGCTTCGTAGAGATGTCCGCCGCTCAGCAGCGTCACGTTCGCGCGCCGCGCGAAGGGTTGTCCGGGCTTCCACGCCCGCACCTCGTCCTTGGGGTCCTCGTCGACCGTCATGGAGACGACCCGCGCCGCATCGTCGAGCTTGCCGGCGCCGCGGAGAATCTCGGTGACCGAACGGATTTCGTCCGTCGTCAGCCCATCCATCGGGTGCGTGGCGGCCGCCTGCGGCCACATCCTGCGCTCGGCCTGCGCCGGCAGCGGCGCCGCCATCGTCATCGCAACCAGGCCGGCCAATGCCGATCCGCATCCCCGGAATATCAGAGCCATCACACCCTCCACGCAAAGCCGGAACCGTCAGAATACAAGCAATGGTGACCGCGTGAAGGCCTGCCTCATCCGGCGACCCGTTCCGATGCGGCCGGCAGGATGGTGGGCGGGGCCGGCCGTGGCGCGGCGCGGTGGACATCGAGCAGCCGCACGCCGAGGCGAGCGCGCAAGGCCGGCCAGATGCCGCGCGGCGCCACGATCATCACGACCACGGCAATGATGCCGAGCCCGACCAGATACCAGCCGCCGGACAGGCCGAGCGGCCCGGTCATCAATTCGCGCAGGCCGAAGAAGATGATGACGCCGAGGATCGGGCCCTCCAGCGTCCCAATACCGCCGATGATCACGATGAACATCATGTAGACGGACCAGTTGACGTCGAAGGCCGCGAGCGGCGCGATGAACAGGTTGCCCATGAAGCTCAACGCACCCGCCAGCCCGCATCCCGCCGCCGACAGCACGAAGGCGATGAAGCGATTGTGCCGGACGTCGACCCCGACGCTCATCGCGGCGAGGTCATTGTCGCGCACGCTCATCAGCCCGAGCCCGAAGCTCGAGGTCATCATCTTGTACAGCGCCGCGATGGTGACCAGCGTCAGGCCGCCCGCCAGCCAGAACATGGTCGGCTCGAACCAGTCGAAATCGATCAGCTTGCTGGTGGCGAGCGGCACGCCCGAGGTGCCGCCGATCGCCTGCGATTTCATCGTGAAAGCGCCGATGATCTCGGCGAACACCCACATCGCGATCGAGAAATAGGCATCGCGCAAACGAAACAGCGGAAAGGCGATGATCGCCGCGACGGCGGCGGCTACCAACGGCGCCACCGGCAAGACCCAGATCGGGGTCACCTCGAGCCAGCCGGAAGTCAGGAACAGCGCATAGGCGCCGAAGGCGATGAAGACCTGGTGGCCGAGCGAGACCAGCCCGGCGTAGCCCGCCAGCAGGTTCCACATCTGCGCCATGGTCAGCAGCAGCAGGCATTCGGTCGCGAGCCGCAGGATGCCCTCGTTCAGCACGAAGGGCGCGCCGGCGATAGCAGCGACGAGCACGATGGCACAGGCGAGGAGAATTGTCCGTGTCGGCATCAGCGTCATACCCTGCTCGACACGAGACCCGACGGGCGGATCAACAGCATGATGAAGAACAGGAGGTGCGCATAGAGCAGCCCCGCGTTCGGATCGATCTTCAATCCGATCAACTGCGCCATGCCGAGCGCGATGCCGCCGAGCAGCGCGCCCCAAAACGAGCCGAGCCCGCCGAGCACCACGACCTCAAAGGCGATCAAGAGCCGCTCGGCGCCCGAGAACGGCGTGAAGCTCGACCGCACCGCCAGCAGCACGCCGCCGATCGCACCGAGCGCGAGCGACAGGCCCATGACATAGTTATAGACCCGGTCCGGCTTGACCCCGGACAGCCGGACGATGTCGCGGCGGTCGGCGGTGGCGCGCACGATCCGCCCGAACTCGGTATGGCGCAGCACGAGCTGCAGCGCCATGAACAGCAGCGCGGCGAGCACCAGCGTGAGCAGCGGCATGATGCCGATGTTGAGGCCGGCAATCTCGAGGCTGGCGCGCGAGAGTTCACCGACCTGGAGGCTGCGCACGTCGGCGCCGAAGATTTCGACCATGACGTTACGCAGGATCACCGAGACGCCGAAGGTCAGCAGCAGCGGCGACAGCGGATCGGGCGACGTCACGACCCGGTTGACGATGGCGGCCTGGTAGAGCCAACCGACCGCAAAGGACAGTGCGATCACCGGGATCAGCATCAGCAGCGGCGAGACCTGCGGAAACAGGTTGGAAAGCAGCACCGCGCAGAACGCGCTCAGCACCATGAATTCGCCGTGTGCGATGTTGACGACGCGCATCACGCCGAACACCAGAGCGAGCCCGATGCCGAGCAGGCCGTAGAGCCCGCCCAGCAGGGCCCCGTTGATCAATGTCTCAACCCAGATCATGTCGTGCCAATCCTGGCTAGTTACCGAAATAGGCGTGCGTCAGCTGTTCCGGCTGCAACCCTTGCGCCGGGCCGGTCAGCGACACCCGCCCCTTCAACAGGCAGTAGATCCGCTCCGACGTCGCGAGCGCGCGCTTGACATCCTGCTCGACCAGCACGACGGCGGTGCCCTCGCGGCGAATGTCGGCAAAGGAGCGATAGATCTGCTCGACCACGACAGGCGCGAGCCCGAGCGATATCTCGTCGCACAGCAACAGCCGCGGGTTCGACATCAGCGCGCGGCCGATCGCCGCCATCTGCTGCTGGCCGCCGGAGAGCTGGCCCGGAAACATCCGCCGCCGCTCTTCCAGGATCGGGAACAGGTCGAACACCCGCCGTAGCGTCCAGCTGCCCTTACAACGGTTGACGCTGCCCATCAGCAGGTTCTCCTCGATGGTCAGCGAATCGAACAGCAGCCGGCCTTCGGGCACCATGATGAGCCCAAGCCGCGACACCTGCTCGGCCGGCATCTGCGAGATGTCGATGCCGTCGAAATGCACCGCCCCGCGCCGCTCCTCATTGAGCCCGACCAGCGCTTTCAGGAATGTCGACTTGCCGGCGCCGTTGGCACCGACCAGCGCCACCGCCTCGCCGTCGGCGACCGTGAAATTCATGTCGAACACGGCCTGGAGATCGCCGTAGAAGATCTGCAGGCCGTTCACATCAAGCAACGCCATCGGCCTTCAATCCCATGTAGATCTCGCGCACCACGGCGCTGTCCATCACCTCGGCCGGCGGCCCCTCCAGCACCTTGCGGCCGAAATCGAGCACCAGGATCCGATCCGACACTGCGCGCAAGGCGTGCGGAATGTGCTCGATCCAGATCATGGCGTGATCTGCCTTCACCGACTTGATGATGGCAACAAGGCGCTCGACCTCGGGCTCGGTCAACCCGGCGGCGATCTCGTCGAGCAGGATCAGCTTGGGTTTCGAGGCCAGCGCCTTGGCGAATTCCAGCCGCTTGCGGTCGATCAGCGGCAAGGCGCCCGCGAGCTTGTCCGCCTTGGCGTCGAGCCCGGTCCGCTGCAGCACCTCCATCGTCCAGCTCGATGCCGCCTCGCCATACAGGCCCGCGCCGTAGGACGCCGCGACCAGCGCGTTCTCGTAGACCGACAGATGCGGAAACGGCTGCGGGATCTGGAACGCGCGCCCGAGCCCCATCCGCGCCCGGCGATGCGGCGGCAGGCCTGATATCTCCCTGTCGTCGAGCGTGATCGAACCGCCGTCGGCCGTGATCAGGCCGACGATCAGGTTCAACAGCGAGCTTTTGCCGGCGCCGTTCGGGCCGATCACGCCGAGGCATTCGCCGCGCGCCAGCTCGAAGCCGACATTGTCGGCGACCACGATCTCGCCGAAACGCTTCGACAGCCCGCTGACGCGCAGAAGAGGCGCCATCTCAGGCGAGCTTCGACAGCAATGCGAGATCGGCTTGCTTCGGGATGAACGGCGCCGTCCCGTTGTGCACGATCAAGAGCTCGTATTTCGCCTTGCCGCCCTTGGTCTTGCGCCATTGCCCGCCCGACAGCGACGTCACCGCGACGTTCTTGATCGGCGTTCCCTTGAATTTCACCGGTCCGACCACCGTCTCCATGTCGAGACCGGCGATGGCATCGCGCAGCGAGTTCTTGTCCTTCGGATCGCTGTTCTGCAAAGCAGCAAGCGCAACTTCCCACAGAGCATGCGCATAGCCGATCGGTTGGGTCCATTGCTTGCCCGTCGTCTTCTCCCATTCGGCGGTGAGCTCGGCGGCGCTCTGCCCGGTCAGCGACGACTTGAATGGATAGGCGGGCGTCCACCACACCTCAGTCGACATGCCGTCGCCGCGATCGCCGAGCGCGTTCACCGCGCTCGGGAACAGGAATGCCGCCGCCACCGTGCAGATTTGCGGTTTGAACCCGGCCTGCGCCGCCTGGTTCCACAGCGTCACCCAGTGATTGCCGTACGTGAATCCGGACACGATATCGACGCCGTTGCTCTTGAACGACGACACCTGGTTGGTGAAGTCATCGGTCGCGATCTGGAATTTTCCGGCGGAGAATTCCTGATAGCCTGCCCCCGCGATGCCGCCGGGTAGACCGACTTTCGGGTCGGAGAACGCCTGGCCGGCGGGATTGTCGATGTAGAGCGTGCCGACCTTCTTGTTGGTGTCGACCGACTGCCACATGCCGAGGAAATTCTTCACGACATCATCGGCGCCCCAGAAGAAGTGATAGCTGTAGGGGAATCCCTTGTCGGGCGTCGACTTGCGCGGAAACATCCAGCCCTGCCATGGCACCATGGTCGAAATCGACGGAATGCCACGGGCGTCGGCGAGCTCCTGCACCGGAGCCTGCGCGTCGCCATCCTCGATCAGGATCAAGTCGCATTTCTCGCGCAGCACCAGTTCGCTCGCGACCACCGACGAGCGGTTCGGGTCGGATTGATTGTCCTTGAAGACAAACTCGACCTGCCAGGTCTTGCCGCCGATCTTCAGGCCGTCCTTCAGCCGCGCCTTGATGCGCTCGTGGATCCAGGTGTCGGGCTCGGCAAACGGCGCGCGGACGCCGGAGAGGCATCCGACCCATCCGATCTTGATGGTGTTGCCGGCGGCCCGCGCGACGTTGACCAACGGCACGTTCATCGCCGATGCGAGGCCGGTCGCACCGGCCGCCTTCAGCAGCGTGCGCCGGTCGAGCCGGCCGGACGATATCGTCTTTGAATTCTCAGTCATGTCCCTCTCCCCTCAACAATTACCTGATGTAACTGCCGCCTAAGCCGCAGATCGTTGGATCGCTCCACGGCTCACCGCGGCAAATTTGCACAAGGTGTTCTCGATGATCTGGCGCGGGATGCCGCGCACGATGAAGACGAGCCGCGAGCGCCGGTCCGCCGACGGCCAGCCCTTCAGCGTGATCGGCGGATGGAACACGTGCTGCACGCCATGCACCACGACCGGCGCATCGGGCTGTTCGGCAACATGCACGATCGCCTTGAAGCGCAGCAGGTCCTCGCCCTTGAGCGCGGCGACATAATCGAGCCAGCGCGCAAGCGCCTCGCGCTGGATCGGCTCGTCGATGATGAGGCTATAGGACGATACATCCGTGTCGTGCGCATGGTGGCTGTGATGACCACACACCTCGCCATCGCAATCGTGATCGATGTGATGATGCGGCGCATTCGCCGCCTGCGACGCCAGATCGAACCAGCGCACCACATCGGCCGAGCGGGCCGACGGATCGAACAGCCCGGCATCGACAACCTTTGCCGGATCGACCATCCCGTTCCGCACATGCGCGCGCGTTGCGACCGGGTTGATCGCGGCGAGCCGCGCGTCGAGCTGCGCGAGTGCATCGTCGCTGGCCAGGTCGGTCTTGGTCACCAGCAGCCGGTCGGCGACGGCGATCTGCCTGACGGCCTCGTCACGCGTCGCGAGGGTATGCGCGCCGTTGACGGCATCGACGGTAACGACCACGCCGTCGATCCGGTAGCGGCCAACGATATCGGACGCCGTCATCAGCGTGTGCAGCACCGGCACGGGATCGGCGAGCCCGGTGGTCTCGACCAGCACGCGGTGGAACGGCGGGATCGCCCCAGCGGCGCGGCGGGCGGCGAGATCGGCCAGCGTCTCGATCAGATCCTCGCGCACCGAGCAGCAGATGCAGCCATTGTCGAGCAGCGCGAGGCGATCCTCGCTGCTCTCGACCAGGAGGTGATCCAACGCCACCTCGCCGAACTCGTTGATGATGGCGACGACGCCATTGAGCTCCGGCTGGCGCAGCAGATGGTTCAGCACCGTGGTCTTACCGCTGCCGAGGAAGCCGGTGAGCACCGTGACCGGGATCTGATCCACAGCGATCATCACGCACCCCGCTCGTAGACCTTGCGGCCTTCGAAGAAGGTCATCTCGATCCGCGTGTCGGCAAGCTGGTCCGGCGGGATGTCGAAGATCATCTGGTCGAGCACGATCAGGTCGGCCGACTTACCGACCTCGATCGAACCGATCGATTGGCCGAGACCGGCCGCCCGCGCGGCATCGATGGTGTAGATGTCGATCACGGTGGCGAGATCGAGCGCCTGCTCGGCCCACAACGACTTGCCGGGAAAATCCCCGGTGGGATTTTGCCGGGTCACCATGCCCTCGATGCCCTGCCAGGGATCGGGAATCGGAATCACCGGCCAGTCCGAGCCGCCGGCCATCAACGCACCGGCCGCCTTCAGGTCCTTGTTCGGCCAGAAGCGCTGCGCGCGCTCCTCGCCCATCGCGGCCTTGTGCGCCTCGAGGAAGATGGTCGGATACCAGATGATCGGCGACAGATCGGCCGCGACGCCGAGCTCGGCGAAACGCTTGATGTCGTCGGGCGCGATGTAGCTCGCATGCGCGATCTGGTGAATCAGGTGGGTCGGGCCGTTGAAGCTGCGCACCACATCGATGGCATCGAGCGCCTGCGTCACCGCGGCATCTCCCGCGCAATGGATCTTCGCGGCGAGGCCGAGCTTCTCGCAGCGTCCGAGCCAGCGGATCAGGTCGGGTACGGTCAGCATGGTCGATCCGCGGAAGCAGCAGCCGCGCACGGGGTCGGCCACATAGGGCTCGTGGAACGCCGCGGTCTTGGCGCCGGGCACGCCGTCGAGAAACACCTTCACATAGTCCGGCTTCACATGCGCGCCGCGATATTGCTCGCGCAGCGCAAACAGCTCCTCGCCAGCCTTGCCGAACATGAAGCCCGGCTCGACCACGGGCATCGCACAGACCGCCCAGGCGGTGAGTTCGCCACGGTCGTCGAGCCCCTTCAGCGCCGCCATGATCGGCTGCATGCTGGCGGCGTCGATGAAGGCGGTGACGCCATAGGCGTTCAGCACCGAGATCGAACGCGCCACCGCCGCGCGGTCCATCTCGGCCGTGTAGTGACCGGAGGCCGCGAGCGCCCGCTCGACCAGGCCGGAGGCGGCCTCGATCATGATGCCGGTCAGCGTCCCGGTCTTGAGGTCGCGGCCGATCTCGCCGTCGGTCGGATCGGCGGAATCGGCCTGCACGCCTGCAAGCCGCAGCGCCGCCGAGCTTGCCCAGCGATTGTGATAGGTGTCGTCGCGCAGCACGACGGGATGTCCGAGGCACGCCGCATCCAGCAGTGCGCAGGACTCCGCGGTGTTCATCTCGTTCAGGAGATTGTTGCCGAACTGCCCGCCGACGATCCAGGCGCCGGGCGCCGCGACTGAAGCAGCCTTGTGCAAGGTGTCGGCGATCCTTGGCACGCTGTCGGCGTTGGAGAAGCGCAGCTCGTAGAGATCGGCCTGCCCGCCCATCATGATGTGATTATGGATGTCGATGATGCCCGGCATCGCCATTCGTCCACCGAGATCGACGGTCTTGGTCCCCTCGCCGACCAGCGCCGCGACGTCGCGCTCCTCGCCCACGGCGATGAAGCGGCCGGCCTTCACGGCTGCGCACGCCGCCCAAGGCTGCGCCCGGTTCGACGTGTAGATCCGGCCGTTGCGGAAGACCGTGTCGGCGAATGTCCTGTTCATACGGATCAACTTCTCGATTGGGAAAGTCCGGAGCGATCAGCCTTCGCCGTGCGGTGCACAGCGGCGAAACCGCACGGCGCCGGCATGATCGGCCAAACGTTCGACATGTCGGCATTTGGAACAATCCACCGTCCGGTGGATGCTCCGCCCGCCCCCCGCAGTGCGGGCAGGCGGCCCCCTCAAAAGCCCAACGCCAGCCCGTCCTTGCGGTGGTCGGAGGCGCCGAGCAGAACGCCGCGGGCATGGTCGATGCGGATCGCCTGGCAACCGCCGATCGGCTCCTCGGAGAAGCGGGTATCGTGGCCGCGGGCGCGCAGCTCGTCCCGGATCGCCGGTGATATCGTCGTCTCCAGCGACAGCGCACCGTCGAAGGCAAAGGAGCGCGGTGCCTCGGCCGCCGCCTGGATGTCCATCTTCATGTCGAAGATGTTCGACAGCAGATTGGCATGGCCGGCGGCCTGGTAGTGCCCACCCATCACGCCGAACGACATCACGGTCTTGCCGTCCTTGCGCAGCAGGCCCGGGATGATGGTGTGCATCGGGCGCTTGCGCGACCCGAGCGAATTGAGGTGTCCGGGCCTGGCGCGAAAGCTCCAGCCGCGGTTGTGCAGCAGGATGCCCGATCTCGGCGCGTAGATGCCGCTGCCGAACGGATAGAACAGCGAGTTGATCAGCGAGACGGCGTTGAGGTCGCGGTCGACCACCGTGACATAGACGGTGTCGCGATGCTCGATATCGTCCCAGATCGCGGGCGCGGACGCGCGGCTCATGTCGATCTTGCTGCGGATCCGCCCGATATAGTCGTCGGCAAGGAATGCGGCCGGATCGACCTTGCCGGCAGCGGGATCGCAGAAGAAGGCGTCGCGCGCGCGGTAGGCGGCCTTGGTCGCTTCGGCGAGCAGATGGATGCGATCGGCCTGCGCCAGCACGCCGACATCGAAGCCGGCGAGCGTGCGCAGGATCATCAGCGCCGCCAGGCCCTGCCCGTTCGGCGGACACTCGATCACGTCGTGGTCATGGTAGCGCGCCGAGATCGGGCGCACGTAGTCCGAGGTCTGCGCCGCGAAATCCTCGATGCTGTGGGCACCACCCAATCCGCGCAAGATGCCGGCCATCTCGTCGGCGGCTTCGCCCGCGTAGAACGCCTCGCGCCCGTGCTGCGCGATCCGGCGCAGGGTCCGGCCAAGCGCAGGCTGCGTTCGGATGTCGCCGACCTCAGGCGCCTTGCCCCCGGGGAGGAACTGCGCGGCGGCATTGGCGTCGATCTCGATGCGCGCCCGGAAGCGGCGCCAGTCTTCCGCGACGCGCGGTGTCACGCAAAAGCCCTGCTCGGCCGCCGCGATCGCTGGCCGGAATATCTCCTCCAGCGACCTGCTGCCGTGATCGGCGACCAGCCTGCACCACGCGTCGATGGCGCCCGGCACGGTCACGGCCTCGGGCGCGGCCGGCGGAATGTCGCGCGCGCCGCTGCCGACATATTTTTCAGTATCGGTGCCGGCGGGCGTGCGGCCCGAGCCGTTCAGCGCGATCGGCTCCCCGGCCTTGGGCGAATACAGCGCAAAGCAGTCGCCGCCGATCCCGGTCATCTGCGGCTCGACGACGCCCTGCACCGCCACCGCAGCCACCGCGGCATCGACGGCATTGCCGCCGGCTTTCAACATCTCGACCGCGGCAAGCGTCGCCTGCGGGTGCGAGGTTGCGGCCATGCCACGCTCCGCAACCGCCACCGAGCGGCCGATGGCCATGAAATCACGCATGTCGGATCCTTCAATGTTCGCGAGCGGCAGCCGCTCGCCAACATTGTCGAAAACGACACCGGTCCTCGAGGAACTCTCGATCGGCAGCCCGACAGGCAGCAATCCACCTAACGGTGGATCGGGTGGACGCGAGAGTGAAGCGAATAACGAAGCTCGGACAAAACATGTTGCGAGAGCGCGGATGCTTGACCCACAGGCCGCGCAACAAACGTCGTCCCGGCGAAGGCCCGGACCCATTACCACCGAAGGTGATTGTTGCGCGACGCTGGAACGACGCGTCCCACCGACATATCCGCCGCGGAGTATGGGTCCGGGCCTTCGCCGGGACGACGGGAGGAAAGAGCCGCGCCTCAATGCGGCCGCGACATCAGCGCGACGACGGCGGAGCGGGTCTCGACGCCGAGTTTCTCGAAGATATGTATCAGATGCGTCTTCACCGTCGCGAGACCGATGCTCAGGCACTCGCCGATCTCGCGGTTGGTGCGGCCGCAGCACAACAGCTCGACCACTTCCATCTCGCGCGAGGTCAGTCCGTAACGCGCGGGCTCGTCGGGATTCGGGGATAGGCGGCTGGTCAGGTTGAACTCGAGGTAATCGTGGATCTTCTCGGCGATGTGCATGCTGCCGTCGGGAATCGTGCAGCCCGGCGCCCAGAGCACGCTCATTCCGGCCACGATCCGGTCGTTGCGGCGGAAGAAGAACTCGATCATGTCGGCGACGCCGCATTGGCCGGCAAACGCACGATAGGTCGCCGCCTCCTGGGACGCGCATTGGTCGAGCGCGATGCTCAGCCGGGCGATCGGCCGGTTGCTCGCGGAGCGCGGATGCAACGGATCGAGCCGGTTCATGCCGGCAAGATACTGGTCGTGGAAGCTCGGCGGAACGTTGCTGCTGAGCACGAAGCGGTTGAGGGTCAGATTGCCGTCGACCTCGTAGAACGCGGTCGCCGAGCCTTCGAGAATCCCGCGCGCGAACTGGATGGCCTGTGTTGTTGCCGGATCCGGTCGGCCCAGAAGCGCTATCATGACCTACCTCCCGATGTTTCCCGATGGCGAACGTCTGCGCGTCGCATGGCGGCCACGCTGAGACAGACGCGGGGCATAGTCAAGCAAATTGCGGGCCAAGCGCACATCCCGGAAACGGTTACGCCGGAGTAACCCGGACATGACCTCCACCATCTGGTTGATTGCGAACGGCGCGACCTATACGGAACTTTTGCACGTCCCCGATATCATTATTGGATCAACAATGAATTCGCGTCGCATCATGGCCGCCTTCCCGTCGGCGGCCGACGAACAAGTCACGCTCGCCAACTGGCGCCAGCATCCCTTCAGCGAGTGGGCATTCCGCAATGTCCGCGAGCTGCTGCCCACCGCCAACATCGCGCGCGCCTCGACGCCGGCCCCGCTGTCCTTTGCGCCGCGCTATCTCGACGACGTCAGCTTCGCTGACCCGCGCGGCGAGACGGTCGGCGTCGGCCAGGCCCTGCGCGCAAGCCACACCGACGGCATCGTCGTGTCGCATCGCGGACAGGTCGCCTTCGAATGGTATGCCCACGGCCTGACGCCGGACACCCCGCATCTGATTTTCTCGGTCAGCAAGTCGGTCGCCGGAACGCTTGGCGGCATCCTGGCCGATCACGGCAAGCTCGATCCCGACGCGCCGGTGACGCGCTACATCCCGGAGATGGAGGGATCGGTCTATGGCGGCAGCTGCACGGTGCGCCACCTGCTCGACATGAGCGTCGGCATCCGCTTCGACGAGGACTACATGGCGCGCGACGGCGACGTCATGAACTACCGGCGCTCGACCGGCTGGGAGCCGCCGGACCCGACCGTGCCGCCGACAAATCTACGCGACTATCTGCGCACGCTGCGGCCGAACGGTACGCCGCACGGGCAGACCTTCCACTACGTCTCGACCAACACCGACGTGCTCGGCTGGGTCTATGAGCGCGCCTGCGGCATATCCTACGCGAAGATCCTCGCGCAGTATCTGTGGCAGCCGATGGGCGCCGAGCACGACGCCTACATCGCCGTCGACTCGCGCGGCGCGGCGCGCGTCGCCGGCGGCATCTGCGCGACACTGCGCGATCTCGCCCGCTTCGGCGAGATGATGCGCAACCACGGCATCAGCAACGGACGGCAGGTGGTGCCTGGCTGGTGGGTCGACGACATCAGGCAGAACGGCAATGCCGAGGCCTGGTCGCGCGGCGACCTGACCAAGGTGTTTCCGAACGGCAACTACCGCAACAAGTGGTACACGATCGATCGCAACGAAACCCCGTTCGCCGCCGTCGGCATCCACGGCCAATGGATCTACATCGATCCGGAGAGCGAGACCGTGATCGCGCGCGTCTCCTCGCAGCCGCTGCCGATGGACCTCGATCTCGATCACATGTGGACGCGCGGCTATCGCGCGATCGCGGCGAGGCTTGCCGGCAAGGCCTGATGGGACGCGACAAGGGAAGCCATTGACGAAGATTCATTCGATCGGCGGCCGCCGCGTATGCCAGTCCGTCACCGACTGGAACGCGGCGCCGGCGCGGACCAGCACGTCTTCGGAGAGATGCGGGCCGACCAGCTGCATGCTGAGCGGCATCTGGTCCGACGCCATGCCCATCGGCAGCGTGATGGTCGGGCTGCCCGAGAAGTCGAACACCGCCGTGAAGCGCAGGATGTTCAGGAGGACGTTGGGGTCGGCGCCGTACTCGCTCATCTTCGTCAGAGTCGGGATCGGCACCGGCATCGTCGGGATCAACAGGAGATCGATATCCTCGAACATCGCGGAGAGGCTGCCGCTGAACTTCAGCCGCTCGTGATGGATCGCGGCGATATCGACGCCGCTCGTCGCCCTGCCCTGCTCGATCAGCTGGGCGAGGTCCGGTCCATATTCCGACTTGCGCGACGGATAGGTGTCCAGATGCGCCTCCGCCGTTTCCACCGAGCACATCGCAATCCACTGGCTGACGAGCTTCTGATAGGGCGGGAAATGCACCTCACGGATGTCGGCGCCGAGATCGGCGAGCGCGCGCTCGGCCTGCACCAGGGCGGCGACGACCTGCCGATCGATTCCCTCCTGGGTGTATCTGCGATCGACGCCGATCCGCACGCCCCGGATGCTCTCGCCGACGCCGGCCAGATAGTTCGGCACCGGGGCGCGCAAGGCGGTCGGATCGTTGGCATCCGCGCCGGCGATGACGCCGAGCATTGCTCCGGCATCCACGGCGCTGCGGCACATCGGCCCGACGTGATCGAGCGAGTCCGCCAACGGGAAGATGCCGTGCCGGCTGACGCGGCCCCAGGTCGGCTTGATGCCGGTCAAGCCGCAGGTCGCCGACGGAAACCTGATCGAGCCGCCGGTGTCGCTGCCGATGGAGCCATAGCAGAGGCCGGCCGACGTCGCGACACCCGATCCGCTGGACGAGGAGCCGACCCAGTAGTTCACATTCCACGGATTGAGCGGGGCCTGCACGGCCGGATGGTGGCTGGTATAGGCGCCCTCCGTCATCTTGAGCTTGCCGAGCGTGACCGCGCCGCCGACTTCGAGCCGATCCACGATCGTGGCATTGAAGGACGGAACAAACTTGGCGTGGATCGTCGTGCCGCCGGCGGTCGGCGCAAACGTCGTGTAGCAGAGGTCCTTCAGCCCGATCGGAACGCCATGCAGCGGGCCGCGCCAGATGCCTTTGGCGATCTCCGCATCGCGCTGCTTCGCCTGCGCCATGGCCCGCTCCGCAAGGACGTGCGCGTAGCCATGAAACTGCCCATCGAACTTCGCGATCCGGCCGAGGATCGCCTCCGTGATCTCCGAGGCCTTCGCCTCGCCACGGCGAATGAGCCCGGAGATCTCGGTGATGGACTTGAAGTGCAATGGATCCGCTGACATGTCGTCATCGCCCTGGCTAGAACTGAACACCGCGCGTCAAGGCGCCGTCCACGACGAGGTTGGTCCCCGTGATGAAGCTCGCCGCCTTGCTCGCCAGGAACACCGCGGCGTTCGCCATCTCCTGCGGTGTGCCCATGCGACCGGTCGGATTGAGCGCCAGCGCGGTCTTGTACAGTTCGGGATTACCGTCCTTGATCATGTTCCAGACACCGCCCTCGAAATAGGTGTTGCCCGGCGACACCGAATTAGCCCGAATGCCCTTCGCCGCGAGCTGGTAGGCCAGCCCCTGCGTGTAGTGGATGATCGCAGCCTTGAACGTGCCGTAGGGACCGCTGGCAAAATCGACCTCGCGTCCCGACACGCTGGAGATGGTGACGATCGCCGCCGCCGCGCTTTTCTCGAGATACGGCATCGCGGCGTTGACGAGCCGCACCGTCCCCATCATGTCGGTGGAGAATTCCTTCTCCCAACTCTCCTCGTCCTGCCCGATCGAGAGCGCGCTGACATTGGCGACCACGACATCGATGCCGCCGAGCTTTCCAGCCATGTCGGCGACCCAGGCCTTCAGCGCCGGTCCGTTCGAGACGTCGACCGCACCGCCGAATGCCGCAACGCCCTTGGCCTTGATCGCGGTAATCGCAGTGTCGACATCCACCTGATTGCGCGCGCAGATGCCGACATTGGCACCCTCGGCCGCGAATGTGTCGGCGATCGCGCGCCCGATCCCCCTGGTGCTGCCGGTCACGAGAACCTTTGCTCCCTTGAGTCCCAGATCCATATCCATTCCCTCCGTTGTTATCGATTATGGAACGCGTACTTCCTCACCACATGGCGCAGCCGATCAAAGCAGCAGCTGCGCACGAACATTGTCTGCGTTGACCTCCTCACCGGCCAGCGATCGCGTGATCTTGCCCTTTTCCATGATGTAGCAGCGCTGGGCGATCGCCAGGATGGTGTCGAGATTCTGCTCGACGAAGATGATCGTCGTCCCGAGCTCGGCGCGGAACGATTGCAGCGCTTCGCAAATGTGCTGCACGATCGAGGGCTGGATGCCCTCCGACGGCTCGTCGAGGATCATCAAAGAGGGATTGCCGATCAGCGCGCGGCCGATCGCAAGCTGCTGCTGCTCGCCGCCCGACATGGTGCCGGCGATCTGGCGCCGCCGCTCCTTCAGGCGCGGAAAATACGTATAGACCAGCTCCGGCAGCTTCTTTCCGTCGGGTCCGCCGATCAGCTCGCCGACCTGCAGGTTCTCCTCGACGCTCATTTGCGGAAATACATCGCGGCCCTGCGGAATGTAGCCGAAGCCGGCGCGGGCCCGCGCATCGGCCTCGAGTTGCGTGACATCCTGATCCATGAACGTGATGGTGCCGCGCCAAGTCTGCAGCAGCCCGATCAGGCAGCGCATCAAAGTCGACTTGCCGACGCCATTGCGGCCGATCACGCCGACGATCTCGCCACGCGCAACTTGCATGCTGACGCCCTGCAGGATCGGCGTCGCGCCGTAGCCCGCCCAAAGTCCCGATACGTCCAGGATGCGATCAGTGGGCATGGGTCTTACCCAAATAGATTTCCGCGACCTTCTCGTCTTTCAGGATTGCCTCGAGGCTGCCGCGCGCGAAGATCTTGCCAAGATGCAGAACGGTGACGCGCTGGGCGACCTGACGCACGAACGCCATGTCGTGCTCGACGACCAGAACCGTCATGCCCTCGGCATTGAACGACTTGATCAGTTCGCCGGTCTTGTAGGTCTCTTCCGGCGACATGCCGGCGGTCGGCTCGTCCAGCAGCAAGAGCTGCGGCTGCAATGCCAGCGCCATCCCGATCTCCAGCCATTGCTGCTGGCCATGCGACAGCGCACCGGCGAGCTTGTCGCTATCATCAGCCAGATTGAGCAGCGCCAGCAGCCGTTCCTCCTCGGCAACGCGTTCGACGCCCGAAAGCCGTTCCTGCAGCGCGATCTGGATGTTCTGCCGCACCGGCAGTTCCTTGAACACGCTCGGCGCCTGCATCTTGATGCTCATGCCACGTTGCACCCGCGCGTAGGGTCGCTCCGCGGTGATGTCGACGGAGTCGAGGAAGATGCTGCCGGTGGTCGGTGGATAGAGGCCAACGATCAGCTTGAACAGCGTGCTCTTCCCGGCCCCGTTGGGGCCGATCAGGCAATGGACCTCACCGGCATTGACCGTCAGGTCGACGTCGGAGACGGCGGTCAATCCACCGAAGCGCTTGGAGACGCCTTTTACATCGACCAGCGCCATGGTTCAGGTCTCATCCGATTGCAGACGGCCGGCGTCCGCCAGCGCCGGGGCCTCGTCGCGCCGCCGGCGCCTGCTCCACCAATCGACGGCGAGCTTGCCGATACCGAGCACGAAGCCCTGCGGCGCCAGCATCACGGTGGCGAGCAGAAGCACGCCCATCAGCACCAGCGCGGCCTGCTGGCTGTAGACCGTGATGGTCTGGAAGCCGAACAGCAGCAGGAAAGACCCGACCAGGGTCGCGGTGAGATCGTTGCGTCCGGAGAACGCCACCCACACGATCGGCATCGCCGCCGCCGGGAGGCCGATGCTGGACGGCGTGATGAACTGCCCCCAGGACGTGTACAGCGCGCCGCTCAGTCCCGCGAGGCCGCTGCCGATCACGAAGGTCAGGAGCTGATACTTGCGGACGTCGTAGCCGAGCATCTCGGCGCGCTGCGGATTTTCCCGCGTCGCCACGATCACATTGCCGATGCTCGAGTTCACCAGCATGCGCAGCGCGACGTAGACGATCACGATCAGCGCGATCATGAGGTAATAGAGCGCCGAACCCTCGATATCGAAGCTGCCGACCGTGAGCGGATCCATCCCCTTCATGCCGTTGAAGCCGTTGAGCCGGGCCGGACCGATATGCCATTCCGGTCCTGCCGTCTGCCCGAGGAAGAAGGCCAGCACCAGCGTTGCCGACAGCGTCACGATGCCGAAGAAGATCCCGCTAATCCCACCCCAGATCATAAAATAGCCGAGGACCCCTGCCGCCATCATCGCGATGACAACCGAGAGCACGAGCGCGGCGACGGTGGCCGTTCCCCCGCCCATGTTGATGGCGAGCACGCCATAGCCGTAGCCTGCGATGCCGAAGAAGAAGGTCTGGCCGAACGACAGCATACCGCCGTAGCCCCACATCAGGCAGAGCCCGAGCGCCATGAATATCCAGATCAGGAAGTAGGCAAAGTTGCCGACATCATAGGAGTCGGCGAACAGCGGATAGATCAGCGCTCCCGCCAGCACGGCGAGGAAGCAGGACCAGAAGATCTTTCCGCGTCCGAGCGTCTGCGGACCGTCGAGCAGCTTCAACATCAGAAATTCCCGTCTAGCGCCCACGACGAACCAGCACGCTGGATAGCCCTTCAGGCAGCACCCGTATGATCAGGATCACAGCAAACAGCATGCCGATCTGCCCGATGATCTGCCCGTAGCTCGCATTGAGCGCCATCCTGATCATCGCCAGGAACACCGCCGCCGGTGCGGTTCCGAGCAAGACATTGGCACCGCCGATCACGACGGTGACAAAGCTCTCGACCACGAAAGTCGCGCCCATGGTCGGGATCAGCGTCATGGTCGGCGCATAGAGCGCTCCGCAGAGTCCCGCGAGCGCCGTGCCGATCCCGAAGCTGATGGAATAGATGCGCCCCGTCCGCGCGCCGAGCGCCTTCGCCATTGCCGCATTCTGCATCGTGGCGCGCGCGATCACGCCAAAGCGCGTCTTCATGAAGATGATGTAGAGCCCGGCCAGCACCGCCACCGCACAGCCGAACAGCACAAGGCGATAGGTCGAGAACGTGTAGCCGCCGATCGCGAAGCTGCCTTCCGGTGTGCCGATGCCCCGCACCGCGGAGCCTACGATCAGCAGCATCGACTGTGTCACGATCAGGCTGAGGCCCCAGGTGGCGAGCAGCGAGTCGAGCGGACGCTTGTAAAAGCGCCGCACGATCAGGTACTCGACGATCATGCCGATGATTCCCGCGGTCAGTGCAGCCAGGATCTGGGCGATCGGGAGCGGCACACCGAGATTCACGAGCCCGACTGTCACATAGGCCCCGCACATGATGAACTCGCCATGCGCCATGTTGATGACGCCCATCATGCCGAACACGATGGCAAGGCCCGCTGCCGACAGGATCAGGAACGCGAAGACGTCGGCGAACTGATAGAATACCGAGAAGAGTTCAGCCGACATTCCACTCTCCGTGATCACGGCGCCGCATCATTGCGGCGCCGGTTCGCTTCAAAGCCGTGATGCAAAGCACGAGCAAGATTCGTGCCCGATTGCGTCACGATTTGCTGGGAAGATGACTCGGCGTGTACTGATCCTTGTCGTTCTTCTTGGTGAGGTCGCAGCCGATCTCGCCAAGCCAGTATGGCTGGATCGTCCCGTAGTCCTTCTCGACCGTCACCTCATGCTTGGGCCCGACCGAGATCAGGCGCATGCGGTGCGACGTGTGCTGGCTCTTCGGATCGATGCACACTTTGCCCTCGGGCGCGTCGATGCAGGCATCACCGGTCGCGATCACCTTGCGCATGTCCTCGAGCTTGGTCGATTTCGCCTTCTCGACCAGCGCCTTGTACATGTAGAGCGCGTTATAGGCGTTGTAGCCCATGTCGTTGATGTAGAGCTCGTCCGGGAACTTGGCGTGCCAGCGCTTTTTGAAATCGTTGGCTTCGGGCGTATCGATCTCCTCGAACCAGTTGGCGGTCGCATGCATGTTATTGAGCGCCGGCGGCTTGAACCGCTTGTGCTCAAAGCCGAGCATGACCTTGATCGAGGACCCCATCGGCAAATTGAGGTTGGCGGCGGCCGCCTGCTCGAAGAACGAGTCCTGTGCGGCACCGACATTGATCGTCAGCAGCCAGTCCGGCTTCGCCTTCTGGATATTCTGGATCGTCTGCGCGAATTGCGATACGCCGAGCGGGATGAACTCCTCGCCCACGACCTCGCCGCCGAGGTCCTTCATGATCTTGCGGTTCCACTCCGCAGATATCTGGCCGAAATTATAGTCGGCCGCGATGACATAGACCTTCTTGCCGAACTTCTGGACCATCCAGGGGATCAGCGTCGAGAACTGCTGCTCCGGCACCGCGCCCATGCTGACCATGCTGGCGTCGCACACGCCGCCTTCATACTGGTTCGTGTAGAAGTACGGCGTGGTGGTGCGATCGACGATCGGACGCAATGCCTCGCGCGACGCCGAGGTAATGCCGCCGATCAGCACGTCGACCTTGTCGCGGTTGAGCAGCCTTCGGCCGAACTCCTGATAGCGGGCATTGTCACCTTGGGGATCAAGGTGAATCAGCTCGATCTGGCGGCCGAGAATGCCGCCGCTCTTGTTGATCTCCTCGACCGCGAGCTGCGATCCATGCAGCTTCGGCATGCCCATGAATGCCAGATCGCCGGAGACGTCCTCCAGCAAGCCGACCTTCAATGGCGGGTCGGCCGCCTGAGCAGCACCAATGACCGCCGTCCCGAGCACGGCACCAAGCAAAGCCATTCCGACTATACGCCCCGAATTCATCGCGATGTTCCTTGTCGTTGAAAGATGTGGAAGTCACGCCTTGAGGTAATTCTTCAGGATCGACGCCCCCATCGTGTATTTGGGGTCGACCATGTTGCCGAGCCGCATGCGGCCGGCCTGGCTGAGCAGCATGTAGGCGTCGATCTCATCGAAGCCGTAGTCGGCGCTCATCCAGCGCACGAGTTCGCGATAGGCGATCCGCGCCGCATCCTCGAGCGGCCGCGCGCTGCCGATCGTCATGATGAAGTCGCGCGTCTCGAGCCTCGGCCAGGCGAAGCTCCAGTTCTTGATCAGATCGATCTGCAGCGTGACGGTCGCGCGCTGCTCGAGCGCAACGCCCGAGAGCTCGCCGTCGCCCTGCGTGGCGTGGCAGTCGCCGACATAGAGCAGCCCGCCTTCGGTATGCACCGGAAAATAGATGATCGAGCCCGGTGCGACGTCGGGCAGATCCATGTTGCCACCGTGATAGTCCGGCTGGAGCGAGGAGATCGCCTCGATTTCGGGCGACACGCCGATCGTGCCGATGAACGGCTCATAGGGCAGCGTGATCTTGTCGTTCCAGCGCACGCCGTTGCGGTCGACGTGCAACTTCCTGACGCGCTCCGGCAGCGGCGGATTGAGCAGCGCCGTGGACGCGGTTCCAACCAGGCCGCCGAACTCCGGAATGATGCAGGTGGTGCCTGCCGGCTGCGCGCCGCGGGTCTCGACGTCGCGGATATAGACGGCGAGGCAATCGCCTTTCCTGGCGCCCTTGACCGCGATCGGCCCGCATTGCGGGTTCAGATAGGGGAAATTCAGCTTCGCCGTAGGGCTGTCGCTTTCGCTGGTGAGCACGCCGCCGAAAGCATCCTCAGTCTCGACGACGACCACTCCGCCCGGATCGATCGACAGGGTCGGCTTGGCATAAGGTCCATAGACGTAATGGAAGCTGCCCTGTTGCTCGATCGTCAAACTATGGGTCGTGCCCGCCGCGCCCTTGGCAACGGCCCGCTTGGCCATGATGGAACTCTTCAACCAGTCTTCGGTCATGCGAACGGCTCCTCAAATCAGATCGCGGGATGGCGCTTGTGCCAGTCGGTGATGCGCTGGAAAGCATCGCCGGCGCGGACGAGACTTGCCTCGTCGAAATGACGGCCGACAAACTGGAAGGCGACCGGACCGCCATTCGACGCGAAGCCGCCGGGAAGCGTCACGGTCGGGCTCCCCGTCATGTCGAACGGACAGGTGAAACGCAGCAGCCCGGTGATCAGCGACGGGTCCTCACCCAGCGCCGCCATCTTGGCCAATGTCGGTGCCGCAAACGCCTGGGCCGGGACCGCGATGAGATCGACCGTCTCGAACAGCAGCCGCACGGCGCCGCGAAACGCCTCGCGCCGCAGCACGATCTTCTGATAGTCCATGCCGGACTGCGCGCGGCCGAGATCGAGCAGGCCGGCGAGTGCCGGACCATATTCGTCCTTGCGTGCCGGATAGGTTTCTTCGTGCGCAACGGCCACTTCGACGCCGCACAGCGGGAACCAGTCCTCGATGACCGCCTTCGGATCGGGGAACGTGATCTCCTTGATCTTCGCGCCGAGATCAGCGGCAACCCGCAGACCTTCGCCGAGCACCTTGCCGGCCGCCCCGTCGGTGCCCTCGCTGGTCCAGCGCCGATCGACCCCGATCGTCACGCCGCGCAAGTCTCCGGACAAGCCAGCGAGATAGTCCGGCACGGATAGCGGCACGGACGTGGTGTCCTTCGGATCCTGGCCCGCGATCACGGCCAATATCGCGCCGCAATCGGCCGCGCTGCGCGCCATCGGGCCGATGTGATCCAGCGTTGCGGCGAGTTCGAAAGCGCCGTAACGGCTGACGCGGCCCCAGGTCGGCTTCAACCCGGTGATGCCGTTGGCCGCCGAGGGGAAGCGGATCGACCCGCCGGTATCGGTTCCAAGCGAACCGAAGCAAAGCCCCGCGGCGGTGGCGACGCCGGAACCGCTCGACGATGCGCCGGACCACAGATCGGCATTCCACGGATTCTTCGGCGGATCGATCTTCGGGTGATGATCGGCATAGGCGCCCTCGGTCTGCTGCAGCTTGCCGAGGATGATGGCGCCGGCATCCTTCAGCCGCGCGACCACGGTGGCATCCTCACTCGGACGGAAGTCGCGATGAATGGTCATGCCGTGCGCGGCCGGCGCGCCCTTGACCCAGCACAAATCCTTGACGGCGATCGGCACGCCGTGCAGCGGCCCCTTGATCTTGCCGGACGCGATCTCCTTTTCAGCTGTCGCGGCTTCGGCGAGCGCTGCATCGCCCATCACATAAGCGTAGCTCTTGAGCTGGCCGTCGAACTGCTCGATCCGCCCGAGCATCGCTCTGGTCACCTCGACCGGCGAGAGCTTTTTGGCCTGGATTTGCTGCCCGACCTCAATGAGACCGAGATAGTGAAGATCCGTCGTCGGCATCGCTTCTCATCCCCGCGCTTGGCCTGCATTTGGCACGACGCAAGCGCAGGCACTGCCCATCACGCGCATGCGCTTCCGGCTTGGCGACACGGATGTGTCGCCAATTTGTTTGGCGGCAAAAGCAAAAAGCCACCCGCCCCTCCAAACGAAGGTGACGAATGGCCCAAATGCCGCGGCTATGAACTATCGCGTGGGTCCGGGATCGAACGGAGCACTCTGCGCGGCGATCGGGACGTCATCGGCCAAATCGACGCACGCAAGGTTCGACAGGAAGCCCTGTAGGAGAAAATTCTAAGGAGGTGTGCAGCGCGTTGTCAACGAGGCTGGCTGCACAAATTTCGCGAGGTGCTGCGCAGCAAATTGGCATGACCTCTTGCACCGGCCTCTGCGAAGATGGTTTCCTGCATGAGTTGCACTGAAAGTCGTCGATGACAAAGCCGTCCATTCCCGTTGGCATTATCTGCTCGCAGCATGGGCCCTATCAGGCCATGGGGCGCGAGATCCTGAAGAGCGCCATGATGGCGGTCGACGAGATCAACGAGCAGGATGAGTTCGACTTCGCGATATCGGCGCATGTCCGCGATCCCCGCGGCGTCATTTCGGAATATCATACGGTCTGCGACGACCTCATTCGCAATGTCGGGGTCGAGCACATCATCGGCTGCTACACTTCGGCTTCCCGCAAGCAGGTGCTCCCGATCGTCGAGCGCACCGACCGCCTGCTGTGGTATCCGGCGCGCTACGAGGGGTTCGAATGCTCCGACAACGTCATCTATGTCGGCGCCTCGCCCAATCACAACGTGCTGCCGCTGGTGCGCTACGTGCTCGACAATCTGTCGCGCGAGATTTTCTGCGTCGGCTCCAACTATGTCTGGACTTGGGAAACCAACCGCGTCACCCGCGAGCTGGTGACGGCGGCGCGGGGACGGATTCTCGCGGAACGCCTGCTCGAGCTCGGTGAAAGCGCGGTCACGCATATCGTCGACGAGATCGTGCGGCGCCGGCCGCCGGTTGTCTTCAACACGCTGGTCGGCAGTTCGAGCTATGATTTCATCCGCGCGTTTCATGCCGCGACCACTGCCGCCGGCCTCGATATCCCGATGCTGAGCTGCAGCCTGTGCGAGCCCGAGCTCAAGATCGCAGGTCCCGCATCGGCCGGCTGCATCACGTCGTCGGCCTATTTCGAAAGCATCCGGCTGCCCGAGAACCAGGCCTTCGTCGCGCGCTGGAAGGCGCGTCACGGCGCGCACTCTAGCCCGTCGGTGGACGGGCAGTCCGCCTATGTCGCGGTCTATCTGCTGGCCCGCGCGCTGCAGCGTGCCGGCACGTCCGATATCGGCGAGGTACGGCGTGCCGCGGCCGGCCATCGCTACAATTCGCCGCAAGGCCCGGTCTGGATCGACGGCAGCAACAACCACTGCGTCCTGACGCCGCGGCTCGCCGTCTCCAACGCCGAAGGACAGTTTGACATCTTCTGGGAAGCTGAAGCTCCGGTTAAGCCGGATCCTTATCTGACGCAGCTCGACATCGCCGCCGGCCCCGCAAGGGATGGAACGTTGCCGAATGCGCCGCATTTGCGGGTTGTGAAATGAGCAAGCCGTCGTCATTTTCGCTGCGCGGGCGCAAGGCGCTCGTCGCCATCAAGGACGAGCGCGACGCCACCATCGTCAGGCGTCAGTTCGAGCGTCTCGGGATCGACATCGTCACATGGGACGGCGGTGCCGATATCGACGACCGGCGGGACGTGACGCTGATCGACGACGAGTTCCTGCCGCTCACCTCGCCGGCGCAGCGCGCGTCGCTGGGGCGAAGCCCGGTCATCGCCCTGCTCGGCACCGAGACGCCGAGCCGCCTCAAGCTGGTGCTCGACCTCGATCCGGCCTCGTTCCTGGTCAAGCCGCTGCGCTCGGCCGGCATCTATGCCGCGCTGGTCCTCGCCTTCGAGCGAAGCGAGCGCACCAATGAGCTGAAGCAGCAGGTGCTCAAGCTCGAACAGCGTCTTCGATCCCGCCGCGTCGTGCTCGCCGCCGTCCTTCAGGTCATGCACACCCATGCACTCGCCGAGCCGGCCGCCTTTGCGCTGATCCGGCGCGCCGCCATGGAGCAGCGCAAGACCATCGAGGAGCTCTCGGCCGAGATCACGGCAAACGGTTCCCTGCCCCGCGCGGCGGGTTAGCCGGTATCGCCGATGCCCGGCCATCCGCGTCTTTGCGACGCGGAAAGTAAGACGTGGATACCGGGCCCAAGGCCGGGCATGACGAAGTCTGTAGAGTGGTCGAGTACGATTGCCCTGCCGTCACAGGTGTGCGCTACCAAAATATCGAAAACAACCCCATGCAAAGGAGCTGACGACTGCTGGCGTTCGACAGGACAACTTGACACGTCGGGCAACTCAGGGATATTCTTCCAATATTCCGAAATCGTGCAAGCGCCCGTCGCCCGCAAGTGCGGGGCTATCGCTTATGGGCTCGATCTCTCCACGAACTCCTCATGCCCGGCCTTGGGCCGGGCATCCACGTCTTTGATTGCCGCGTGACAAAGACGTGGACGGCCGGGACAAGCCTGGCCATGACGACGTCGGAATTGCCAGTGTCGGAACACTGCCGACGCCATATGCGATTGCCCTACCGCCCGCGGGGCGAGGTGAAGCGGAGCCTGCTCGATTCGAAGTCAAGTCATCGCGCTTTAGTTCACCACCTGACGGCGCTCATCCGGGGTCAGCTTCTTCAACTGCTCCGCGTTCAACTGGCCATCGCCGATCAACTGGAAGGCGCTGTTCGGGTCGTACTGGCTTTGCTTGTCGTTGCCGCGCCGCTTTTGATCATCGCTGCCGTCGCCCCCGCCATAGCCGAGCACTTCGACGATGATGACGGAGGGCTGCTCGTTGGTCTGCGGCGGCGGCACGGCGGCCTGCTTGGCAGCGGCGCCCGCCGTGTTCGAGGCTTCGCTCAGGGCGCCCATGTTGGGCGCCTGCACCTGCGGCACGCCGATCACGCCGCCTTGCGCCTGAATGTTGGCGGCGTTGACGATATGCAGCGCAGCGATGTTAACGAAGCTCGACGCACGGATTCCGGCCTCGCCCGCATCGACTGTGCCGAGCGGCGCGATCAGATCGACGGTTCCGCGCGCCACCTCCGGGATCGGTTGCAGCGTTGCGATGCCGGCGCCGCTGGACGGCACCACCGGCGATATCGTGATATTGCCGTAGTTGTCATATGTACGCTTGGGCGGCGTATAGATCACCGTGGTCTTGGCGCCACGGCCCGCGTTGATGTCGCCCTCCGCCGACCAGATCACGATGTTGCCGCCGAACGTCGTCATGATGCGCGACAGGCCCATCAGCACGCTGTTCTGCGAATAGATCTGGATGTTGCCCGCGCCCTGGGTGATGAGGCCCGCATCGGCGCCCGGCAGCAGCCCTTCTGTGCCGATCGTGACGCCGCCGCCCGGCGTCAGGAACTGGATGTCGCCGCCGAAATCGGTGTGAACAAAGCCGCTTTGAATCTTGTAGTTCGGCTTGCCCAGCGTGCCGGAGGCCGCCGTGAACATCGTGATGTCCCCACGGTAGGCGGACGGATTCGGGAATAGCGTCGCGATCGCCTCGCGCCCGCGCAGATAAGAGCCGGCGCGTGACCGACCCGCGTCATTGTATTCGCGCCCACCCGCGGTCAGCTCGGCATAGTAGACCTGCCGCAGGAAGATGCGCTGCTGCGCCTCCGGCAGCGTGACGAAGTAACCGAGGGCATCGGCCTTTGTCCCGCCATAGCCGAAGCGTTCCGTCAGCCAGTCATAAAGCTCATCCCCATAGGTCTTGGCAACCTTGCCGTGCTGGTCGGCGAGCGGTCCCGCGCCTGCGAGATTGTTCGGATCGAGATAGAGCCTGGCAAACCCGGCCCAGTCCACTTGTCCAATGCCGATCTCGCCGGCGCCGACTCCAGCCTGCATGACCACGCCGGCACCGGGCCGTTTGTCGCCCGCAGCGAGAGCTCCGATGCTTTCGACTGTGGCTGTAGATCCCTGATAGATGCTCCTGCCCGCCGTGATTTCGAGCGTGCCCGGCCCGGCGATCGCCCATCCTTGCTTCGCCGCGATTTGGAGCCCTGGCCAGCCAGCATAGATGATGCTGCCGCCGGCCGCGATGGTCGAGACGTCGTTCTGATCGCTATGCAGGATCAGGCCCATCGTATCGACGATGTCGCCGCCCGCCAGCATCTGCAGCGGCCTTACTGCCTGATAAGTCACGCTGTAGACGTTCGCGCCAGCGACGAACTGGCTTGTTGTCAGAATCCGGCCATAGGTAATGCTCGTGATGTCGCCGTTCACAGCATAGATGCGCGACAGATCGCTTTGGGCCGGCACGACCCTGTCCTTCACCGTGTTCGCATCGAAGACGAAGGGCTGTCCGCCGGTGCCGTAAGAATAAACGGCTTGCGCGCCGTTGATTTGATCGCTTAGCGCATTGTAGTCGCCCCAGTAATTGGACGCAGTGATACTCAGTCCATTCGTCAAGCTCGCCCAGCCGGGCCTGAACGGCGTTGCCAGAGCCGACGCCGGCGTCGTCAGGAGACCGGTCTCGAGTGTGTTGCCGAAGATCGATCCTTGCGCGAAAACCTCGAACGCACCGTTCGGTGACGGCAGCAGCATTCCCCCGCCAAGTCCGTAGATGTTTCCGTTCGCGGCGACCGCCCGCATGATCGAGGGCAGGAAGCGGGAGATGGCCGGGCCACCACCCGGCGAGAGCGAACCACCGGCGGCCATCATGTCGAGTGCGGTGGTCCCGGTCCACAGCGTGAACCAGCTCGCTGCCTCGTCGCCATTGCCGGCGGCGGTGAGACCGGTGGTGCCGACACGACCCGGGTCGAGAATGGTTCCGACCGCCAGATCGCCACGCGCGCGGATGTCGATCGCGCTGTCGCCCGGTGCGAAATCGCCACCACTCAGCGTGGTCATGGAATAAGGTGTCAGCGGGTTGATCGGCCGCGGATCCGACCCGCCATCGACCCGAAAGTTTGACGCGGTGAGGCTGCCGAAGTCTCCCGTGGCGATATCGATCCGTCCACGCAGATTGACGAACTGATTGCCGCCGGTGCCGATCTCGCCGGCCTTCACCGACAGCGTGCCGCCACCGGTCTGCACAAGGCTGCCATCGGCCATCACCCGGCCGCTGCCGCCGACGGCGACGACGACGCCGCGGCCTGCGTCACCGCCGAGCGTGCCACCCGCTTGCAGCGTGACGTTGCCGCCGCCGAGCGTGCCAAGACCGGAGAACGTGGACAGTCCCAGGCTCAAAATGCTCGCGTCGCGGATTTGATCGTAGGTATAGCTGCCGAAATTGATGCCCCAGGCGGTCCGCTGGCCGATTTCCGAACCGCCCTGGCGCCATAGCCAGGACCCGATCTCGGTCGTGGGCTTCGCCAGCGTGCCTTTGACATCGCCCTGCGCGACCAGCAGGAAGTCGCCGCCGTGCTCGGGGTAATACATCCGCTGCGAACCCAGCGTCGGTTCATAGTTCGCGTTTGCCGATCCGAGCAGCGAGCCATCGGCCAATGTGCCGCGACCGACGTTGTAAGGATCGTTCGCGGCCGTCCCGGTCTCCCTGATCGCCGTGCCCGCCGTATAGACGCCGAACGGCGTCTGCTGATCGTAGTTGCCGCCGGCGAGAAGTTCGAGATCGCCCGTGCCTGTACGCAGGACACTGACGCCCGTCGTCGTCGGCTTGTTGATGGTGACGTTGAACGGATCGTTCAACACCACATTGCCCGAACCGGCGAGCGCGTTGGCGGACTGCAACGTGCGGCTGTCGGCGCTGGCAAGATCGGCGCCGCCCAGAAGCCGCATCGACCAGGACTGCGTGCCCGGCGCGAGCATCGGGGCGATCGCCCAGATCTGGCGATCACCGGGCCCGGTCAGATTGATATTCGTCATGCCGGCCGGCAGCACCGTGCCCTTGGGCAGCGGCGTATCGGCAGTGAACGTGTAACCCCCAAATAGGACAAGGCTGGTCCCTGCGGGCAGCGTCACAGGCTGAAGCGTCAGGCTAATGCCTGCGTTGATGAAGATCTGCCCGGTGAAATAGACGCCTTTTTCGAACACGGTGCCGGCTGGAAATACTGTACCAAGGGGCAACACATCACCCGGATTGTAGGTCTTGTCCGGAGCGATGATTCGTCCACCATTCAGCGTCCTGACCCGATTGGCGGGTCCCCTCACGGTGAAGTCCTCCGCCAAGGTGATCGAGATAGGGAGCGAATTTGCGGCGTTCGGGCTTGCCGTGATGCTTCCGTCGTCGAGCTTCAACTCCATGTTGATTGTGCCGTCGCGCGGAATGGTCGAGCCATTGCCGAGGATCACGCCATTCGTCGTGACGGTGTAGGCGGCAGGCAACGTGCCGGTGGCAATCACGGTCACCGCGTCAGGCGACGCCGGCGGCGGCGCGAAGCCGTCGGTGATGCTGCCGTTGATCTTGAGATCGCTGGCGGCACGCACCACCAGCACACCCGGTTCGCCGGAGCCACGCACGGCCGGATCGGCGTTCGGCCCATAGCGGTAGCCGGAGAAATCCAGATCGCCCTTGGTCGATAGATCGCCGCTTGAGGTGATGGCAACACCGGGCCGCAGATGGAAGGCGGAGCCGTAGGCCGCAAGCCCGGCAAGGCGGTTCTGCAAGTCGCCATTTGCGAGCGCCGCGTTGATGAACTGCGTGCTGTCGGCATGCACACCGTCGAGATAGGCCTGATCGATGATGCTGCCGCCCGGAAGGTCATAGGTGCGGAAGCCGTTCATCGCGATGCTGCTTGCTCCGCTGATATTGAGCTGGCCGCGCGCGTCGACTGCAATATCGTTGGCGCCCGCACCGTCGCCGCCGCTGCCGCCGCGGCGCGGCGCGCTGAGCTCGAGCTTGCCCCGTGCGACGCCATCCGGCGAGGTCATGTCGATGGTGGCGCCCGCAGCCAGCGTCATGGTGCCGTGCGTGGTGGTGAGCTCAACATGCGCGGTGTTGTTGGCTTCGATCGGCGCGCCGTAGCTGTCGATCCAAAGCACATTGCCATGAACATCGAGCACGGCATTCGAGGTGAGCCTGAGATCGTCGCGCGCGGACAGGCGGATGTTACCGGGCTTCGCCCCGCTCGCGTCGATCCGCCCCGCGACCGTGAGGCTGCCTTGATCGACCGAGACCGTCACATAGCGCGCCTTGACGTCGTCGCCGATGACGAGGCTGCCCTGGCGGAGATCGAAGCTGCGGGCGTTGAAAAAGCCGGCACCGTTGAGCTTGGCGTTCAGCGCGGCGAAATCGCCGAAGTTCTGCGCCGCGACCGTGAACTGGCCGCTGTCGTAATCCCCCGTCGACGATCCCTTGAGCGTGCCGGCGAACGATACCTGCCCATGCGCGGCGTCGATCGCCTTGGCCGCGATCGAGCCGGCCGCATTGTTCACGGCCGAAACATCGATCACCGAGCCGGTATTCTGGACGATATTGCCGTTGGTGGAGCTCAGGATGAGATCGCCGCCCCAGCTGTACTTGGTGACGTCGAAGAAGGCGATGCCGCGGCCCGACAGGTCGACGGTGGCGTTTGCGCCGAGCACGACGTCGTGCGTCGCATTCAGCGTCAGCTTGCCGGACGGCAAGGCGAATGCGGTGTCGGCAAATACACTGTCTCCGGTGAAGGAGAGCGTTCCGCCGAGATCCGTCGCGCCACGCGTGTCGGCGGGCGCGGCCCCCACTGGTGCGACCAGACGCAAGGCTGCGCCCGCGCTGACATCGAGCGTAGCCCCGCCGCTCGCCGTGATCAGCGGGGTCGCAATGGTGAGCGCACCGCCCTGCAAGGCGCCCGTACTGTCCTGGCTGAGCCCCACCTTCAGCGTGCCATTGCTGTTCGCGGTGATGCGTTTCGCAGCAGTCAGCGTGACGTCGGAGAAGCCGAGCGCCACGCGGTTCAGCGTTGCGCCATCGGTCGGCCTGCTCAGCGAGGCGTCATAGCCGAACAGTATCTCGTTGGCGGTGATGGCGAGATGACCCGATCCCGTGCCGGGCCCGCCGGGCAGAACCGCGGCAGGCGCCTGGCTGCCATAAGGGCTCGTGGTGCTGCCGTTGCCCGTGCGAATGCCGTTCCAGACCAGCGTGTCGGCGGTGATGGTGGCAGTGTCGCCCGCGGAGCCCAGGCCATAAATCGCCGGTGTATTGAGAACGAATTTGAGGGAATCCGAAGAGGCGCCGCCGCGGCGCGTGGCGTCGAGGTCGACACTGCCGATCAGGTTGAAGGCGCCGCTTGCCGTGATGATGAGCTGCTCGAGCGCAGGGCTGCCGGCGGTCGTCGACGGCCGCAGCAGCTTGTCGAGCACATCCTGGGTGAGATTCCAGCCCGCCGGCAGTTGCCCCGCGGCCTGCGCCGCGGCGAGCGCGGCCGCGTTGCCGACATTGACCTGCTCCTGCGTGACGTTGAGGTAACGCGCACCGAAATTGACGTCGCCCATCGTGAGCCCGCCCGGCGCGGCGAGCACCACGCTGCCGTCGGTCAGCAGCGACGCACCGCTCGCGATGCTGATCTTTCCGGGTCCAACCGCATCCAGGAACTGGAACCAGCCGTTGGCGACCGCGAGCACGGCCGGGCTGCCTGCGGGATCTGCCGACGAATAAGGCGCGATGTTGCCGTAGACATAGCCGAGCGTGGAATCGACAGCGGCGCTGCTCAGTCCGCGCGTATCGATCGTCGCACCGCCCGACATGCTGATCGTCTTGCCGACCAGGAACACCTGGCCGGCGCGGATCAGCGTGCCGTCGAGCAGGTTGACGGCCGCAGCCGTCCGTCCGTCGAAATAAATCTTGGCGCCGGCCCCGGGATTGTCCTCCGAAAAGTACGTGCTGGTGCCGCCCAGCATGAGCGTCGGCGCCCTGAAGGCATTGACGTCGTCGCTCGAGACCGACGTATGCCCGATAATCGGCGAGACCCCTGGTGCGGTGATGTCCAGAACGGCAGGACCGGACGTGACAATCGACGGCCTGACGATCAGCGTGCCGTCAATGCCGCCCTTGGCGCCATCGAACAATGCGGTGCCAGCGAAGGACAGTGATTTGGTGTTGTCCGACTGCTGGGCAAGTCCGATCTCGAGGATCTTGCCATCTTCCGGCAGACGCGGCCGGAAGCCGCCGAATGAGGCCGCTTGCGCACGCTCGAAATCGGCATAGCCGGTCTCGTTGTATTGCGAATAGAGCCGCGCGGTCTGGCCCGACGTGAGGATCACCCGCGTCGGTAACGCGTCCCTGATACCGGTATTGGCAACACCGAGAAAACCCGATGTGACGACGGAGCCATTGCCCGCAGCGACGGAAGCCGTGATGGTTGTTCCGGTCGCACCAAGCTCGACGCGATAGCCGCCAGGCACCAGCGCGTAGCTCGACGGCAGCAGCGTGTAGGTGCCCGCCGGCACTCCCGGCACGCCGGAGGGCAGCGTGATCTGCTGGCCGATCGCCGGATCGCCGGCGCCATTGGTTGCGATCACCGGCGCGTAGTCGGCGGCGTAACCGGGCACGATTGCGTAGACCTTGTTGCCCGCAGAGCTGTAGCTGTTGACCGGGTTGGCATTGACGAGCGCCGTCTTCAGCACGTCGACCGAGCCGCCACGACCGGAGATGAAGCCCGCGCCGGTGAGTGTGCCGCCGCCAGTCAGGTCGAGCACGGCACCGGCCTCACCGACGACTGACGCGGCGTTGATCGAAACGCCGCTGGCGATCTTGATGTCACCTAAATGATCGTCGTAAGCGGCGCTCGCCAGATTGCGCAGTGTACCGTCCGCGCCCTGATAGGTGATGCCGTCCGAGGTGCCGCCAAACGGCATGATCAAGCCGCCTGCGCTTGCGGAGGTCATGCTGCCGCTGCGCAAGACGATATGCGCGTTGGATGGGCCAACATTGTTGTTGAGCCAGATGCGCCCCAGTGGCGCGCGAAGAACGCCGCCCTGATCGATATTGGCGGCAACAAGGGTCAGATCGCCAAAGACCGAAGCCGGTACCGCCGGTGTCTGGTCGTCGTTGCGGCGGATGACGAGATGGGCGTCGGGGTCATAGCCGGCACTGATGCCATTTGGACGGAGCCCAACGTTGACGACGGCGACTGCGCCGCTCAAAGGATAGATCTGCTCGGCGGTCAGCGCGAGATTTTCAACATCCAGGCCGCCGTTGCCAAATCGGATATCGCCACGGCTCTGCAGCGCGACCTGACGAAAGCCGCGAGCATCGAACGGAACGCTGATGGGACGCCCAAGATCCACGGCTCCACTGCCCTGTTTGCCCGTGGCTCCGAACTGGACGGAGCCATAGACGTCGATCAGGTCGCCCGAGACCACGAAAATGCCGCCGTCCGCCGGGTTCCGAACGTGAAGATCGTTGATCCCGGGGGAATACCCGACCTGCGCTTGCGCCTTTGCCGCGTCGTAAACGCCATCGAAACGAACATAGGGCGCGGACAGGCTGATTGTGCCGTTCGATGTGTCAGGAGCGGCGGCGATGACGCCGCTGGAAAGGCGAAGGCCGCGTGACAGCGCGAGATCCACACTGCCGTCAAAGACGAGAAGATCGCGCGTGTAGAGCGCGAGAGAGCCGAAGCCACCCTTCTCGATCTGGTCGACGCCGATGACCGCTCGTCCGAATCGCAGGGCCGGATCGGCCGCGCCGGGCAACAGATCGGCACTCAACCCGCCGCCTGGCGCGCGTTGCACGAGGGTGATATCGCGCGACCTCTGGAACGCTTCCGGCAAGTCACCGACGGCATAGGGCGCGTTCGCGTTTGGCTGCCCCACAATATAGCCGCGTCCCGACATTGTCAGGTTCAGCGAGCCGCCGGACGCGCCGCTGCCGCCCCCAGCCGCACGCAAGGTACCGTCGAGCACCATGCCGAGGCTCGAATAAAGCGAGATCGTTCCGCCATCACTTGCGGCTGACGTCGGAACATAGTTCCAGCCATTTTGGACATAGACGAGCGCGGAGGTACCGGACGCGTCGATCAGCGCGCCCGGGCGAATGATCACGAACGCATCGCTGACGACGGGATAGCCGTCTGAATCAAGCGCCCCTATGCCGCCGATGCGGATCGTGCCGCCATCAGGCACAGCCGCATAAGAAACCCCACGATCGTCAGGCGCTACTGCATCTCGCGCAGAGACATCCAGCACCGCGTCGTTGCCGATCCAGAACGAACGCGTCAGGCCGAACTCGCCGTAACCCATATTGTAGCGGGTATCACCTGGCGCGTCCTGCAGGCTCGTGATCAGGATATTGCCGGCGGGTGCCCTGATCGCACCGTCGATGACAGTCTGGCGATTGGCGAAGATCGAGACCGAACGCCCCGGATCGACGTTGATCGACGCGCCCTTCGCCAGCGTGAAGTCATGCAGGCTCCAGAACGTCAGATCGGCGCCGACGCGCTGCGTGGCGCTGTGCGTGAAGGAGTTGATCGTGAATTTGGCAGGCGTCCAGAGGTCCGCGGCCTCCATGACGAGGCTCCCGCTTGGCGTGATGAAGCTGCGCGGGGTGAAGCGATAGACCGGCACCTCGGCGTCCACACGGGCGCCTTCGCCGATCCGGATGCCCGTGTTGCTGCTGACGTTGTAGGCCGTGAAGCCGGACTGGAAGATCGCGGGATCGAGCACCAGCGCATCGGCCACGGCCTCGCCGATCGATATCTGCTGGCCCGCGTTGAGCGTCAGTGTGCCGCCGCCGGCGAAGCCGTAAGCGCGGATGGTGCCATCGAGGATGAGCGGGTTGGTGAAGAACTGCGTCCAGGCCAGATGCGAATAGTCATTGGCGACGAGGCTGACATTGCCGCCCTTGCCGCCTTTCGTCTTGCCAGTCACCAGGATGGCGCCACCTGACGACACATCGATGAGCGACCCGCTCGCAAGCGTTATGCCGCCTGTGGTCGAAACGGTGAAATTTCCGCCATCCAGATGCGCCCGGCCGGATCCATCGGTTCCAGTCAGCTCGTTGCTCCACAACCCGCTGAGATCGACGGCGACGTTCTGGCCGATCGTGACCTGCGACTTGCCGTTCGCATCGTTGAGCGCCCACCATTGCTCGTTCTGCCCCTGACCGAGCACGGCATGCATGAGATTGGTCAGCGTCACGCTGCCACCACGCGCCGTGACGTTCGCGCCGATCTCGACATGCGGCGCCATGAAGGTCACCTGCGCGCCAGGAGCAAGCTCGAGCGGGGCCTCGACGAGGATTTCCTTGCTGCTCGCAACGTTGAGACCGCCCAGCCTGGCGGCATTGAGCGCGTCCGAATTGAACAATGCAGTCCCGATCCGATCGTCGGGCAAAACCGACGTGACGTTCAGCGCATCGGTGATGTCAGGCGTTCGGCCGAAGATGACCTGCGCGGCGGATGCACTGGTGAGGCCGAGCCCCGGATAGCCACCGAGCGCGAGCTTGCCCTGGAGCGGCGCGACATTCTGAGACAGCTTGTAGCCGTCGGCGGTGCCGTCCGGCCGCGCCGTCGTCTGGCGTGAACCGGTGACGACATCAGCGACGATATCAGCTTCGAACACTGCCGTCGGCGTGGACAGGACGAGAGAGCCGGCGTCACGGCCGATGGTGTAGCCGTCCTCCCAGCGGGTGGTCACGCGGCCCTTGCCGAACGGGCTGGTCCAGACCTCGGTCAGATTCGGTGCAACCTTGCCGCCGAGCTTGTGCTCGCGAATGAAGCCCGCGCCAAAGCCGTAGAACTGCATATCGGCGCGTGCCTGGTTGACGCTGTAGAGACGGCCGTCCGCGCCAAGGAAATTGGTGGTGCGGATGTAGCCGCCCTGATAGCTGATCGAGCCGCCGGAGACGTCGAACACCGCCCCCTTCTGCGCCACGACTTCCTGCGCCGACAGCGTCACGGTGCCGCCGACCGCGGCCCATTCGCCGATCCTGTGGGCGGTATTGGCGAGATATCCCGAGACCTCGAGCAGGCCGCCCGGCGTATAGTAGCGGTCGGTCGCATAGCCGCCGGTGCCCGCCGGCACCAGCACCAGATCGCGCGCATCGATCCAGACGTCCGCGTTCTTCAGATTGTCCCGATCACGATTGGCCGGCGAGTCGCGCAGCTCGTTGCCTTGCACGTTGATCAGGAGGTTATTGGTCGACATCGGTAGCAGCACGCCGCGCACGCCCGAGACGTCGATGATCGATCCGCTCTCGGCGAAGACGCGGCGGCCGGCGCTAACCGCCACCTGGCCGCCCTGCGCCTGCGTGGTCGAGCCGTCCTTGAAGTTGACGCTGCCGCCGCTGACGATCTCGATACGTCCCTGGTCGAGCCGGTCGGCGAGTTGCGAAAGATTATCGAACTGGGCGTTGGCGACCGGGGCGTGGGTGAAGGCCTTGGAATCGGTGACCAGCTGACTGCGTTGGCTGTCGAGCGCGGTGTCGCTGCTGTCGAGCTCGGGCAGGATCGCGGTCAGGCTGCCACCGGCGAGTGTGACGCTGCCCGCGGCGTCGGACGCCGCGTTGAGGAGATGGATCGTGCCGCGGGTGTTGACCGAGGTCGTGGCGACAAGCACCCCGTCCTGGGTGATGCTGCGGCCCGCAAGCGTGATGTCGCCTTGCTGGGCGAAGATCAGGCCGGAATTGCCGACGGCAGCGATCGCGTCGCGCACGATCGGCGAGATTTCGTTGCCGCGCGTGGTCGAGGCCTGGTTGGCATCCGTGCTGTAACCCGGCCGCAGCAGAAAGTCGTTGCCGGCGGCGAGCTGCACCTGGCCTCGCGGCGCGCTGATCGAGCCGGCATTGCTGACCTCGGTTCCCATCAGCAGGACGAAGCCGCCACCCTGCGTCACCGATGACGGTGCGTTGGTCGAGATCAGCGCGCCGGCCTCCACCCTCACCGCGCCGCGGGCATCGGTGAAGCTCGGCACGTATTGGCCACTCGCCTGCTGCGCGTAGATGCCATTGCGCAGGAACTGGGTGTCGGTGATGTTGGCGGTCGAGGCGATCAGCGAGCCGACATTCACCTGGCTCGCGCCGCCGAAGATGATGCCGTTCTGGTTGATCACATAGACCGAGCCGTCCGCCTTGATGTTGCCGAGAATCTGGCTCGGCGCCGTGCTGCCGACCACGCGGTTGAGCGCCACCCAGTTCGCATTGCCTTGCTGGTCGAAGGTCAGCGTGGTGCGCGCGCCGACGTTGAATGAATTCCAGTTGAGGATCGCCTGCGCCCTGGTCTGCGCGATGCCGACCTGGGTCTGACCGGCGGCGTCGATCGCCTGCGTCGGCGCATTCGCGCCCTGCCATCCCGGCGCCACCTGCAGGCCGCCGGTCGCAAGGCCGTTGGGCACTGCGACCTGCGGCAACGTCACCGAACGCTGCGAGGTCTGCGCCGCGGCGCGCGCTGCGTTCTGCAGGCCCTGGATCGCCTGGATGGCGCGCGTGGCCCGCGCCATCGCATCCTGGCCTTGCTTGGCGGCTGCTGCCGCGTCCTGCGCTGCCGACTGCGAAGCCGCCATCGCCGCGGCTGACGGTGACACCGTCCAGCTCGATCCAAACGGCCGCGCGACCACCGGCGTATTGGCGAGAAGTGCCACGACGCTGACGCTGCCGAACAATGCAGTGCGAACGGTCGCGCGGGTGAGAGACCTGGAGAGGCGGGGAACCATGGAATCGCTTTCTTGCGCCGGGCGACGACAGCCGAAGATTTCGCGTCTCGGCGCCAGCACCGAGACCCTCGCGGCTGTGACGATCCCGAATGGGCCGACCCGCACGCCGGATGCGAAATTTTTTGCAAACCGCTGGAGGCCTCCTCAGCTGAGCAGCACAATGCCGCCGGGAAGTGTCTTGGCTTTCACGCCAAAGGCTTGTTCGAGCTGCAGGAGAACCTCGTCGATCCGATCGATATGGAAGCGGCCGTTGATCAGATGGGCGTTAAGCTCGGCATTGACGATGAAAATCCGGCCCGACCGGTACCGGTTCACCTCCTCCACCACCTTGGGCAGGGGCGTGTAGCGGAAGATCAGCAATCCCTCCTGCCAGGCCGCCTCGACGGCCGGATCGATCGCGACGAGGTCGCTCATGCGCCTCTCGTCATAGGCGATCTGCTGCCTTTCACGAACGGTACGGGCGTTTCCCTGATGCTCGACGCGAACCTCGCCGCCGAGACAGGTGACGCGCACCTCGGCTCCGAGGTAGCGGACGTCGAACGAGGCTTGCGATGCCACCGTTTGACCACTGGACGCGATCACCGTCACCGATCGGGACTGCTGCGTGGCCGTCGCGATCGATGCCTGTCCCGTGATCAACTCGATCCGGCTGGTGTCGCCATGATCCGGGCGCAGCGCGATGCTGGTTCGCGTGTCCAGGTTGATCGACACATTGTCGTTCAATGCGAGCTTGCGCTGCTCTCCAGTACCGGTCCGGTAGTCGGCCGCAAGCTCGGACCATGACGGCCAGAGCTCGAGCGGGGGCCGCAGCGTCACCGCTCCGACGGCGGCCGCGGCGGTCGCAAGTCCCCCGCCGAGCACCAGCCTGCGGGTCATCACGCGCTTCGCTTCGCCGTCAAGCAATGCGCCCAGCGACGCAGGGTCATACCGGAGGTTATGGCCGGCTTGGCCGACCGTCTCCCAAAGCTTGCTTGCCTTGGCAAAGGCAGTCGCATGGGCCGCGCTCTGCTGGCGCCACAGCTGGAATGCCTCGGCGTCCTCGACTGTCGCGTCTCCTGACGTCAATCGCCTCACCCAGGCATGTGCCTCCCGCTCCATCGCGCCGAGCCCTATCGTCGATTTGCCGCCTTCGTACGTCATGCGGACTCGCCTCGCCGCGCGCGCAAACGGCAGCCTCCGCGGCCGAACCGTCCGCCTATCCACCTGACGTTCGCGATAGCCATCAACCGCACAACTATTTTCCCAGCTTCAGCGCGCAGTGTTCCTGGGCGAGGCGGAGTTCCTTCTCGACCAGGCGCAACGAGACCCCGAGCCGGCTGGCGATCTCCCGCTGCGGCATTCCCTGAAGCCGCGCGGCCAGCAGGATGACCCGGCGGCGCGGCGTCAATTCCGCGATCGCCTTCTCCAGGGCCTCGATCTCGAAGCGAGCCTCCGTGATCTGACCCGGCCCCGGCGCGTCGTCCACAATATGAAGCAGATCCTGAACCTCATTGCGGGCCAGACGCCGTTTCTCGGCCCGCTGCCGGTCGATTGCGACGTTAAAGGCCATGCGGAACAGATAGGCCGCCGGGCTTTGCACCGACCCCGCCACCTCGGCCCGCCCGAGACGCACATAGGTGTCCTGCAACGCATCGCTGGCAAGCTCCGCCGATCCGAGACGACGGCTCAGCCGCAGCTTGAGATCGTCGTAACGGGCAGCCAGGAAGCTGCGCAGCATGGTCCGGGTTGCGTCGCTCATTGCGGCACGCTCAATTCACCCCACCGCTGGTCCGGATTGCGTCGATCCCGGCGCAGTCCTGCGTCCGTTCCGACGGACGCGCCGCAACGACCATCGTGAGGGGTTGCGAGATGCCGGGCGGCGGCACCTCGTTCATGCTCAATCCGCGAAGGGTCGTCTCGATCGCGCTGTCGACCCGGTCATCGCCTGTCTTGCTCAAGAGTCTGGTCTGTTGCACGGATCCCGTTGCAGCGATCCAGAACTGCACGGCGATCCGATAGCGGCCCGGCCGCAGCAAAGTATCCCTGCAGAAGGCGTCGCGAACGCGCTCCTGCACCACGGCATAGTAACGGGCACGAATGACCGGATCGCCTTTTCGCGCATCGACGTCAGACGCCGCCGGCTGACCGGCAGCCGCAGCCGAGGGCACGATCACCACGGCGTTCTCCGACGTCAGACGGCCGACAAGGCCGGTGCCATCGAGCAATATCTGTAGGGCTTCAGAAGGCGCGAAAACGCCCCTCACCTCGCCTGAAAGGCGGCCGGTCGCAAGCCGCGCATCGTAGAGCACCTCACGCCGCGACGTGGCGCCATAACTTTCCAGTGCGGATGTCAGGGGTTGCGACGGAATATCGAAGGTGAGGCGCGGCGCAGCAGCGGTCGGACTCTCCTGCGCCATCGCGACATCGCTGCCCGCGCCCAGCATGCAGAGGCAGATCAAAACGCAAAATCGACGAGCGTCTGAGGGGCGCCCTGCCAAGCCCCTCGAAAGATATCCAATGCTCATCGTATCCGCGTCGATTGTTTCCCAAGGCGGGCGACTGTGTCCAATCTGCAACGTTAGCGTCGAAGTGTGACAGCGGTGCGTAGGCTCGTGGACGAGGATCCGAGCCCGCTCGGGATCGCAGCGCTATTTCTTCAGTTCCGCATAAAGCTGCATCACCCGTTGCGGCAAAACCTCGATGCGGGGCACCCGGAGCGCATGGCGCTCGCCGAAAATGCGATCGAGCTGGGGAAATCTGTCCTCACCGATGCCGAAGGCAAATATATCGGTGCCGCGCCGCCTCAGCTGCTGAGCGGCACGGCGCGCGTCCTCCACCAGATATTGCGGATCGGGCACATCGACGTCGGACGGCTCGCCGTCGGTCAGAACCAGCAACACCTTGCGGAATGCGCGTCGCCCCGCGAGGTAGCCCCCGGCGTGGCGCAACGCGGCACCGAGCCGGGTGGAATGGCTGCTGCCAAGGCCCGCGAGACGCGAACGCACGACGGCGTCCATCGGCTCCTCGAAGCCCTTGATGCGGAGATAGCGCACGCGCTCGCGGCCGTCGGAGCTGAAGCCGTGCACCGCGATCGCGTCATTGGCGGCCTCGACCGCCGTCGCCATGATCGCGGCGGCCTTGCGCTCGACGTCGAGAATCGTCCGGCCGCGACGATCGCGGTCCGCGGTCGATTGCGACAGGTCGAGCAGCAGCAGAACGGCAAGATCACGCGGTCCCGGCGCATCGCGCTGATAGACCCTCGGCTCGCTGATGCTGCCGGCACGGCGCTCGATCGTCAGCGCGATCGCCGCGTCGATGTCGAGCGCGTCGCCGTCGCGCTGGCCCTTGTGTCTGATGCGGCGGCCGATCGAGGCGTCGCGGGTCAGCTCGGTGATCCAGCGCATCGCCTCGGCATCCCTCGAAGGGTCGAACGGCTGCGTGGAAACCGCTGCGTCAGCCTCCAGGATCGTGGTCCAGTCCGCGCGCTCGGTGCGCGTCGCATAGTCCCATTCCGGGTAGGTTGCGACCGGAAATCCGTCCAGCAGGGTCACCGCTGCGGCCTTCGCGCGCAGCGTCTCGTCGGGCCTTGCGTCGTTGTCGGTGGACTGCCCATCGACGTCGTCGCGGCGCTCGATCCGCACCGAATCGACCGCAAGTTCGATCGTCTCGGCCGGGCTGTCCGGCTGATCGCCAAAATCCCACAGCGCCAGATTGTCATCGCGATAGGCCGGCTCGACGACGTAGCTCCTGGCATTGAACTGCAGCCGCATCTGCCCGATGTCGTTGCCGAGCAGCCCGCCGATCTCGCGGCTGACGGCCGGATCAATCCAGCGGTCGGCGGCATCGGCAAACAGTGCGCGCCCCTTGGTCACCCACGCATCCGGATCCTGATAGTCCGGATCGATCAGCGCCCGCGCGAGCCGCATCATCAGTCCGGCGGCGGTTGCCTGGCCGGTTGGCGTCGCACTGTGGAATGGCAACCAGAGCCGGCGCAGCCCGGGCATCTCGCGAAGCGCCAGCGTCTCGACCCGGGCATCCTCGATCAGCGAGACCAGCGCGATCTGCAGCGCCTTCAGCCGCCCGACAGGAAAGCGGAGGGTGGAGTGCACCAGATGCGCGCCGGCATGCGCGACCGCGGCGAGATAGATGGTGTCCGCCGCCTCGCCCGCGAAGCCGGGAAAGGTCTCCGGGAGCCCGATCAGGCCGGCGGCGAGCGAGGCGCGCCGTGGCACCGGCGTCGGCGCAACCGCAAGCTTGCGGAAACGCGGCTTCCTGTTCCAGAGGGCGAGCGTGGTTGCGGCGAGGCGCTTTTCCAGGCGAGCAAAATCATCGCCGGTCCGGCCGACCGCGAACAGCCGCGCCGAGAGCGGATCGTCGAGCGCGAAATAGGCGCGCCGGCGCGATGCGCGGCCGCCGCTTGCGCGCAAGCCGGCCGAAACCCAGGCGGAAAAATCGTCGGCCCCGGCGTGCGCGAGCAGCGGCTCCAGCCGGCCGAGCGCAAGGCCCACCGATTCCGGGCCTGCATCTGCGAGTTGGCCGAGCGCGGCAAGAACCACCGTGAGTTCTCCGGCACTCGCAAGCCGCGGCAGCACTTTGGACAATTCGGTCAGCAAGGCATGGGCAGCGCGGCTTCCGGCGCTGCGGCCGATATCGCCTGCGGCGCGTCCGATCGCGATCAGGTCATCGGTCGATCGCAGCGCCGGCCATTGCTCCGATAGCTTTAGAAAGCCCAGAACCACCGCCTGGCCGAGGTTGGCCTCGAACAGGTCGTGCACCGCCTCGTCCCAGGCCGCCAGACGATCGAACGCCCCCATCCGGTGCAAGGCGGCCCGCGCCGCCTGCACCGCCACGGCGATCTCATCGTGGCCGCGCAGCAGCGCCGCAAGCCGGCGCCCGGACCGGAAGCCATCGAGCGAACTGATTTGCGCGACCGCCACCGCCGAGTTTCCGTTTACGCAGAGGCCGAAATCACGTCACGCAAGGTGTTCCTGGTGTCCGCATCATCGGTCAAGGGAACGACGATCGTGGTCTCGCAGGCCTTTTCGAGGCTGATGCCGCATCCGATCAAGCGGCCGGCATTGACCAGCATCCGGGTCGAAGCGCCTTCGTCGAGACCCTGGCCCTTCAAATTGCGGCTGTGCTGGGCGATCTTCACCAGGAGATCGGCGAGATTGGGCTCGATGCCGGCCTCGCGCGACACCACCTCGGTTTCGACCGGCCGGTCGGGATACCCGAAATCCAGCGCCGCAAAACGCTGCTTGGTGGATTCCTTGAGGTCCTTGATCGCGCTCTGGTAGCCCGGATTGTAGGAAATCACGAGCTGGAAATCGGAATGCGCGTGGATCAGCTCGCCACGCTTTTCCAGCGGCAGCACACGACGATCGTCGGTCAGGGGATGGATCACGACCGTCGTGTCCTGACGCGCCTCGACGATCTCGTCGAGGTAGCAGATCGCGCCGAGACGCACGGCCGTCGTCAGCGGGCCGTCGCTCCACACCGTACCCTCCGCATCGAGCAGCCACCGCCCCACCAGATCCGCCGCCGTCATGTCCTCGTGACAGGCGACCGTGATGAGCGGCCGGCCGAGCCGCCAGGCCATGTATTCGATGAAGCGAGTCTTGCCGCAGCCGGTCGGACCTTTCAGCATCACCGGCATGCGGTTGGCATAGGCTGCGCCGAACAGTTCGACCTCATCCTTGACCGGCCGGTAATACGGCTCCTGGCGGATGCGGTACTGGTCGAGCAGCAAAGCGGGATTGGACAAGCTCACGCCTCCCATGATCGCGCAGGCAGCCGTTCGCAACCGATTGAACTCACGATGCGAGCAGTTCCTTGAGCTTGCTATCGATGAAGGCGACATCGACCGGATTGGTCCCCGGCCCGCCCGCGAAATGTCCCCAGATCGACGGCACCGGCACGAACTTGGCGTTCGGCATGTTCGCGACCTCGTTCTCGCTGTCTTCAGGCGGGAAGTAGAGATCGGTCTGCCCCGGCATGACGTAGGCCTTGGCCTTGATCGCCTTCAGCGCAGCCTTGAAGTCGCCGTTGTAGATCTCGTTGGCACTGATGTCGCCATTCTGCCAGGTCCACAGCATGGTGAGCAGGTTGTTGGGATCCTTCGGCAGGAAGAAGCCCTCCCAGAACGCCACTAGGAAATCCTCCAGCGACGAATAGCCCATCGTGTTGATGTCGAGCTGCTCGCGGTAGAAGGCCTGCGAAAAGCCCCAACCGGCATAGACCCGCGCGGCGGCGCGCAGGCCGCGGGCCGGCTTGTCGGTGTACCAGCCCTCCTTCCACGCCGCATCCGCCGTGAGCGCGGCCTTCACGCCCTCGAGGAACACGTAGTTGTGACGCGAGCATTTCGCAGAGCCGCAGAACGGCGCCAGCAGATCCATCATATCGGGATAGAGCGCGCCCCAATGGAACGTCTGCAACGCGCCCATCGACCAGCCGACCACCAGACGGATGTGCTTGATGCCGAACTTCTCGGTCACCAGCCGGTGCTGGGCGCGGACATTGTCATAGGCCGTCACCTGCGGAAAACGCGGCCCGTTGTAAGGCTCCGGCGTATTGCTCGGCGACGACGACAGGCCGTTGCCCAGCATATTTGGAATGATGATGAAGTACTTCGCCGGATCGAGCGCCATGCCCGGCCCGATCAGCCATTCATTGTCGGTGTGCTGGCCGGAGTACCAGGTCGGATAGACGATCACGTTGTCCTTGGCCGCGTTGAGCTGGCCAAACGTCTTGTAGGCGAGCTTGCAGTCGCGGAGGGTCGCGCCGCGCTGCAAGGCCAGATTGCCGAGATCATAGATCTGATAGTCGACGCTCATTGATGTATCCTTCTTGCTTGATCGAGCTTGTCGCTTAAGCGGGCCGCGCCACCTTTTCGGTGGAAGATTCCACCCGCGCGATCGCCCCGTACACGATGCCGGCGACCAGCGCGGCTGATATCGCAGTGGACAGCCCCGGCATCAGATTTTCAACCGCAAATGCGCACAGCGACCCGATGCCCCAGGCAATGAAGGGCTTCGCGCGCCAGTCCACGTCCGCACGCGCCCCGGTCCGCAACAGGTACTGATCGACCAGGATGATCGCGCCGATCGGCGGCACGAGGATGCCGAGCAGCGACAGCCACTGGATGAAGAACGCCCAGACATTCCCCGCGGCAACGATGATGCCGATGGCGCCGAGGATCACGGCCATCAGCCGCATGTTGGTCCCGAGGATACGCGACCAGCCGGTGGCCGCATTGTACAGGCAGTGCGAGCAGACCGATCCGAGATTGGCGTAGAGGAAGACGAACGCGAGAATGCTGAGCCAGGTGAGCTGCTTGCCGTTCATGTAGCCGAACATGTTGTCGACACCGAACGGGTTGGCGTTCGGCACCGCAAGCGCGGCCGTCATCACGCCGCCGACCAGCATCGCCACCAGATTGGCGAACGGAAATGCGCTGAACGTGGCGAACAGGGACGCGCGCGGACTCGGCGCCCAGCGGTTGAAGTCCGCCGTCACTGTGCCGGCGTCGATGAATAGCGCGAGCACCACCGTGAGACCGACGCCCATCGACATGCTGGCTACGCCATTATTGCCGGCATAACTGAAGATCGCCGCTGCCGTCGTGGTCGACGCCGCATCGGCCGCGACCCAAAGTCCGAGGACGACAAACAACGGAACCGACGCCAGCCCGATATAGTGCAATCCCTTCACGCCGACGAAGGTGATGCCGATATAGAGCACGCCTGCGACGATGGTCATCGCCACATAATTGAGGCCGTAGGTCGAGGAGATCAATGCGCCGGTGATGCCGGTCTGCACCGCATACCAGCCGAGCAGCAAGGTCGACAGCAGGCCCGACGCCAGCACATAGCCCTTCTTTCCGAACACGATGCTCGCGATCAGCGCGAAGTTCATGCCGCGCCTGGTGCCGATCAGGCCGAGCGCGCCCACATAGGCGAACATGATCAGATTGCCGACGATCATGGCCACCAAAGCATTCTTGAAGCCCATGCCCAGCACCAGCAGCGATCCCGTCATTGCGCCGGTGATGATCATCGGAAAGCCCAGCCACACCATGGTGACCGAGAAGGCGCTGCGCCGGGCGCTGATCGGCACCGGCTCGTGCTCGAACTCGTGACCGAGAAGGTCGTCGATCTGCCCCTCGGTCTGGTGCACCAGTCCGCTATTTGCTTCGCTGCTCATGGTAACCCCCGTTTCCCGCTGCAACAGTTTCAGAACCGCGCCGGCGCGAATGATCGCGCCGGCACAGCTCGGCTTTTCCAATCAACGATGCGCGACTTTCTGGTTCGGAATGCCCTCGATCGGACACTCGTCGGTCCCGACAGTCGGACGGGTCATGGCTTCAACCATCTCCCGCGTACCTTCGGGGTCCGTGATCCAGTTCTTGTAGAAGGTGTACGGACAGACCGCGTGGCCGCGATCGCCCTCTCCGGAGTTGATCAGGCCGGTATAGCCGCGGTGCATCAGCTTGAAGAGATGGTTCTGCGACTGCATGTTGCGGCGGGCATCGCGGATCAGCGACACCGAGAGCTGGGCGTACTGGATGCCGTTCTCCTCGGTGCCGCACTCGCCGAGCGTCCGGCCGTCGAAGCCGATGAGCGCGGAATGGCCGAAGTAGGAATACACGCCGTCGAAGCCGGAGGCGTTGGCGACCGCAACGTAGCAGTTGTTGGCCCAGGCCATCGATTTCGAGATCTGGATCTGCTGCTCCTTGGCCGGATACATGTAGCCCTGGCAGCGGACGATCAGCTCGGCGCCGCGCATCGCGCAGTCACGCCAGATCTCCGGATAGTTGCCGTCGTCGCAGATGATCAGGCTGATCTTCAGGCCCTTCGGTCCCTCCGAGACATAGGTGCAGTCGCCGGGATACCACCCTTCGATCGGCACCCACGGCATGATCTTGCGATACTTCTGGACGATCTCGCCCTTGTCGTTCATCAGGATCAGCGTGTTGTACGGCGCCTTGTTGGGATGCTCCTCATGGCGTTCGCCGGTCAGCGAAAACACGCCCCAGACCTTCGCCTTGCGGCAGGCATCGGCGAAGATGCGGGTTTCCTCGCCCGGCACTGACGAAGCCGTCTCGTACATCTCCTTGGAGTCGTACATGATGCCGTGGGTCGAGTATTCCGGGAAGATCACGAGGTCCATGCCCGGCAGACCGAGCTTCATGCCCTCGACCATCTTGGCGATGTTGCGCGCGTTATCCAGCACCTCGGCCTTGGTGTGCAGACGCGGCATCTTGTAATTGACCACGGCAACGCCGACCGTGTCCTTGCTGCTCGATATATCTCCATGCAACATGTCTCGACTCCCTTTCTGAACGATAATTCCCGCTACACGGCCATGTGTAGCTGGATGAGATCATCGGTGAGCTCACCGATCGCGCCCTTGGCGACGACGCGTCCCTTTTCGAGCAACGCGAAGCGGTGGGACGCGCGCCGCGCGAACGCGACATTCTGTTCGACCAGCACCACCGTGATTCCGCGCTCGCGATTGAGTTTGACGATCACGTCCTCGATCTGCTCGACGATGTTCGGCTGGATGCCCTCGGTCGGCTCGTCCAGCAGGATGACCTTGGGCTGGGCAAGCAGCGCACGTGCGATCGCAAGTTGCTGCTGCTGACCGCCGGAGAGATTGCCGCCGTAGCGATTGAGAAAATCCTTGAGCACCGGAAACAGCTCGAGCACCCATTCCTCGATGCCGTTGGCCGATTTCGCCGCGAAGGTTCCGAGCGTCAAATTCTCCCGCACGGTGAAGCGCGGCAGGATGCCGCGGCCCTGCGGCACGTAGGCGATGCCGGCCTTGGCGCGCTGATGGGTCCGCAGCGGCGAGATGTCGGCGCCGTCGAGCGACAGGCGTCCGGTGCACCGGTCCATCAGGCCGAGGATGCTGCGCATCAGCGTGGTCTTGCCGACGCCGTTGCGGCCGAGCACCGACAGGAACTCGCCGTTGCCCACCATCAGATTGATGCCTTGCAGGGCGCGGCTGTTGCCATAGAAAGCGTCGACGTCGGTCAGCTCAAGCATGGCTGATGCCTCCCGATCCGAGATAGGCGCGGCGCACTTCGGGATGCGCCTCCACCTCCGCTGCGGTGCCCTCGGCCAGCATCTGGCCCATATGCATCACCGAGATGATGTCGCCGATCGCCTTGACGAAGCCCATGTCGTGCTCGACCACGATCAGCGTGTGCTTGCCCTTCAGCCGTGCGAACAGTTCGGCGGTCTTGCGGGTTTCCTGCGCCGTCATGCCCGCGGTCGGCTCATCCATCAGGATCAGCTCGGCGTCCTGGGCGACCAGCATGCCGATCTCCAGCCACTGGGTCTGGCCGTGCGACAAATAGGCGGCCGGCCGGTCGAGCTGCTCGGTGAGTCCGACCAGCTCGGCAAGACGCTCGATGTCGTCGCGCCCAGCATTGCCGATACTCCAGCGCAGATTGCCGAACACGGAGGTGCGGCGCGCCCGCGCCACTTCGAGATTGTCGCTGACCGAGAGCTCGCGGAAGACGCTCGGCACCTGGAACTTGCGGCCGACACCGGCGCGGGCGATCTCGTATTCCTCGAGATCCTGCAGCGCGGTGCCGTCAAAGCTGACGGTGCCTGCGCTGGGCTTCACCTTGCCGCAGATGATGTCCAGCGCCGTGGTCTTGCCGGCGCCGTTCGGCCCGATCAGGCAGCGTAGCTCGCCCTTGCCGACGCTCATGTTGAGCGAATTGAGCGCCTTGAAACCGTTGAAGCTGACCGAGACGTCGCGGAGATCGAGATGGGAGCTCATGTGCTGCCCTCCGTCTGGCTGACACCCCGTGCAACCGCGCCGCTGGTGGCCTGTCTGCGCTGGGCAACCCAGCGCCAAATGGCCTGCGCGAGGCCGGCGAGCCCCTTGGGCAGGAACAGCACCACGAGCACGAACAGCGCGCCCATCACCAGCGTCCAGGTTTCGAGGAACGCCGCGGATTCCGACAGCGCGCCCTGCATGCCCGCGACCAGCACCGCGCCGAGGAATGCCCCGACCAGGCTTTGCCTGCCGCCGACGGCGCACCACACCACGACCGAGAGCGAGAGCTGCACGCCGAGGAAGGTCGGCGAGGCAAACTCCATCACGATCGTGTAGAGCATGCCGGCGAGACCTGCGATCGCAGCCGACAGCGCGAACACGAAGATCTGGTAGAGCGCGACGTCGTAGCCGAAGTAGCGCACCCTACTCTCGTGGTCGCGGATCGCCTGCACGATCAGGCCGGCCCTTGACTTGGTGAAGGCAAAGGCAACCAGCAGACTGAGCAGCACACATCCGGCAACGAGATAGTAGGTCGCGCGGCCATAGGCATCGAACGCGACGCCGAACAGCTCGAGCTGGGCGAGATCGGTGATGCCGTTGAAGCCGCCGGTGTAGCTCTGCTGGTCGATGATCACGAGATTGATCACCACCATGGTGGCGAGCGTGATGATCGAAACGTAGACGCCGGTGACCCGTCCTCGGAACATGAACCAGCCGAGTGCCGCCGCAACCAGCGCCGGCACGAGCAGGCCCGCGGCGATGGCGAAGCTGAGCGACCGGAACGGCTCCCAGAACCAGGGCAAATGCTGGACATTGTTCCAGACCATGAAGTCCGGCAGTCCGCTGGCCCCCGTATGCACCGGCACGGTCTTGAGCTTCAGCGCCATCGCCATGGCGTAGGAGCCGAGCCCGAAGCTCATCGCCTGGCCGAGATTCAGGATGCCGCCGAAGCCCCAGGACAGCCCGAGCGATATCGTGAGGATGCCCAGCACGAGATAGCGCGCGACCTTGTTGAGCAGGAAGTCATTGTTGAGCAGCACCGGGAGCGCGAACACCAGCGCGGAAACCATCAGCAACGGCGCAAGTTGCGCGATCAGGCGCTGCAATCCGCTGGAGTTGGAAATATTCGACGGCATAGATGAGCGATCTGTCTCAGGCCCGCACGCGTGCGGTGAAAAGCCCCTCGGGGCGGAAACGGATGAGGACGACGATAGCGAGCAGCACGATCGTCTTGGCCACCGTGTCGTTCTGCAGGAAGGCGATGCCGCCGGAGAGCTCCCCGAGGATGAAGGCACTCGCCACGGTGCCGGCGAGGCTCTGCACGCCGCCGAGCACCACCACCATGAAGGCGTCGACCACGTAGCCGGTGCCCATATCCGGCGACACGCTCTTGAGCGGCGACACCAGCGCGCCGGCAAGTCCGGCAAGGCCCGCGCCGTAGGCGAAGGTCAGCGCATAGACCCGCTTGGCATTGATGCCGAACGAGGCGGCGACCGACCGGTCCTGGATGATGGCCCGCAGCTTCATCCCGACCGGGGTGCGGTTCATGAGCAACCAGGTCGCCCCGAACAGCGCGATCGACACGACGAACAGGAACACCCGGTACGACGATATCGGGATGCCGAACACGTCCATGCTGTCGGCCAGCGCCGGCGGCAGCTGCACATAGCGGAGTTCGCTGCCGACCATCAGCCGCACCGCCTGCTGCAGCATGATGCCGACACCCCAGGTGGCGAGGATTGTGTCGAGCGGCCGGTTGTTGAGCAGGCTCAGGACGTAGCGCTCGATGACCCAGCCGAACGCGGCAACCACCAGGAAGATCGGTACGAGGCTCGCCAGCAGGCCGAGCCCGAGATAGGTGTGGAACACCCAGGCGGCGTAAGCGCCGAGCATCACGAACTCGCCGTGGGCGAGATTGATGATGCCCATCGAGCCGTAGATGATCGACAGTCCCAGCGCGACCAGCAGCAGAATCGACCCGATGCTGAGGCCTGTGACGATTTGTTCGATGAATTGGTCCACGTCGGGATCCGCTTTCAGTGTGTTCGGTTGATGCGCCCTCCCCTCGCTGGCGCGAGAGGTTGCATCTGTTGCCGGACGCTGGCCGCCGGCGCCGCACGCCGACGGCCGTCGTCAGCCCCCGTCAGCTCTTCTCGACCAGGCCCTTTTCGGTGCAGGACTGCCCGGGATAGGCCGCGTACGGCACCGGCTTCAGCCACTCCTTGGCCTCGACGAGGATCTCGAACTGGCCGTTCGACTTCGCCTGCGCGATCTTGGGCCATAGCCAGGTGTGCAGGTTCTCCGGCTCGATCCGGACCTTGCCCTGCGGCGCGATCACTTCCTGGCCCTTGACCGCGTCGCGGATGTTCGGCGGCGTGAGGTCGCTGGTTGCCAGCTTCTCGACCGCCTGCTTGAACAGATAGGTCTGGAAGTAGCAGGCCTCAGAGACGAAATGCGTCACCTTGTCGGCGCCCCAGCGCTTCTTGTAGGCCTCGACGAATTTCTCGTTCTCAGGCGACTTGTGCACCATGAAGTACGGCGCCGAGGTGAAGTGACCGGCGGCAGCCTCTCCGCCCATCGCCGCGACCTCGTTCTCGGAGGTCGTCAGGCTCGCCATCGGCATCTTCTCGGGATCGAGACCGGCCGCCTTGTACTGACGATGCAGCGCGACCACGGAATCGCCGACCACGGTGGAGAAGATCACGTTCGGCTGCGTCGAGCGGATCTTGTTGATGACGGAAGAGAATTCGGAATGGCCGAGCGGCACATATTCTTCCGCCACGACCTCGCCGCCGAGCTTCTCGAGCAGCTTCTTGCAATAGTTGTTCTCTTCCTTCGGATAGATGTAGTTGGAGCCGATCAGATAGAACTTCTTGCCGAACTTCTTGACCAGCCAGGGCACGAACTCGTCCTGCTGCTGGTTCGGCACCGCGCCGGTGTAGATGACGTTCTTCGAGCACTCGCGGCCCTCATAGAGCGTCGGATACCAATAGAGATTGTTCTGCCGCTCGAAGACCGGAAGCACCGCCTTGCGGCTCGCCGACGTATAGGAGCCGAACACGCTGACGCATTTGTCGCCGACGACGAGCTTGCGCGCCTTCTCCGAGAAGGTCGCCGGATCCGACGCGGGATCCTCGACGATCGGAACGATCTTGCTGCCCTTGATGCCGCCGGCGGCGTTGATCTCCTCGATCGCAAGCAGCGTCGCCTTGTTGAGCGATTCCTCGATGATCGCGGTGGTTCCCGTCAGCGAGAACAGCACGCCGACCTTGATCTCGCCGCCCGCGGCGTGCGCGAGGTCGGCGTTCTTGATCCAGATATGCGGCAGTCCGGCGCCGGCAAACGCGCCAAGCGCCGCGGTATTCCTCAGCAAAGTCCGCCGTGAAATGCTCATCCCTAGCTCCCTTCAGGACTGAAAAAACAAAAAGCCCTCCCGATGCGCGCTTACGCGAGCATTGGGAGGGCTTTGTTGCCGGTTGTGTCGAAGGCGGCGCTGTCGCCGCCGGCCCCGCTATTGGGGCTTACTGTTGATGATCGTAGCCAAGCAGTTCGAACGAGTCAACAATCGCCGCGGCGACTGCACTTGCCGACACGCGACGATCCATCGCCTGTCGTCTGATGAATCCATAGGCTTCGGTTTCCGGCATCTGGCGCGTCGCCATCAGGATGGCCTTGGCGCGTTCCACCGTGCGCATCGAGCGCAGATTGTCGTCGAGCTTCTCGATCTTGCTGCGAAGCCGCCGTTCGTAACTGAACTGGCTGCGCGCCAGCACGAGGCTGGACAACACAGCGTTCTGCGTGAACGGCCGCGGCAGAACGGCGTTGGGCGTTGCGTGACACAGCGCATCGGCGTGAACAGCTTCCGTCGCCGGCAGGATCACGACCAGCGCGGAACGCGCATCGCCGGGAATCCACGGCAGGCGCCGCGCCAGATCCGGTGAATATTCGCAGTACACCACGTCGGCATCGGCCGGCACGCTCTCCGGCATCGGCCAGACCTGGCGCACCCGCATCCTGAATCGCTGTAATTCGCGGAGCAACATGCCGACCTGATCGTCGACCGGCGCGACCACGACGGCCGACAGATCGGCAAGTTCCTGAACCATGGTCTTGCGTCCGCCGACGTCTCGGCTCAGCTGCGGCTTACGCGACTGCTCGTTCATTGGACGCTTCCTGTTTGCGTTGCACGACCATACCCGATCAGGAACGGATCCGCATGCACCGGCTCCTTCGACTGGCTGACCACATCGAACTGTCCCTGGCGGTTGGCGCGTCCGATGCGCGTCCACAGATCGGTGTGGCCCGACATCGGGTTGACGGTGACGGCACCTTGCGGTGCATCAAAGCTGGTGCCGAACACCATCGAGCGGAGCACTTCCGTGTCGAGCGAATTGACCTGCTCGAGCGCCTTTGCAAACAGATGCAGCTGGAAATAGGACGCCTCTGCGCACATGTTGGTCGAGATATCGGCGCCGAACCGCTTCTTGAAGCGCTGCACAAACGCGCTGTTGGCGCTGCCCTCGACGCCCTGGAAATAGGATGCCGCGGTGACGTGTCCTTCACCGACGTCGAAACCCATGGCGGCAATTTCGGCTTCCGTCGTGGTCAGGCTGGCGATCGGCACTTGCTTTGGATCGAGCCCGACATTCGCGTAGGCCTGATAGAGGAAGACCGTGCCCTCCCCCACGACGGTCGAGAAGATCACGTCGGGCCTGACCCGCTTGATGTCCTGGATGATCGGGACAAAGTCCTGCCAGCGCGCGTAGACATTGACGTAGCGCTCGCCCACGACCGAGCCGCCATTGCTCTTCAGCAGTTCGCGCATCACCCGGTTCGACTCGCGCGGATAGATATAGTCCGATCCCACGAAATAGAACCGTGTTCCGAACGTATCCATCAGATAGCGGCACAGCGCGAGGCTGTTCTGATTCGGCGAGGCGCCGGTGTAGATGACGTTCGGCGACGCCTCGAAACCCTCATAGAGCGTCGGATACCAAAGCAGGCCATTCAGCCGTTCGACCACCGGCAGCACCGCCTTGCGGCTCGACGAGGTGTAGCAGCCGAATATAGTGCTGACCTGATCCTCCACCATCAACCGTTTGGCGTAGTGGCCATAGGCGGCCGAGTCCGAGCCGGGGTCGTAGGCGACGGGAACCAGCTCGCGGCCGCACACCCCCCCTCCTTCGTTCACCTCCTCGATCGCAAGCTGCGTGCCCTGATACTGGGTCTCCTCGATCACCGACATGAAGCCGGTGCGCGAGAACAGCACTCCTATCCGCCACGGAGCGGACGTCGTTTGGGTAAGGTTCGACATGGTCAGGCCCTCGACAGAATTGGAGGGACGAGAGGGATTATTGTTCTTGTTGCTCTCGAACAGCATTGCCGGGGGCGGAAGATTGCATGTCATCTGCCGCGAGACAAGGACCCACGAAGCTCATCCTGTCAGCGAGTTGACGCGAAACCAGGCAAACCGGATGTCACCCGCGACGGATCACAGGTGCAGCGATCCACGGGCCATCTATCTCCGGTAGACGCGCGATCGATTGCCCGTATCGAGCGCAGGGATGGATAGTAACTCCGAAGAAACCTATGCCCGGCGCCATTGCAGCAGGGAGTAAGGCGGGTTCGACTCCGGGTGATGCTCGAAGATCCCTTCGACATCTGTGCCGATTACAACCGCCTGCTCGGGATCGCCGAGCAGATTGCCGACCATGCGAATGCCGCCGGCATGCGGCAGTTCGACAAGCACCGCGATGTAAGGTCCATGCCCTTTCAGCGCCGCATGCGACGGATGCCACACGCGCTCCCAGCTGAAGATCCGGCCGCGCGGCGTGACCTCAGTCCAGACCGGGTCGAAGGCGTGGCAGCGGTGGCAGAGCCATTCAGGTCCAAACTGCCACGTGTCGCAGCGGCCGCAGCGTTGCACCAGCAGCTTGCCCTGACGCAATCCTTCCCAATAAGGCGCGGAGAGGCCGTCAGGTTCTGCAACCGGGATCGGCAGGCCTGCCGGGAGATAGCGCGCGCTCGGCTTGCTCATAAGGTGGCCTCCGAACCCAAGATGAGGTTGCTCGCGGGAGAGACCATCGGACCTCCGATGACCATTGCGACCTCGCTGCGTCGAGCCTGGCTCGGCGAGGTGCCGCGCACCTGGCGAACCGCTTCCAGCACGAGCTCAAAACCGTGCATGTAGCATTCGGCGAGGTTGCCGCCGCTGGTGTTGAGCGGCAGCCGCCCGGACGGCGCGATCAGGTTCTCGAATGTCAGGAAGTCGTTGGCCTCCTCCGGCTTGAAGAAGCCGTGCTCCGCCAGCGCCATAACGACACCGCCGGTGAAATTCTCATACGCCTGGACCACGCCGACATCGGACGGCCCCACTCCGGCCATCCGATAGAGATCGGGCGCGACGGTGTCGAAACTCGCCGTGGCGTAGAGCGGCGCGTTGTGCGCCGTCGCTGCGGCGCGATGTCCGGATCCAAAGGCGGCACCGAGCAGATAGGCCGGCTTGTGCCGGAATTCTCTGGCGCGCTCTGCCGATACCAGCAGCAATGCCGCCGCGCCGTCATTTTCCATGCAGCAATCGTAGAGATGGAACGGCTCCACGATCCAGCGCGAGGCATCGTATTTCTCGACGTCCAGCGGCTTGCCGTGCATCACAGCGCGCGGGTTGGCCTGGGCATGGTGATAGGAGGCGAGCGCAATCGCGCGCAACGCCTCTTGCCGCACGCCGTGCTCGTGCATGTAGCGCTGCACCCGCATGGCAAAGCGCTGCGGCGGCGCCAGCACACCATAAGGCATCAGGTAGGACCGCTCGCCCGAAACCGTGTGGATCCCGCCCGCCTGTCCGAACCGGCCATGTTGGCCCTGCGCCAATGAGCGGAACACCACGACACAATCGGCGAGGCCCGCGACGATCGAGGCTGCCGCGTTGGCAACCGCAGCACAGCAACCGCCGCCGCCTCCGCCCCATTGCATGGTCGCGGAACGCAATCGATGCGTCCCCAGCGCCGCGGCCAGCCGCGAGGCCTCGCTGCGATCGTCGCTGTAAGACGAGAACCCGTCGATCTCGCGCGGATCGAGCCCGGCATCCTCGCACGCCGCCAGAATGGCTTTCAGCGCGAGCTTGAATTCCGGATCGGGAGAAGCGCCGTGGCGATAATAATCCGTTTCACCGATCCCGATCACAGCCACACGGCCCCGCAGCGTCCGCTCGTCTCGCGCGCGCGCCGTCACGGCTTGGCCTCCTGTCGCGCGGGCTGGCTGCCGAAGGCCCCGCCTGCGGCAAGCCGCGCGATCTCCACCTCATCGTAGCCGAGCAGCTCGCGCAGGACATTTTCGGTGTGCTGCCCGACGGCCGGTGCCGCGACGGGATCAGCGATCGGCGTCCGCGAATAGCGGATCGGCAGGTTCACGTTCGGCACCCAACCCACCGTCTCGTGAGGGATCCGGGTGACGATCCCGCGCTCCCTTGCCTCCGGGGAACGGATCGCCTCGCCGACGGTGCGCACCTGACCGCAGGGCACCCCCGCCGCCCGCATCCGCGATTGCCAGTGCGACCAGGGCTGCTGCGCAAAGGCATCGCCAAGGATCGCGAACAACTCCCCGCGCCGACGGATTCGATCGGGGCCGGTTGCATAGATCTCAGCCGCCGCGAGATCCTCACGCTCGACAACCTGCGCCATCAGGCGTTGGAAAATCTTGTCGTTGCCGCAGTTGATATAGAAGGCGCAATCGCTCGCCAGGAACACACCCGACGGACAGGTGTCCGGGCTGGTGTTGCCGCTTCGCTTCGGATCGGCGCCGCTGAACAACGACTGCATGGTCGCATAGCCAGTCATCAGGACGGCATTCTCGAACAACGATACCTCGATGGCCTGGCCCTGTCCGCTGCGCTCCCGCGCGAACAGCGCGCCGAGGATCGCATTGCTTGCCATCATCGCGGTGCTGATATCCATCACCGGCGACAATGCGCGCACGCCCTCCCGGTCGGCATAGCCATTCATCGACACGAAGCCGCTCTCGACCTGCGCGATCGGATCGAAGCCAAGCCGGTCCGAAAACGCTCCGTCGCGGCCATAGGCCGACACCGCGCAATAGATGATCTCGGGTTTGATCTTGCGGCAGCTCTGATAGTCGAGCCCCAGCCGTGCCATCACATCAGCCGAAAAATTCTCGACGACGACGTCCGCCGTCGCGATCAGCTCGCGCGCGACCTTGAGGCCCTCAGGCGATTTGAGATCGAGGGCGACGCTGCGCTTGTTGCGGTTGGTCCAGAGGAACGGCGCACCGTGCCTGAGATCGGGATGCACCGGGGGATAGCGGCGCAAATCGTCACCGCGGCCCGGCGCTTCGATCTTGATCACCTCGGCGCCCATGTCGGCGAGGATCATGGTCGCAAACGGTCCCGCGATGAAATGCGAGAAATCGATCACCCGGACTCCCTCGAGCGCTCTTGGCGCATCGACGGGGCGCGGCGTGTGCTCGGGGAAGTCGGCTTCAAGCTGATCCAGCATCAGGGCATCCGTTAGTTTGGGAAGGGTTGATCCGAGTGTCGCTGCCGTCGTCGTCAATTGCTCTTCGGCGGCTCGACGAGCGAGCATCCGCCCTGGTCGAGCGGCCGAAACGCCTCCGGCCCTGTGAGCACGCCGACCTGCTCCAGCAGGTCCCACTTGCTCTTCGACGCATTCGGGCGCTTCACTTTGAAGATATACATATTGTGAATGGCGCGGCCGTCCGCGCGCACCACGACCGGCCCAAACAAGGCGTCGTCGATCGGCTTCTCCTTCAACTTCCGGATCACGGCCGGCGCGTCATTCGTTGCTGCCGCCAGCGCTGCGTTGAGATAGGCAAGCACGGAGGAGTAGACGCCGGCGTGGAAGGCGGTCGGCGATTGCCCGTGCTGACGTGCGCTGAACCTGGCCGACCAGGCGCGGCTGGCCTCGTTGAGGTCCGAGTAGAACGGCTGGGTGATGATCAGCCCCTCGCCGACCGCAAGTCCGCTGGACTCGACATCGTTGGTGGTTGTCAACAGCGCCGCGAAGGTGCGTCCGCTCTGCTTCAGCCCGAACTCGGCGGATTGCTTGATCAGGCTGACCGTGTCGCCGCCGGCGGTCGCGAACGCGATCACGTCGGCGCCGGAGCTCTCGGCCTGCAGGATGAACGACGCATAGTCCGCATTGTTGATCGGCACATTGACCGACCCGAGAACGGTGCCGCCGCCGGCGCCGATCACCGCCGTGCCGTCGCGCACCATCGACTTGCCGAGCGCATTGTCGGTCGCGATGAAGTACCATTTCTTGCCGCCGTGACGCACGAGGTAGGCGCCGATCGTGTGCGAGGCCGCCCAGGTGTCGAACGTCCACTGGATCGTGTTGGGCGAGCAGTATTTCCCGGTCAGGTCGGAGGACGCCGCACTCGATGCAATCAGCGCCGCCTTGCTGCCGCGCACGACTTCGTTGACGGCAAGCCCGACAGCCGAGTTCGGCACGTCGGCAACCGCGTCGACCTTCTCCTGATCGATCCAGCGGCGCGCGATTGCCGCGCCGACATCCGCCTTGTTCTGGTGGTCGGCCGAGACGATCTCGACCTTGAAATCCGGATGAAGCCGCATGAAATCCTCGGCAGCCATCCTGGCCGCCGTCACCGAACCTTCACCGGCATTGTCCGAGTAAGGGCCCGACGCGTCGTTGAGCACGCCGATCTTGAGGGAGCGCGCAGCATCAGCCGACGCGGGCGAGCTGGCGCAAACGGCCAGCAGAGCCACTCCGGCAATATGCGAAAGACACTTCATTATTTCCACCCGTCGTATGTTGTTATCCTAGAGATCGAGCACGAGCGTGCGGGACTTGGCGCCCGAGCAGCAGATCATGACGCTCGTGTTCGCCGCCTGCTCTTCCTTACTCAGAAACTGGTCGCGATGATCGGGCGTGCCCTCGAGCACGCGCGTCTCGCAGGTGCCGCAGACCCCCTCGGTGCAGGCGTAGTTCGCGGTGATGCCGGCATCCAGCAACGCATCGAGGATCGTCTTGCCGGGCTCGACCGCAATCGTGCGGTTGCTTCGCGCCAGCTTGACGTCGAAGCCGCCTTCGGTAGAGGGCGCTTCGCGCGCCTGGAAGTATTCGACGTGCACGCGATCGGACGGCCGACCGGCCGTCGCCGCCTCGAATGCCGCGAGCATCGGCACCGGACCGCAGCAATAGAGATGCGCCCGCACCGGCGCGTTTCCGACAATTGCCGGCAGGTCGAACAGATGCCCCGATCGCTCGTCGTCGAAATCGAGATGCATCTTGGAGCGAAGATCAGGTGCGTCGAGCTCGTCGAGGAATGCGGCGGCGGCGCGTGTTCTCGCGGCGTAGAACAGCTCCCAGCGGCGTCCGAGCGCCGCCAGACGCCGGATCATCGACAGCAATGGCGTGATGCCGATGCCGCCGGCGACCAGGACCGAATGCTCCGCCTCTTCGTCCAGCGCGAAATTGTTGCGCGGCCCGGAGATCGTCATGGTGTCCCCGACCTTCACGGAGTCGTGGACGAAGCTGGAGCCACCGCGGCTCTCGGCATCCTTGTTGACTGCGATCACATACCGGTGCCGCTCGCGCTGATCGTTCACCAGCGAGTAGCTCCGGATCATGCCGTTCGGCAGATGCAGGTCGATATGGCTGCCGGCGGTGAACGGCGCCAGCTCGCTGCCTCTCCGCGCGATCAGCTCATAGGAATTGATCCGCTCGGCCTCGTAGCCGATGCGCTTGACCAGCACGTCCTGCGTCATTTCAGCCATGGCGGGATGCGCTCACAGCTCGTATCCGAAATCGGCGCCGAGCTTCGCCCGCATGAACGGCGCGCCGACATCGACCCAGGACTCCTCCGGCGGCAGCCGCAGCGACACCGCCCGCACCATGAACACGTCGGGGTCCAAGACACCCTTCGGCTTGATCGCATGATCGCGATAGGCGCCGAGCGCTTCCAGAATGAAGCGCCGCGTCATCGCGATGCCGGTATCGCTCGAGCAGAGCGTCTCCCTGGTGCGATCGAAGATCGGCGAGACGCCGCTCTGGCAGGCGCCGTCCTGCACCCAAAGCCCCGGCAGGCCCGAGAACCAGGTGGTGCGCTGCGCCTCGTAGTCGAATTGAAAGCCGTTCTGCGGATTGTATTTGGTCCAGTAGCCTGCATACGGAACCGTCACCGGATGCTGGACCAGCGCGTGGCGGCTGGCATGGCCGCTCTCGCGGCCCTTGTGGCCTTCGGCGAAGACCTGTCGCGTTTTCTCCAGCAGCGGCTCCGACGGATGATAGGAGAACATGATGCAAAGCGTGTTCTCGTCGTCGATCGGCACCCAGGCGTGCCCGCTCAGATCCGGGAACGGCGACAGCGGGGGCACCAGCGTATAGAACGGCAGCAGGAACTGGTTGACGCGCCAGTACAGCGTGTTGGCATCGTAATTGCGCCGCGCGGCGATGCTCATGCCGAAGTCCTGCTTGATGCATTCGAAGGTCGGCCGCAGGTCGCGCTTCTGGATCCAGGCGCTCGTCGTGCCCTGGGCGTCCAGCCGACCGTGCAGCAGCGGGGCGTGCGCCGAGTCGATCTCGCCCTCGACTGCCTGCAGCCAATTGCACTCCTGGACGCGAACCGAGATGTGCACCTGCTCGGCCGGCACCAGATTCCATTCGAGGTTCGGCAGCGGCGGAAGTTCGGCCTGGTCGGGACCCATATAGGTCCAGATCATTCCGTTGCGCTCCTTGCAGGGATAGGCCTTGATCCGCACCCGCTCCTTGAGGCGGCTGCGCACCGGCTCGGCCGGCATGTCCGTCACGGCGCCGGCGACGTCGAATTTCCAGCCGTGATAGACGCAGCGCAGCCCGCAATCCTCGTTTCGTGCGAAGATCAGCGGCGCGCCGCGATGCGGGCACGCCTGATCAACCAGCCCGACCCGCCCCTCGGTGTCGCGGAAGGCGACCAGATCCTCGCCGAGCAGCCGGATGCGTTTCGGCTGTCCATCCTTGGCGAGGTCCGCCGACGGCAGGAAGGGAATCCAGTAAAGCCGAAACAGATCGCCGAGCGGCGTTCCCTTGCCGACCCTCACCAGGCGTTCATTGTCTTCGCGCGAGAGCATGGATTTGCCTCCTTCAATTGCGTGTAGTCGGGGCCGCTACGCCGCCGAGAAGCGCGGCGACGCGGTCAGACAGTCCGAGATCCTGAGCGGTCCAAAGCGGATCGGATGCGGTGAGCGGCTTGCGTGGAATGGGAGGCTGCTTGCCGTCCTCCACCAGGCCGACGATCAATTCGATGCGCCGCCGCTCGAGCGCCCTGAGCGCATCCTCGACGACGGCCGCCTCAGCCGTGCATCCCGGAAGCTCCGGATAGGCGAGACGAACCCGCCAATGTCCCGGCTCGGTTTCGACCGCCTCGGCCTCAAGCAGATAGGGAATCGACAGCAGCTCGTGCAGGTCCAACAGCAACCTCCCTGAACGACGTCTTCGCGTCGCATGTGATACGTATACGTACTATATTGCCAAATGCCTGACAAGAGCCCAAGAGGATTGCATCGTGCGGGAACAGCCGGGCCGCGGTTCACCGCAGGGTTGAGCACGTCAGGCCAAGCTGCTACGGGCTAACGCGAGATTCGTGAAATCGGAGTCCAACGACGGCATGGCAGCCGACAAGGCAAAGAAGACCAGTTCGGCCGCAGACGTCGCGCGCGACTGGCAACTTGAAGGCGGCGTCGGATTTCTGCTGCGGCTGCTGGAGGCCCGCTACGACGGGCTCTATCAGAGCATGACGCGTCAGAGCGACATCACGCCACGGCAGTTCGGCGTGCTGATGGCGCTGTACCAATTGGGTCCGCTCACCCCCTCGGTGTTGGCGGAGCGGATCAGCTGCGACCGCAACACGCTCAGCGAGATGCTGAAGCGGATGGTGGCGCGCCGGCTGGTCTCGAAGAAGAGCAATCCGGACGACCGCCGCTCGCTCCAGGTGCAGATCACCGCCAAGGGAGAGGAAGCGCTTCTGGCCGTCATCCCCGCCGCCGCCGAGCTGCAAAACATCATGCTGGCTCCCTTGCGCAAGGAAGACCGCGCGCACTTCCTGAAATGCCTGCTCGCGATCGCGAAGGCTCCGCCGCCGGACGCTCCGTCCGACACCTGAGATTTTGGGCTTCCGGCTGTCTAGGCCGGCGCCCTGCCGAACGTGCCCGCGACCGCGAGCGCCGCGATTGCATCCGGCGACAATCCGAGGATCCGCGACAGCACATCGTCCCGCTGCGCGCCGATCCCGGGAACTTGACTTCCGATCGACGTATCGGCCCCGGACATCTGCCATGGCGCATTGACGCCGACGAATTCGCCGGCGCCATCCGAGACCGTCCCAAATACGCCCCGTTGACGCAGATGGGCATCGGTCAGCGCCGCGCCCGGCGTCCGGTACTCGGCGCAGGGAACGCCGGCACGATCCAGCGCCGCGATGCATTCGGCGACGGTGTGGCGCTCAGTCCATTGCTCGATCACCTGCATCATGGCGGTCCAGTTGGCACCACGCGCCGGAATGGTCGCAAAGCGCGGATCGTTTGCCAGTTCGTCCTGCCCCGTCACCTCACATAGCGCTGCAAAATTGCGCGGCGTCACCGGGGCGATCAGGATATCACCATCGCGCGTGCGCACCGGCCCATAGGTCGGACGCGGCGAGCGGATCGGAAACTGCGCTTCCTGGAGTTCATAGACCAGCAGGTTAAGCATGCAATCCATCAACGCCACATCGACGCGCTGCCCCTTCCCGGTGCGTTCGCGCTGGACCATCGCGGTCTGGATCGCGGAATAGCCGAAGATGCCGCCGAGGATGTCGGCGACAAAAATGGCTCCGGCCGCGGGACGCTCCCGGTCGCCGGCATAGCGCATCAGCGAGGTATCGAATCCGCTTTCGGCGTGCACGATCATGGCGTAGGCCGCGCGCTCGGCAGCGGGGCCGGACTGGCCATAGCCCGAGATCGAGCAATAGATCAGGCGCGGGTTGATCTCGCGGAGCGCGTCATAGCCGAGGCCGAGCCGGTCCATCACTCCAGGACGGAAATTCTCGACAAGAACGTCCGCCTCCGCGACCATGCGATGCACGAGCTTGATGGCATCGGCGTTCTTCAGGTCGAGCGCCAGGCTGCGCTTGCCGGCATTGAGCTGACCGAAATAGGTGCTGTGGCCTTCGCGCAGCGGTGTCCGCAGCCGCATGTCGTCGCCTTCCGGCGGCTCGATCTTGATCACCTCGGCACCGACGTCGGCGAGCAGCCGCGCGCAATAGGGCCCCGCCACCATGATGGAAAAGTCCAGCACCCGCACCCCGACGAGCGGCGCCCTGTCGCCATCCTTCTGCATCCGATCTCTCCTATCTCGGCAGCCCGAGCGCGCGTTGCGCGATCAGGCTGCGTTGAATCTCGTTGGTCCCGATGCTGATGACCCACATCAGCGAGTGCCTCAAATTCTGCTCGAAGCGGCCATTGTCGATCGCGCCCGGCATCTGTTCGGACAGCGCGGCGCGCATGCCGAGAATGTCGAGCGCGGCCTCTCCGAAACGCTCCATCAGCTCTCCGGAGAACACCTTGCTGATCGCGCCATATTCCGGCGGCGTCATGCCGTCGGCTGCCAGCTCGGCACAATGCATCATTAATAGGCGACCGATCTCGATCTCGGATGCCAGGGTCGCCATCCTGTCGCGGACGATAGGGTCATCGGCCAGAGACCGCTCACCTTGTTTCGCCATCACATGCGCGCGCAGCTGCTCAAAGGCGTGCGCGACCTTCAGGACGATCCCGCCGCCGACCAGCCCGCGCTCGAAGGCCAGCGCGCCGGTCAGCACCTTCCAGCCGCCATTGACCTCGCCAACCAAATTCTCGGCGGGAATGCGGACGTTGTCGTAGAAGATGTTGGCAAAGGTGCCGTCATACATGGTGACGGATGGACGGATGGTGATGCCCGGCGCATCCATCGGCACGATGAACATGCTGATGCCGGCATGCGGCGGCCTCGCGTCCTTGTCGGTCCGCGCCGCCAGGAACATGTATTTGCCCCACCAGGTGGTGGTCCAGATCTTCTGGCCGTTGATCACCCAGTGATCGCCATCCCTGATCGCACTGGTGCGCAGCGCCGCGAGGTCCGAGCCCGCCTGCGGTTCGCTGTAGCCCATGCCGTGCATGGCTTCGCCGCGCAGGATTTCCGGAAGATATTTTTGCTGCTGCTCTGCCGTGCCGAACATCATCAGTGCGTTGGCCTGGATCGCCGCGCCGATCCGCGGCGCCTCGCCCCGCTCCATCGTCTCCATGAAGGCGATCTGCTCCAGCGGAGAGCGTCCCTGGCCGCCGAACTGCTCCGGCCATCCGAGGCCGATCCATCCGGTCTCGCCGATACTTTGGGCAAAGCTCGCATCGAACTCGCGCTTGGCGAACGGCCTCTGGTCGAACGCCTGCTTCGTGTCACCGGTCCAGTTTTGCGCGAGCCAGCGCCGGACCTGCTCGCGAAACGCATTTCCGGCGGGCCCGAGGTCATATTGCGGCAGCCCGGCGCCGCCCGCATCCAGCAGTCGCTCGGCAAGTCTGCGCTTTGCATCCGAGGCGCCGCCGAGCGCGATCGTATCGAGGTGTAACCGCTTGAAATGGATCGGCGCCTCGTGTTCCTCGGCATAGCCGATCGCACCGAATGTATGCTGGGTCTCCAGCGAGACCTGCCGCAGCGCATTGCCGGAGAACGCCGATGCGCAATCGGCAAAGTAGCGCCAGTCGTCGTCGGCGCCATCGTGCAGTCTGGCGGTATGCTCGAGGACCAGCCTGACGCCTTCGAGCGCGATCAGGCAGTTGGCCAGCTTGTGCTGGATCGCCTGGAACTTGCCGATCGGTTGTCCGAACTGGCGCCGCTCCCTGGCGTAGTCCACGGCCAGCTCAAACGCCCGCCGCGCCGCGCCGTAAGCGCGCGCGGTCAACGCCGCCTTGCCCTTGATGCGGAGATCGTCCAGATCGACCGTCCCGACGGGAATGCACGTGAGCGGCGCTGCGTTCAGCCTGACCTCGGAGAGCCCCCATGCCCCCATCGCGCGGGTCGCGACGCATTCGACACAGGGTCCGCCAAGGTCGATCAGCGCAAGATGCGCCTGATCGAGCGCGACCAGAAGATGCGTGGCGGCTCCCGCAGCCTCGACGAAGCGGAGCACGCCCGTTGCCTTGAGGTCGGTGACCTCGATCGAGCCCGCCCCCGGATCGCGATCCAGCGCCCCGAACGAGAAGGCGACGATCGCCTTCCCGGAATGCAGCCGCTCCAGCAGATCCACCACGACGGCAACCTGCGATCCGGCGATCGCCAGATTGGCGAGCGCCGCAGACCACATCGGCGCCGGACACCCGGCGCGGCCGAGCTCCGCCATGACGACGAGAATCTCGGCGAGCCCGCCTTCGCCGCTAGCCGCGCCGAGCGCGGCGACGCCCTGCCCGACCAGCTTGCGCCAGATCGCCGATACCTCGTCCGGCGAGCACGACGCCGTTGCGCCGCGCGGACGCCAATGCTCGTCAAGGAAGCCGCGCAAGGAATCGCGCAGCATCCCTGCGACATCGTCATTCGACGCTTCGGTCGCCGTCATTGCCCAGCCCCCCGAGCTATGCCTGGCCGAACCTCGGCTTGCGCTTCTCCTTGAACGACATCGTCGCCTCCTTGTGGTCCGCGGTCTCGAACGTCACCTGCTCAAGCGCCATCGAGGCCTCCAGCAACATGTTCACGCGCTCCTTGACGATCTGGTTGATCGACAGCTTGGTCCAGCGAATGGCCCAGGTCGGACCGTTGGCGAGTTCGACCGCGATCTCGCGGGCCTTGGCCAACACCTCCGCGCGCGGCGCGACATGGTTGACCAGCCCGATCCGCTCCGCCTCCTTGCCCTTCAGCAGCGTGCCGCGGATCAAGAATTCCTTGGCCTTGTTGATGCCGACCAGCAGCGGCCAGATCACCGTGCCGCCGTCGCCCGCGACCAGGCCGACGCGCGAGACGTGGGTGTCGCCGATCCGCGCATCCTCGGCCATCACGGTAATGTCGCAGAGCAGCGCATGGGTCGCCGCCAGGCCGATGGCATCGCCGTTGATCGCCGCGATGATCGGCTTGTCGAGCTCGAGCTGGCGGGTGACGCCGCGGCGGCTGATCATGGGGTCGTGCACCTCGCCCTCCTCGAGCACGTCGCCGCCCGGCCGCTCGGACATCGCCTTCACGTCACCGCCGACGCTGAAAAAGTCGCCGGCGCCGGTCAGCACCACGGCATTGACGGCGTGATCGTCGGCGAGGTCGTCCCAGATCGTCCGCAGCTCGCGGATCAGCTTCTGATTGATGGCATTGCGCGCCTCTGGGCGGTTCAAGGTCACAGTCGCGACCTTGTCCGCGACCTCGACCGTCAGGCATTCATACTTGGCGTAATTAGACACGTTTGCCTCCATTGTTATTGCTGTTTGAGTGTTGATTTATTCGCCAGCGCGGCGCGCTACCGGCGCAGCCCGGGCTGCACGTCGGCCAATGCGACGTGAAGCGACATCGCACCCGGGTCCTGCTCCAGCATGCGCTGCACGGATTCCAGGTGCGACCGCAGCAGCCGGCTTGCCAGCGCCACGTCTCGTTCGCTCAGCGCCGCCAGGAATTGGCGCCGCTTCTCCGCGAGCCGCGCCATCGCGACCCCGCTGGAGGCGACCTTGGCGTAGACGAAGCGCATGTGGATCTCGGTGACCGAGTCCACGATCATCGCGATCACCTTGTTGCCGGTCGAGGCCGCGAGCAATTTGTAGAACTCGCGCGAGCATTCGACCCGATCGAGCAGCCGGCCTTCCTTCGTGGCGAGCTCCGTTCGCTCGATATTGGCTTCCAGCGCATCGAGGTCGGTGCGCCGGGCATTTGCGCACGCCAGCTGCACCACGAGATCGAGGACATGGACCCGCGCTTCCGACAATTCCCGCACCGATATCGTCCCGAGGCTCAGCATGTCGCGCATGACCTCGTTCATGCGGCGGGTGTCGCCCTGCTGGATGAAGGCGCCGCCCTTGACGCCCTTCTGCAGCCGCAGCACGCCGGCCATCTCCAGGCTGCGCAGCGCCTCCCGCAGCACGTTGCGGCTGACCCCAAGCTGTTGGGCCAGCTCGCGCTCGGCCGGCAGCTTGTCGCCGGGCTTCAGCACGCCGAGCGCCAGCTGTTCGCGGATGCGCTCGCAGATCTCCTCGAACGTCCGCCTGGTGTGAATCGGCTTGAATGTCGGCGCGGCCGCGGAGCCGGCCGCACGGAGATCGGTGGCCCGCTCCCGTCGGTTCGGCGAGGCGGTACGGGGGCGCTGCGGCGCGCGAGGGCTTGACTTGGTGCTCATGCGATGAATTATTAAATGGATCACCCATTCAATGGAAGCCCCTTTTTGGCTTCCGGCAAAGAAAACAGACGGGGAGTCCGTATGAGTTTTTCCGAGGAGCAGGTCGCCTTCCGCGACAACGTCCGCAGGATGGTCGCCAGGCACGTGGCGCCGATTGCCGCCGAAATCGACGAGACCGACCGCTTCCCGCTCGAGCTGGTCAAGCTGTTCGGCGAGATGGGATTGATGCAGCTCTGGGTGCCCGAGCGCTATGGCGGTCCGAACGGCAACCTCACCATGGCCTGCATCGCGCGCGAGGAAATCTCGAAGGTCTCGCCTGCCTGCGCATCGATCGCGGCGCTCAACACCATGTTCATCATGCCGTTGCTGCATTTCGGCTCGGAAGAGCAACGCCAGAAATATTTGCCGATCATCGCCCAGGGCGGCGTGGTTACGGCGATCGCGATCTCGGAGCCGCAGGCCGGCTCCGACGTCGCCGCGCTCAACACCCGCGCCCGGAAGGACGGCGACAGCTATGTCCTGAACGGCCGCAAGCAGTGGTGCAGCTACGGCGTCGTCGCCGACTACATCGTGGTGATGGCACGGACCAGTGACGGCGCCGGCGCGGACGGAATCAGCGCCTTCATCGTCGAGCCGAAGAAGATGCCGGGCATTACGTTCGGCCGCCATGAGCGCAAGATGGGCTTTCGCGGCGCTCCCAATACCCCGATCTTCTTCGACAATGTGCGGGTGCCGGCCGAAAACCTCGTCGGCGAGGAAGGCAAGGGGTTTCGCGCGTCGATGCGCGCGCTCGACCTCAATCGTCCGACCATCGGCGCCCAGTCGGTCGGCCTCGCCCAAGGCGCGCTCGATGCCTGCATCGCCTACGCCAAGGAACGCAAGCAGTTCAAGCAGCCGATCGCCGAATTCCAGGGCGTGCAGTTCATGCTCGCCGACATGGCGATGCAGATCGAGGCCGCCCGTGCGCTGGTCTACGAATGCGCCCGCGCCGGCGATGCCGGCGACTGGAAGCGGCTTAACGTGCTTGCCAGCATGGCCAAATGCGTCGGCAGCGACATGGCGATGAAGGTCACGACCGACGCGGTCCAGATCTTCGGCGGCTACGGCTACACCACGGACTACCCGGTCGAACGCATGATGCGCGACGCCAAGCTGACCCAGATTTTCGAAGGCACCAACCAGATCCAGCGTGTGGTGATCGCCCGCGAGCTGCTGCGCTAGCGCAGATTGATTGCAACAAGAAACGAATTGCAGGGAGGAACGACCTTGAACCACATCATCGACCGGGCATTGGCGGCTGTCGCGCTGTCAGCCCTGCTGGCGGCGCCCGCCTACGCGCAGAAGGCTTATGGACCCGGCGCGAGCGATACCGAGATCAAGCTCGGCCAATCGACGCCGCTGAGCGGCCCCGCCTCCGCCTTCGGCGCCGGCGCCGGGCGCGCCGTGGTCGGCTATTTCGAGATGCTGAACACGAAAGGCGGCATCAACGGCCGCAAGATCAACTTCACCCAGCTCGACAACGCCTACAGCGCGCCGAAAGCGGTCGAGCAATCGCGCAAGCTGATCGAGGACGTCGGCATTCTGGCCGAGGTCGGTACGATCGGCACCGCGCCCAACGTCGCGATCCAGAAATACCTCAACACCAAGCAGGTGCCGCAGCTCTTCATCACTGCCGGCGGACGCCGCTTCAACGATCCCAAGATTTTCCCGTGGACAATCCCGCTCTATCCGGACTTCGAAACCGAAGGCCGAGTCGTCGCCAAATACATCCTGCGCACAAAGCCCGACGCCAGGATCGGCGTGCTCTACCAGAATGACGACTACGGCAAGGACTATCTCAAGGGCCTCCGCGCCGGTCTCGGTCCGAAGGCCGAGCTGATCGTCGCCCAGGCCTCCTACGAACTTGCCGACCCGACGATCGACTCGCAGATCGTCCAGCTGAAGGCCGCCGGCGTCGACACGCTGATCGAGCAGTCGTCGTCGAAGGCCGCCGCGCAATCGATCCGCAAGGTCTACGAGCTCGGCTGGAAGCCGCTGCACGTGATCGGCGGCTCCACGGCATCGGTCGAAACCATTCTGAAGCCCGCGGGCCTCGAAGCATCGAAGGGGCTGGTCACCACCCAATTCCTCAAGCAGCCCGGCGACCCGGCCTGGGCCAATGACGACGAGGTCAAGGCCTACAAGGATTTCCTGAAGACGTACGCAGCTTCGGCCAACCCGGACGACTATTCCGTGCTGGTTGCCTATATGAATGTGCACGCCGTGGAGCTGGCCTTGCGCAAATGCGGCGACGACCTGACCCGCGAGAACCTGATCAAGCAGGCGACGTCGCTGAACGGCGAGCGGCTGCCGATGATGCTGCCGGGCGTCTCGATCAGCACCCGGCCCGGCGACTACACGCCGTTCAGGACCTTGCGGATCGCGACGTTCGATGGCGAGAGCTGGTCGCTGACCGGCGAGCCGCTGTCGGCCGATTGAGCCGGGTTGGCGAGAACCGCCATCAGTGGCTTCTCGCCAACGTCATCTCACCCGCGCAAGCTTGGCAGATCGAGGCCATTGGCCTGGGCGCATTCGATCGCGGTTTCATAGCCGGCGTCGGCGTGGCGCATGACCCCCGTCGCCGGATCGTTCCACAGCACGCGCTCGAGCCGGCGCGCCGCCTCCGGCGTACCGTCCGCGACGATCACCATGCCGGCGTGCTGCGAATAGCCGATACCGACACCGCCGCCGTGGTGCAGCGACACCCAGGTGGCGCCGCTCGCACAGTTGAGCAGCGCGTTGAGCAGCGGCCAGTCGGACACCGCGTCCGAGCCGTCGCGCATCGCCTCGGTCTCGCGGTTCGGGCTCGCCACCGAGCCACTGTCGAGATGATCGCGGCCGATCACGATCGGCGCCTTGAGCTCGCCGCGCGCCACCATTTCGTTGAAGGCAAGGCCAAGGCGATGGCGGTCGCCGAGCCCGACCCAGCAGATCCGCGCCGGCAGCCCCTGAAACTTGATGCGCGCCTTCGCCATGTCGAGCCAGTTGTGCAAATGGCCATCGTTGGGCATCAGCTCCTTGACCTTGGCATCGGTCTTGAAGATGTCCTCGGGATCCCCCGACAGCGCCGCCCAGCGGAACGGTCCCACGCCGCGGCAGAACAGCGGACGGATATAGGCCGGAACGAAGCCCGGAAAGTCGAACGCCTGCTTCAGGCCCATGTCCTTCGCCATCTGGCGGATGTTGTTGCCGTAGTCGAGCGTCGGGATTCCCTGCGCGTGGAAATCCAGCATGGCCTGGACATGATCGACCATCGAGCTCTTCGCCGCGGTCTCGACCGCCTTCGGATCGGCGGCGCGCCGCGCCTCCCATTCGGCGAGCGTCCATCCCTTGGGCAGATAGCCGTTGATCGGATCGTGTGCGCTGGTCTGGTCGGTGACGATGTCCGGGCGCACGCCGCGGCGCACCAACTCCGGAAAGATCTCGGCCGCATTGCCGAGCAGGCCGACCGACACCGGCTTCCGGGTCTTGGCCGCGTCGGCAATGATCGCCAGCGCGTCATCGAGCGTCGTCGCCTGCCGGTCGAGATAACCCGTGCGCAGCCGCATCTCGATGCGGCTCGGCTGGCACTCGACGGCGAGCATCGAAGCGCCGGCCATGGTCGCGGCCAGCGGCTGGGCGCCACCCATGCCGCCGAGGCCCGCCGTGAGGATCCATTTGCCGGCGAGGCTGCCGCCATAATGCCGGCGGCCGACCTCGACGAACGTCTCATAGGTCCCCTGCACGATGCCCTGGCTGCCGATATAGATCCACGACCCCGCCGTCATCTGGCCGAACATCATCAGGCCCAGGCGGTCGAGCTCGTTGAAATGGTCGAGCGTCGCCCAATGCGGCACCAGGTTCGAATTCGCGATCAGGACCCGCGGTGCATCCGCATGGGTGCGGAAGATACCGACCGGCTTGCCGGATTGCACCAGCAGCGTCTGGTCGTCTTCGAGCTTGCGCAAGGAGGCGGCAATCCGGTCAAAGCTCTCCCAGTCGCGCGCCGCGCGGCCGATGCCGCCATAGACCACAAGCTCGCTCGGACGCTCGGCGACATCGGGATCCAGATTGTTCATCAGCATCCGCAGCGGCGCTTCCGTCAGCCAGCTCTTCGCGCTGATGTCGGTGCCGCGGGGAGCACGGATGATACGTTCGTTATCCAGTCGGCGGTTCATGACGGATGTCCCTGTCGGCTAAGCAAGTTTTGGAAACGGATCGGACGGAAGGACCGCGAGCGCAGCGGCGGGCAACGTGTCGGCTTCGATCAGCGACGCGGCCCGCGCGAGATCGTCGGCCATGTAGCGGTCCGCGGCGAGCGCCGGAACGTGCTCGCGCAGCGCGGCAATGACCGCAGCGAGTGGCGCGCTGGTCGCATGCGGCGCACGCAGGGTGATGCCTTGCGCTGCGACCAGAAGCTCGATACCGAGGATGGCCGCGAGGTTGTCGGCCATGTCGGACAACCGGCGCGCGGCATGCGCGGCCATCGAGACATGATCTTCCTGATTGGCGCTTGTCGGCGTGGAATCGATCGAGCACGGCATCGCGCGCTGCTTATTCTCTGCATAGAGCGCCGCCGCCGTCACCTCGGCAATCATGAATCCGGAATTGATGCCGGGCTCGGGTGTCAGGAACGGCGGCAAGCCGAAGTTCAAGGCGGGGTCGACGAGGGTCGCGATCCGGCGCTCGCTGGTGGCGCCGATCTCCGAGAGCGCCAGCGCGATCTGGTCGGCAGCGAACGCCACCGGCTCAGCATGAAAATTGCCGCCTGAGACGATCTCGCCTGTATCGACCAGGACCAGCGGGTTATCCGTCACGGCATTGGCTTCAATGGTCAGCACGCGCGCGGCGTGCACGAGCAGGTCGAGCACCGCGCCTGCAACTTGCGGCTGGCAGCGCAGGCAATACGGGTCCTGCACGCGCTCGTCGCCTTCGAGATGCGATTGCCTGATGTCGCTGCCGTCGAGCAGCGCGGTCAGGGTGGCGGCCGCAGCGATCTGTCCATCATGGCCGCGCAACGCCTGGATTTCAGGACGAAACGGCACTGTGGATGCCATCGCCGCATCGACCGACAGCGCACCGGTCACCAGCGCGGCACACGCCAGACGATGCGCGCGCAGCAGGCCGGAAATCGCATAGGCCGTCGAAAACTGCGTGCCGTTGATCAGCGCGAGCCCTTCCTTGGGACCGAGCGTTACCGGCGCGAGGCCGGCAGCAGCAAGCGCGTCACGACCCGGCACGACCTTGCCATCAAGGAATGCCTGGCCCTCCCCGATCATGACGGCGGTCATATGGGCGAGCGGCGCCAGATCGCCGGAGGCGCCGACCGAGCCCTGCTGCGGCACCAGCGGTGAGACGCCGCGCGCCAGCATGCCCTGCAACTGCTCGATCACATCACGCCGCACGCCGGACGCGCCGCGCCCGAGCGAGATCACTTTCAGCGCCATCATCAGGCGCACGATCGGTTCTGGCGTGGCCGGTCCAACGCCGCAGCAGTGCGACAGGATGAGGTTACGCTGAAGCAGCGCGGTCTGGTCGGGTGCGATGCGCGTCGATGCCAGCTTACCGAAGCCGGTATTGATGCCGTAGACGGGAACGTCGATACGCGCGGCCTTCGCCACGATCTCCGCGGCCGCCTCGACGCGCGGCCAGAACGATGGATCGAGCACGATGGGCGCGCCAGCGAGCACGCGCGCCAGCACGTCGAGGCCGACCGTGCCGGGCGTCACGACAATCGGGATATCCGGATCGCTCATTGGCCCCTCCACACCCGTCCGTGCAACGGATTGAAGCCGATGCGGTAGACCAGTTCGGCAGGGCGTTCGATGTCCCAGATCGCCAGATCGCACCATTTGCCGGCCTCTAACGTCCCGGTCTCGGCGAGCAGGCCGAGTGCACGCGCCCCTTCCCGTGTCACCCCGGCGAGACATTCGGCGACCGTCATCCGGAACAACGTTGCGCCCATGTTCATCGTAAGCAGAAGCGAGGTCAGCGGCGAGCTGCCGGGATTGCAGTCGGTCGCCAGCGCCATGTTCACGCCATGGCTGCGGAACAACTCGACCGGCGGCTTCTGGGTTTCGCGAATGAAATAGAACGCACCGGGCAGCAGCACCGCGACCGTCCCGCTCTTGGCCATCGCGGCGGCGCCGGCTTCATCGGTGTGCTCCAGATGATCGGCCGAGAGCGCGGAGAATTTTGCGGCGAGCGCCGCACCGCCGAGATTCGACAATTGATCCGCATGCAGCTTCACGGGTAATCCGAGCGCATGCGCCGCCGCGAACACCCGAGCGGTCTGCTCGCCGGAAAATGCGATACCCTCCATGAAACCGTCGACCGCGTCGGCAAGGCCGGCCTTGGCCACCGCCGGCAGCATCTCGTTGCAGACCAGATCGATGTAGCGATCCTTGTCGCCATTGGCTTCAGGCGGCAATGCGTGTGCACCTAAGAAAGATGTGCGGATCGCAACCGGCCGCAGGCGGCCGAGGCTGCGTGCCGCCGCAAGTTGCCGCATCTCGGTCTCAACGTTAAGGCCATAGCCGGACTTGATCTCGATGGTGGTTGCCCCCTCGCCGATCAGCGCGTCCAGCCGTGGCAGTGCGCCGGCGGCAAGCTCGGCCTCGGTCGCGCTGCGCGTCGCGGCAACGGTCGAGACGATGCCGCCGCCCGCGCGCGCGATCTCCTCATAGCTCGCGCCTTTCAGGCGAAGCTCGAACTCGTGCGCGCGGTTGCCGCCATAGACGAGATGCGTGTGGCAATCCACCAGCCCGGGCGTGATCCAGCGGCCGCCGCAATCGATCCGTTCAACCGCGTCCACATCCACAGGAAAGTCGGACTGCACGCCTGCATAGACAATGCGGCCGTCGCGCGCCGCGATCAGGCCGCGCTCGATCTCGCCGAGATCGGCGCCGCGCATCGTGGCGAGCCGGGCGTTGTGCCAGATGCGGTCGAAACGCTCTGCCATGCGATTGTCCCCGAGGTGGGATGCTTGACTTATATGTCTAGACATATAATCGTGTCCGGGTTCTGTCCAGCCGGCATGGAAAAATGACACGACTGCATTTCGCATTCGCGCTGCTGCCCTCGGGCTGGGCCAATGATGTGCAAATCGTGGTCACCGACGGCGCGATCGCCTCGGTGACGGCAGGCGTGCCCCCCGCCGCGGGCGACGAACGTCACCAAATGGCGGTTCCGGGATTGGCTAGCCTGCACAGCCACGCGTTTCAGCGCGGCATGGCCGGCCTTGCCGAACTGCGCGGCGATACGACCGACACGTTCTGGACCTGGCGCGAGACGATGTATCGCTTTGCGCTGACGATGACGCCAGACGACGTCGCGGCCGTCGCGACCCTGCTCTATGTCGAGATGCTCGAGCGCGGCTTCACGCGCGTCGGGGAGTTCCACTATCTCCATCATGATCGGGACGGCTCGCCTTACGCCAATCCGGCCGAGATGGCCGTGCGCATTGCGGAGGCGACCGAGGCCTCCGGCATCGGACTCACGCTGCTGCCGAGTTTTTATGCCCACGGCACGTTCGGCGGCGCAGCACCGCATGCCGGGCAGCGTCGCTTCATCTGCTCGGTCGATCGGTTCGCCACGCTGATGGCGGCCTCGCGCGAGGCCATTCGAAAACTGCCTGGCGCGAACATCGGCATCGCCCCGCACAGCCTGCGCGCAGTGGCGCCGGATGAGCTCGCGGCGATCATTCCGCTTGCCGGCACCGACCCGATCCACATCCACGCCGCCGAACAGGTGCGCGAGGTGGAGGACTGCATGGCCTGGTCGGGGCAGCGGCCGGTGCAATGGCTGCTCGAACATGCGCCCGTCGATCGTCGCTGGTGCCTGATTCACGCGACCCACATGACGGAACGGGAAGTCGCTGCGCTCGCCGGCAGCGGCGCGGTTGCCGGCCTCTGCCCGGTCACCGAAGCAAGCCTCGGCGACGGCATCTTTTCGGCGCGCGAATTCCTTGCCGCGGGCGGCCGGTTCGGCATCGGGACCGATTCCAACGTGCTGGTCGGGGTCGCCGACGAACTTCGTCAAGTCGAATACGGTCAGCGCCTAAAGCACCGCGAGCGCAACGTGCTCTCCGGACAACCTGGTGCATCCACCGGCCGCGCGCTGTTCGATCACGCGCTCGCGGGTGGCGCGCAGGCTCTGGCACAGACCAACGCCGGCCTCGTACCCAGCGCGCGCGCCGATATCGTCAGCCTCGATACCGCGCACCCATCCCTGGCGGGACGGTCGGGCGATGCCGTGCTCGACGGCTGGCTGTTTGCGTCCGGAAGCGACGCGATCGACTGCGTCTGGGCCGGCGGCGACAAACTGGTCACAGGCGGCCGGCACCGGCTGCGCGACAAGGCGCGCGAGCGGTTCAATGCCAGCGTCCGGAGGCTCGTCGCATGAGCCTCGCTTCCGATCGGGCCAAGCCGCGCGCAGCCGAAAAGCCGACGCTCTACAAGCGGATCCGGCTCGATATCGAGACACGGATCCTGACCGGCGAATGGCCACCGGGCCACCGCATCCCCTTCGAACACCAGCTCATGGAGCGCTATCATTGCTCGCGCATGACCGTGAACAAGGCGTTGTCCGAACTGGCGCAGGCAGACCTGATCGAGCGGCGGCGGCGTGCCGGCTCATTCGTACGCCGTCCGCAGCATCTGTCGGCGGTGCTCAAGATTGCCGACATGCGCGCCGAGATCACCGCGCTCGGCCGCAGCTACGGCTATCAGCTGATCGATTGCCGGCGGCGCACCGCGACCGCGGCCGATCGCGCCCGGCTCGGCGTGAGCACGGCCGGCAAGGTGATCGCGATTGCCTGCCGGCACAGCGCCGACAATGTGCCGTTTGCGGTCGAAGACCGGCTGATCGATCTCTCCACGGTTCCGGAGGCCGCGACGGCAGACTTTGCGCGCGAACCGCCGGGATCATGGCTGCTGCATCATGTGCCGTGGACCGAGGCTGAACATACGATCAGCGCGGTCGTTGCGGACGATCGCACCGCGAAGGCGCTCGACATCGCGGTCGGCGCGCCCTGCCTCGTGATCGACCGCTACACCTGGCGCAGCGCGCGCACGGTAACGGCGGTGCGGTTGCACTATCCAGGCGACACGCACCGGCTGGTCGCCCGCTTCAAGGGAGGCTGAAGACGGCTTGCGCGGCATATTTCATGCAATGCATCATGGGCCACCAGCCACCGACATGCTCATGCGGCAATCCGCCGCGACCGACGTGAAGACATCACTGACGTGAAGACATCAACAAGGTTCAATCCATCGTCCAAGAGGTCGACAATCATGCGTTCCTTCAAGCTATTGCCCGCAATCGCAGCCTTGCTCGCGTCCACCGCCGCGTTCGCGGATGACGCCAAGGTCGGCGTCGGCATCTCCGGGTGGACCGGCTTCGCGCCGCTGACGCTCGCCAGAGAGGCCGGCATCTTCAAGAAGAACGGCCTCGACGTGACCTTGAAGAAGATTCCGCAGAAGGACCGCCATCTCGCGATCGCTTCGGGCGACATCCAGTGCGCGGCGACGACGGTCGAGACCTGGATCTCCTGGAACGCCAACGGCGTCGCGACCAAGCAGATCTTCCAGCTCGACAAGAGCTATGGCGCCGACGGCATGGCCGTGCGCAACGGCGTCGCCGCGATCAAGGACCTCAAGGGCAAGACCGTCGCGGCATCGGCGCCGGGCACCTCGCCCTACTTCGCGCTGGCCTGGATGCTGAAGAAGAACGGCCTCTCGGTGAAGGACGTCACCGTGGTCAATCTGGAGCCCGCCGCCGCGGCGCAGGCTTTCGTCTCCGGCCAAAACGACGCCGCGATGACCTACGAGCCTTACCTGTCGACGGTGCGCGCCGCCCCCGACAAGGGCAAGATCATCGCGACCACGCTCGACTATCCGATCGTGATGGATACGTTCGGCTGCACACCGAAATTCCTGACCGACAATCCGAAGGCGGCCCAGGCGCTGGCCGACAGCTATTTCGAGGCGCTCGACATGATCGCCAAGGATCAGGCCAAGGCCTATGAGATCATGGGCGCGGACGTGAAGCAGTCCGGCGAGCAGTTCGGCAACTCGGCAAAGTACCTGCGCTGGCAGGACAAGGCCGCCAATCAGAAGTTCTTCGCCGGCGACTTCCTCAGCTTCAACAAGGATGCCGCGGAACTCCTGCTCGAGGTCGGCATCATCAAGGCCGCGCCGAAGGTTGAAGACATCTACGACGCCAGCTTCATCAAGTAACGCAGCCATCATTTCGGCCGGTCCCGCCCCGCGACAAGCCGGGCGGGACTGGCGCATGAGATACGCCCGGACAAATTTGATGCGTCCCCTCGAACCCACAACATCGACGCAGCGCGTGGTCTACGGCCTCGCCTTCTTCGTGCTGTTCGTCGCCCTCTGGTCCTGGGCGACGTTCGGCGGCCATGTGTCGAAGACATTCCTCGCCAACCCGCTCACCATGGTGCAGGAAGGCTATGAGCTGCTCGCCAAGCAAGGCTTCCTGTTCGACATCGGCATGACGATCTGGCGCGTCATCGGCGGCTTTGCCCTTGCCGCCGTCATCGCGGTGCCGCTCGGCGTGCTGATGGGGGCCTACAAGCCGGTCGAGGCCTTTCTCGAACCATTCGTATCCTTTGCCCGCTATCTGCCTGCATCGGCCTTCATCCCGCTGCTGATCCTGTGGGCGGGCATCGGCGAGCTGCAAAAGCTGCTCGTGATCTTCATCGGCGCGGTGTTTCAGATCATCCTGATGGTGGCCGTGACCGTCGGCGCCACACGGCGCGACCTGGTCGAAGCCGCCTACACGCTCGGCGCCGGCGACAGCGGCGTCATCCGCCGCGTGCTGCTGCCCTCCGCGGCGCCCGAGATCGCCGAGATCCTCAGGCTGGTGCTCGGCTGGGCCTGGACCTACGTCATCGTGGCCGAACTGATCGGCTCATCGTCCGGCATCGGGCACATGATCACCGACAGCCAGGCGCTGCTCAACACCGGCCAGATCATCTTCGGCATCATCGTCATCGGGCTGATCGGCCTGGTCTCCGATTTCCTGTTCAAGGCGTTCAACGCCTGGCTGTTCCCATGGAAGCTCGCATGACCCTGCTTCGGATCGACCAGGTCTCGCGAACCTTCCCGGCGCGCGCCGGCAACGCACCGACCAGGGCATTGGAGCCGACAACGCTTGACGTCGGCGACAATGACTTCGTCACCATCCTCGGCCCCTCCGGCTGCGGAAAGTCCACCCTGCTCCGGATCATCGCCGGGCTCGACCGGCCGACCAGCGGCCGCGTCACGCTCGATGGCCGCGAGGTCACCGGCCCCGGTGCCGATCGCGGCATGGTGTTTCAGTCCTACACGCTGTTTCCGTGGCTGACCGTGCGCGAGAACATCGCCTTCGGCCTGCGCGAGCGCGGCGCGTCGCGGGCCGACCGCCACGAGATCGCCGATGCGTTCATCCGCCGGGTCGGGCTATCGGGCTTCGAGAACCACTGGCCAAAGCAGCTGTCGGGCGGCATGCAGCAGCGCACCGCGATCGCCCGGGCGCTGGCCAACGATCCGAAGATCCTGCTGCTCGACGAACCGTTCGGCGCGCTCGACAACCAGACGCGTGCGCTGATGCAGGAGATGCTGCTCGGAATCTGGGAGCGCGACCAGAAGACGGTGCTGTTCGTCACCCACGACATCGAGGAAGCGATCTTCCTCGGCAGCCGCGTCATCGTGATGAGCGCGCGTCCCGGCCGCATCAAGGCCGAGATCATGGTCGACCTGCCGCATCCCCGCTCCTACAAGATCAAGACCACGTCCGAATTCGTCGCACTGAAGGAGCGGCTGGTCGAGGAGATTCGCACCGAGGCCCTGAAGGTCGCCGAACAGGCCTGACGATCAGCTAAAGCACGATGAGATCGTGTTGAATCATCACGCTTTAGCATCTTGTTTGAGCATGATCCTCTCGGAAAACCGCTTCGCACTTTTCCGGATCATGCCCAGCCGTCAGTGGCTGATCATCCAGGGACGCGCGGTCGGAAAGCCCTTGGCGCCGCCCTTCGTCTTGGTCATCAACCGTGCCGGCTTCTTCTTGCCCGTGGAGCAGCAGCCGCAGCCCGGGCCGTGCGCGGCCTTGTACTGATCGAGCGTCTTCGGCGCGTGCCGGCTCTGCTCGTTGGTGGCGTGCGCCTTGCGCTTCTCCGAGGGCATGCAGAAGAACGCCGGCGCGGTGAGGATCACGCGCGGCGACGTCGTCTCGCATTGCGGGCAATCCTGCGGCAGGTCGCATTCCGCCATCGGCCGCATGTCGGTGAACGGACCGCAATCGTTGCAGAGATATTCGTAGATCGGCATTTCCTTAATCCTTGCGCAGTCGTGTGTGATGTCTGGCGGCGGATGCGGGGCGGCCGATACGCCGCCGTCCCGCACCCTTCGCGCAGGGATCACTTAAAGGATCACTTGTCGGGCGAGATCGGCATCTGTACGTCGCCCTTGATGTGCTTGATCGGTCCCGCCGACGACGGCATGACGTCGAAGTCGAAGATTTCCGTCGGCAACCACAGCGTGGCGCAGGCGTTGGGCACGTCGACCACGCCAGAGATGTGGCCCTGACACGGCGCGGTGCCGAGGATCGAATAGGCCTGCGCGCCGGAGTAGCCGAACTTCTTCAGATATTCGATCGCGTTGAGGCAGGCCTGGCGATAGGCGATGTGGACGTCGAGGTAGTGCTGCTTGCCGGCCTCGTCGACCGAGATGCCCTCGAAGATCAGATAGTCCTTGTAGTTCGGCGTGATCGGCGACGGCTTGAACACGGGGTTCTTGATGCCGTACTTCGAGACGCCGTCCTTGATGATGTCGACCTTGATGTGCAGCCAGCCGGCCATCTCGATCGCGCCGCAGAAGGTGATCTCGCCGTCGCCCTGGCTGAAATGCAAATCGCCCATCGAGAGCCCGCCGCCCGGCACGTAGACCGGGAAGTAGATCTTCGAGCCGCGCGAGAGATCCTTGATGTCGCAATTGCCGCCATGCTCGCGCGGCGGCACGGTGCGGGCGCCCTCGAGACCGATCTTGGCCTTGACGTCACCCTTGGCCTGGCCGGCATGCGCGGTCGGCGCGAACGGCGGATTGGCGAGACCCGGCACACGGGTCGGATTGGTCGCGATCAGCTCGGCTTCGCGCGCATTCCACGCCGCCAGCATCTTGGCATCGGGCAGACAGCCGATCAGGCCGGGATGGATCAGGCCGGCGAAGTTCACGCCCGGGATGTGACGCGACGAGGTGTAGAGGCCCTTGATGTCCCAGATCGACTTCTGTGCCAGCGGGAAATGGTCGGTGAGGAAGCCGCCGCCGTTCTGCTTGGAGAAGAAGCCGTTGAAGCCCCACAGGCTCTCCTTCAAGGGGCCGACGTCGAGCAGGTCGACCACGAGGAGATCGCCGGGCTCGGCGCCCTTGACGCCGATCGGGCCGGACAGGAAGTGCACGATCGACAGATCGATGTCGCGCACGTCATCGGCGGAATCGTTGTTCTTGATGAAGCCGCCGGTCCAGTCGACGGTCTCGATGATGAAGTCGTCGCCTGGGCTGACCCACTCGACGATCGGAACCTCCGGGTGCCAGCGGTTGTGAATCTTGTCGTTTTCATAGGCCGACTTGCTGAGATCGACCTTGATCAGTGTATCAGGCATCGAGATGCTCCCCTTGGGCTACTGGTTAGACGGACAAGTATTTGGAGATCTGCGCGGCATCGACGCTGGCGCGCGGATCGTCGCGGACGATCTCGCCGTTCTCGATGACGAGCACACGGTCGGCGATGTCGAGCGCGAAGCTGAGCACCTGCTCGGAGACGACGATCGACAACCCCCGTTCATCGCGGATCCGTTTCAAGGTGCGCGCCATGTCCTTGATGATCGACGGCTGGATGCCTTCGGTCGGCTCGTCGAGCAGCAGCACCTTCGGTTTGGTCGCCAGCGCGCGGGCGATCGCGAGCTGTTGCTGCTGCCCACCCGAGAGATTGCCGCCGCGGCGGCCCTTCATCTCGAGCAGCACCGGAAACAGCTCATAGATGTCGCCGGGCACCTCGGAGCCGCCTGACACCACGAGCCCGGTCTCGATATTCTCCTTCACCGTCATGGTGGAGAAGATCATGCGACCCTGCGGCACGTAGGCGAGCCCCTTCGCCACCCGCTCGTAGCTCTTCATCGCGCCGAGCTCGGTGCCGTCCATGGTCACCTTGCCGCTCTTGGCCGGCAGGATGCCCATCAGCGACTTCATCAGCGTGGTCTTGCCCATGCCGTTGCGGCCCATGATCGCGACGATCTCGTTCGGCGCGACTGAGACGTTGAGGCCGTGCAGCACCTCGCTCTGGCCGTAGGCGACGTGAAGATCATTGATTGCCAGCATGTGAGTCCTCTATTGCCGGATCGTCTTCTTCACCTCTCCCCAACGGGGAGAGGTCGAATTGCGCAGCAATTCGGGTGAGGGGGTTCGGTCCCACGAGAGAGCGGAACCCCTCACCCGGATCGCATCTCGCGATGCGATCCGACCTCTCCCACAAGGGGAGAGGTGAACCGACTGCGCGGCTGCCGCTCGTGGCGCTTCGATCATCGATCAGTGCCCCAAATAGACTTCGATCACCTTGGGATCGTTCTTGACGTGGTCCATCGTCCCCTCGGACAGGATCTGGCCCTGGTGCAGCACCGTGACCTTGTGCGCGATGTCCTCGACGAACTTCATGTCGTGCTCGATCACCAGCACCGAGCGATCCTTGATGATGCGGTTGAGCAGCTCGGCGGTCTTGGCGCGCTCCGAGACGCTCATGCCGGCGACTGGCTCGTCGAGCATCAGGAGGTCCGGGTCCTGGATCAGCAGCATGCCGATCTCGAGCCACTGCTTCTGGCCGTGGCTGAGCTGATCGGCATAGGTGTTGAGGCGGTCCCTCAGGAAGATCATCTCGGCGACCTCCTCGACCCGCTGCTTGACCGCATCATCGCGCTGGAAAGTCAGCGAGCCGAACACGGTGCGGCCGCGCGGGTAGGAGATTTCAAGGTTCTCGAACACGGTGAGGTCCTCGAACACCGACGGCGTCTGGAACTTGCGGCCGACACCGGCCTGCACGATCTCGTTCTCGCGCAGCCGGGTCAGCTCCTGGCCGCGGAACTGGATCGAGCCTGACGTGGCCCTTGTCTTGCCGCAGATCAGGTCGAGCACGGTGGTCTTGCCGGCGCCGTTCGGGCCGATGATGACGCGGATCTCGTTCTCCTCGACATAGAAGGAGAGATCATTCACCGCCTTGAAGCCGTCAAAGGACACGGTGAGTCCGGAGACCGCGAGCAGGAAATCCTTGGGCTGATGGCCGACGAGCATGATGGTTCCTCCTCACTCGGCCGGTGCGCCGTCGGCGATCAAGCCGGCCGCCGATTTCGATTTGCGCGATGCGAACAGGCGATCGATGCGGGGCTGGATATGGTCTGCCCAGATGCCCGAGAGTCCGTTCGGGAAGGCCAGCACCACCGCGATGAACAGCGCGCCGAGGCCGAACAGCCAGAGCTGCGGGAAGGATTCCGAAAGGCTGGTCTTGGCGAAATTGACCAGCAACGCGCCCCAGACCGCGCCGAAGATCGACATCCGACCGCCGACCGCGGTGTAGATCACCATCTCGATCGACGGCACGATGCCGACGAAGGACGGCGACATGAAGCCGACCTCGAGTGTGAACATGGCGCCGCCGATCGCAGCGAACACCGCCGCGGCACAGAACGCGAAGATCTTGAAGTTGGCGACGCTGTAACCGGAGAAGCGCACGCGATCCTCCTGCTCCCTCATCGCCACCAGGATGCGCCCGAGTTTTGTCAGGCGGATGAATTGCGCGGCAACGATGCATCCGAACAGCAACACAACCTCGACAAAATACAGAATGAACTTGGCGTGATCGGTGCGGATATCCCAGCCGTGCAGCGTGCGCAGATCCGTGATGCCGTTGATGCCGCCGGTGTAGCCCTGCTGCCCCACGATCAGAATGGTGAGGATCGCGGCGATCGCTTGCGTGATGATCGCAAAGTACACGCCGCCGACCCGGCGCTTGAACATCGCGGCGCCGATGATCAGCGCGAAGAAGGCGGGCACCAGCAAGATCGCCAGCAGCGTGACCGGAAAGCTGTGGAACGGCTTCCAGAACAGCGGAAGCTGCGTGATCTGGTTCCAGTCCATGAAGTCGGGAATACCGGGCGTCGACTGGATCTTGGTGTTCGCGACCGAGGACGCCTCGAGCTTGAGGTACATCGCCATGCAGTAGCCGCCGAGGCCGAAGAACACGCCTTGCCCCAGGCTCAGGATGCCGCCATAGCCCCAGCACAGCACGAGGCCGATGCCGACGAACGCGTAGGTCAGGTATTTGGCGACCAGGTTGAGGCGGAAGATATCCAGCGACAGCGGCAGGATGAGAAGCAACAGCACCGCGAGCGCAAGGAAGCCGAGCAGTTCGGAGCGATTGAAAAAGCGCGAGTTGATGACCATGACCTGCCTGCTTGTTCTTATTTGCGGACCTTGAGCGCGAAGAGCCCCTGCGGACGCACCATCAGGATCGCGACGATGGTCAAGAGCGTGATCACCTTGGCCATCGATCCCGACAGGAAGAATTCCAGCGTCGACTGGGTCTGCGAGATCGAGAAGGCGGAGGCGATGGTGCCGAACAGCGAGGCCGCGCCGCCGAACACGACGACCAGGAAGGTGTCGACGATGTAGAGCTGGCCGGCGGTCGGCCCGGTCGAGCCGATCATGGTGAAGGCCGAGCCTGCAATCCCGGCGATGCCGCAACCGAGGCCAAAGGTGTAGCGATCGACCTTCTCGGTATTGATGCCGACGGCGCCTGCCATTACGCGGTTCTGCACCACGGCCCGCACCTGCTTGCCCCAGCTCGACCAGAACAGCACATAGGCGACCGCGATCGTGATCAGCATGGTCAGCGCCATCACGAACATGCCGTTGATCGGGATCTGGATCGAATCGGTCGCCTGCCAGGAGCCCATCATCCATTCCGGCAGCTCGACGCCGACCTCGCGCGCTCCGAAGATCGAGCGATAGGCCTGCTGCAGGATCAGGCTGAGCCCCCAGGTCGCCAGCAGCGTGTCGAGCGGACGCTTGTAGAGATGGCGGATCAGCGCCCATTCGACCAGCATGCCGAGCGCGCCGGAGGCGATGAACGCCAGGATCATCGCGATGAAGAAGTAGCCGGGGAAGAGCCAGGGCGCGACGTGCTGCACGGCGTTCGACGTCATCCAGGTGACGTAGGCGCCGAGGATCATGAACTCGCCATGGGCCATGTTGATGACGCCCATCTGGCCGAAGATGATGGCAAGCCCCAGCGCCATCAGCACATAGACGGAGAACAGGATGAGCCCGGCAAATCCCTGCATTGCAAGGATGGCGCCGAGATCACTGATCGAATAGTCGCCGAACATCTGGTCCTCCGTCATTCCAAGGGGCACGCGCCACCGGTCAAGCGACGCTCGTTCCGTGGCGAGGACGATGACGTCCACGCCGCGATGCGTTGTGGAGCTTCGTGGCCCGGATCAGCGGGTGCGATACCCGGGACGGCCCCGCATATCGCTCCGCTCATGCGGGCTACTGGCTCACTGGTAGCCCTTGGGGAACGGATCCGGCTCGACGAGATCGGCGGTCTCGTAGATCAGCTCATACTGGCCATCGGCCTTGGCGCGTCCGACGCGGGTCTTCGACCACAGATGATGGTTCTCGTGGATCCGGACATAGCCTTCCGGCGCGCCCTTGAACTCGACGCCGGGCGACGCCGCCGCGATCTTGTCGATGTCGAAGCTCTGCGCCTTCTCCACCGTCAACTTCCACAGCCACGGGCCGAGATAGGCTGCCTGCGTCACGTCGCCGATCACGGTCTTCTCGCCCCACATCTTCTTGAACGCGGGCACGAAGGCCTTGTTGTTCGGATTGTCGAGCGACTGGAAGTACTTCATGCAGGCATAGGCGCCGGCGATGTTCTCGCCGCCGATGCCGTCGATCTCGTCCTCGGTCACCGAGATGGTCAGCAGCGTCTGCTTCGACAGGTCGATGCCGGCCGCCTTGAGCTGCTTGTAGAACGCGACGTTGGAGCCGCCGACGATGATCGCGTAGATCACGTCGGGCTTGGTCAGCTTGATCTTGTTGATGACCGAATTGAACTGGGTCGAGCCGAGCGGGAAGTATTCCTCACCGACCACCTTGCAACCCTGCAGATGGTTCTCGATGTGCTTGCGCGCGATCTTGTTCGAGGTGCGCGGCCAGATGTAGTCCGAGCCGAGCAGATAGAAGCTCTTGGCGCCCTTGGTCTTGTTGACCCAGTCGAGGCCGGCGATGATCTGCTGCGTCGCCTCCTGGCCGGTGTAGATGACGTTCTTGGACTGCTCGAGGCCTTCATAGAAGGTCGGATAGTACAGCATGCCGTTGTATTGCTCGAACACCGGCAGCACCGCCTTGCGCGAGGCCGAGGTCCAGCAGCCCATCACGGCCGCGCATTTGTCGTTGACCAGGAGCTTCTTGGCCTTTTCCGCGAAGGTCGGCCAGTCGCTCGCACCGTCTTCCTGGATGAACTTGATCTTGCGGCCGAGCACGCCGCCGGCGGCGTTGATCTGCTCGATCGCCAGCTTCTCGGCCTCGACCGATCCAGTCTCGGAGATCGCCATGGTGCCGGTCACCGAATGCAGGATGCCAACCGTGACTTCGCTATCGGTGACTGCAAGACCCGTGGTGTTGACCGCGGAGGTTGCAGGAACGTCGGCAAAAGCGGGACGGCCCAGCATCGAAACAGCCGGCAAAGCCGCCATTCCCATCAAGAGCTTGCGGCGGAGCGGAGACTTCAGGCCTGGTTTGGTTTCGTCTGACATGAGCACCCCATTGGTTCGAGAACGCTTATTGATCAGGCGAGGATTGCTCACTTTTGTGCAGCGCACTGATACGTGAGATCGCGTATACTGCACCGCAAAATAGCGACGTAGGTTTTTGGTACGGGATTTGCCCGCGATCAGAGCATCGTGGACCAGGAGTAGAGCGAGTGGCAGGGCGGCAGCGGATTGACCGCGTCAGGCGCCAATATAATCAATGGGTCGCCAACCAGACGCTGGAAGACTACGCGCTGCGCTTCACCGCCAAGAGCGCGCGGCGCTGGTCCGCCGCCCGCGTTGCCAACACCGCGTTAGGGGCGATCTCCTTCCTCGCGCTGGAGGCGATCGGCGGCACCATCACGCTGAATTACGGCGCGATGAACGCCTCCGCCGCGATCCTGGTCGTCAGCGTCATCATCTTCCTCTGCGGGCTGCCGATCGCCTACCATGCCGCGAAAAGCGGCATCGATATCGACCTGCTGACCCGCGGCGCCGGCTTCGGCTATATCGGCTCGACCATCACCTCGCTGATCTACGCCTCCTTCACCTTCATCTTCTTCGCGATCGAGGCCGTGATCCTGGCCAGCGCGCTGGACATGTGCTTCGGCATCCCGCGGCCGATCGGCTACCTGATCAGCGCGGTCGTGATCATTCCGCTGGTCGTCTACGGCATCACGCTGATCAGCCGCTTTCAGCTTTGGACCCAGCCGCTGTGGGTGGTCCTCCACATCATGCCGTTCGCGGCGATCGCCTGGGCCAATCCGCATTCCTTCACCGAGTGGCGCAAGTTCGCCGGCGAGCACGGCGATCCCGCGGGCAACCTCGATCTCCTGCTGTTCGGCACGGCGGCCTCCGTCGTGTTTGCGCTGGTGGCGCAGATCGGCGAGCAGGTCGACTTCCTGCGCTTCCTGCCGCGCGACCGCCGCACCTCGCGAAAGGCCTGGTGGATCGCGTTGCTGAGCGCCGGTCCAGGCTGGATCGTGCTCGGCGCGCTCAAGCTGCTGGCCGGCTCGTTCCTCGCTTTCTTCGCGCTCAGCCACGGCGTGTCGACCGAGCACGCGGCCGAGCCGGCGAACATGTACCTTGAAGCCTTCCGTTACGTGCTGTCGCAGCCGGATCTCGCGATGGCGCTGACCGGGACGTTCGTGATCCTGTCGCAGGTCAAGATCAACGTCACCAACGCCTACGCCGGCTCGATCGCCTGGTCGAACTTCTTCTCCCGCCTCACCCATTCGCATCCCGGCCGCGTGGTGTGGCTCGTCTTTAACGTCGTGGTCGCGTTGCTGTTGATGGAAATCGGCGTCTACAAGGCGCTGGAGCAGACGCTGGCGCTCTACTCCAACGTCGCGATCGCCTGGGTCGGCGCGCTGGTGGCCGATCTCGTCATCAATAAACCGCTCGGCTTGCGGCCGCAGCATATCGAGTTCAAGCGCGCCCATCTCTGCGACATCAATCCGGTCGGCGTCGGCGCCATGACGATCGCGACCGTGGTCTCGATCAGCGCGTTCTACGGCCTGTTCGGCCCGACCGCGAAAGCGCTGTCGGCCTTCGTCGCGCTTGCGGTCGCCTTCATCGCGGCTCCCCTCATTGCCTGGGCGACCGGCGGCAAGTACTACATCGCACGCAAGCCGAAGCGGAGCTGGCAGAACATTGAATCGATCCAGTGCTGCATCTGCGAGCATGCTTTCGAGCCCGAGGACATGGCCGCCTGCCCGGCCTATGCCGGCCCGATCTGCTCATTGTGCTGCTCGCTCGACGCGCGCTGTCACGACCTCTGCAAGCCGCATGGACGGATCGGCGCACAAGTCTCGGACGCCCTGGGCAAGGTGATGCCGCAGCCGATCTACGCCCGCATTAATTCGCAGCTCGGCCATTACCTCGGCGTGTTCGCGGTCTCTGCCGGCCTGGTGGCGCTGGTGCTCGGCCTGATCTACCTGCAGACCACCGCAGCCGTGCATGCCAACGAGCTATTGGCCGACGTGCTGTGGAAGGTGTTCTTTGCGCTGACCCTGATCATCGGCGTCGTCGCCTGGCTGTTCGTGCTGGCGCAACAGAGCCGGCGCGCCGCGGAAGACGAAACCCGCCGGCAGACCACGCTGCTGATCCAGGAGATCGACGCCCACAAGCGCACCGACGCCGAGCTGCAGCGCGCCAAGGAAGTCGCCGAGGCCGCCAATCTCGCGAAGAGCCGATACGTCGTGGGTCTCAGTCACGAACTTCGCTCGCCGCTCAATGCGATCTCCGGCTATGCGCAGCTGCTGGAGCAGGACGACAGCCTCCCGGTGCGGCCACGCGGGCAAGTGCGCGTGGTCCGCCGCAGCGCCGACCATCTGTCGGGACTGATCGACGGCATTCTTGATATCTCCAAGATCGAGGCCGGCCGCCTCTATCTTTCGCGCGACGAGGTGCGGCTGAACGATTTCCTCGAGCAGCTGGTCGGCATGTTCCGTCTGCAGGCCGCGGCCAAGGGCATCGACTTCGTATTCAGGCGGCCGGCCGTGCTGCCGGTCGTGGTCTATGCCGACGAGAAGCGGCTGCGGCAAATCCTGATCAACCTGCTCTCGAATGCGATCAAGTTCACGCAGACCGGCAAAGTGCAATTCGTGGTGCATTATCGCAGCCCGGTCGCCGAGTTCGAGGTGATCGATACCGGGCCGGGCATTCAGCCCGACGATCTCGAACGGATCTTCGCGCCGTTCGAGCGCGGCGCGCTCGGCGTCACCCAGCCGCAGACCGGCACCGGGCTCGGCCTCACCATCAGCCGCCTGCTCGCGGGTGTGATGGGCGGCGACATCAAGGTCTTGAGCACGGTCGGCACCGGCAGCACCTTCCGCGTCAAGCTGCTGCTCTCCGAGGTCACCAATCCGCGCCGCGATGCGCCGGTCGACGCTCCGGTGTACGGTTATCACGGCCCGCGCAAGACGATCCTGATCACCGACGACGACCCGACCCACCGCGACCTCCTGCGCGAGATCCTGGCGCCGCTCGGCTTCATCCTGCTCAGTGCACCGGACGGGCCGGGCTGCCTTGCGCTCGCGCAGCATTGCCGGCCGGACATGTTCCTGCTCGATATCTCGATGGCGGGCATGGACGGCTGGACGGTCGCTGAAACCTTGCGCTCCGAAGGCCATCACCAGGCCCGCATCCTGATGATATCCGCGAGCGCATTGGAGGCCCATGGCGCGCCGCTGGCGCAACCGTTCCACGACGGTTACCTCATGAAGCCGATCGACATCCCGCGGCTGCTCGAGAGCATCCGCCAGCTGCTCAAGATCGAGTGGCAGTATGAGGCCGAGCAGATCCCGCCCCCGCAATGGAAGCCCGACACTGGTTCGCGCCCGCCGGTAAAGTATGTCGAAGAGCTGATCAGCCTCGGCCAGCTCGGCTATATCAGGGCGATCCAGCTCAAGCTCGACGAGATCGGCAACGAATGTCCCGAACATGCCGATTTCGTCGGCCAGATGCGCACGCTGATCGACCGCTTCGATCTTGATCAATATATGGCGACGTTGAAAACATTGCACAGCTATGACCATTGAACAGCGAAAGCGCGACGTTGCCCTTGTCGTCGACGACTCGCCCGAGACGTTGCGCCTGCTCACCGACGCGCTCGACGGCGCCGGCATGACCGTGATGGTCGCACTCGACGGCGCCTCCGCGATGCGCATCGTCGACCAGATCACCCCCGATATCGTGCTGCTCGATGCCGTGATGCCCGGCATGGATGGCTTTGAGACCTGCCGGCGGCTGAAGCGCGACGCCGGGCTCGACGGCGTGCCGATCATTTTCATGACGGGGCTGGCCGAAACCGAGCACATCGTGCGCGGGCTGGAGGCCGGCGGCGTCGACTATGTCACCAAGCCGATCGTGGTCGAGGAAATGCTGGCGCGCATCCGGGTGCATCTCGCCAACGCACGGATGACCCAGAGCGCCCGCGCCGCGCTGGACGTCTCCGGCCGCTATCTGCTCGCGGTCAACAGTTCAGGCGCGCTGCTATGGGCGACGCCGCAGGCACAGAGATTGCTGTCCGATACGCTTGCCGACGCCGCCGACAATTTCGTGCTGCCGGAGCCAATGCCGCAATGGCTTGAACAGGCGCAGAAGGGCAAAGCCGGAGCGAAGACCGCGACCGTGGCGCCATTCCCCGGCAGCGAGCAGCTTCGCCTGCAATTCATGGGCAAGCTCGGTCCCAACGAATTCCTGCTGCGGCTGGCCAAGGACACCAGCGGCGACATGCCGGCCGAGTTCTCCAGCGAGCTCGGCCTGACCACCCGCGAGGGCGAGGTGCTGTCCTGGCTCTCCAAGGGCAAGACCAACCGCGACATCGCGCAGATCCTGGGCTTAAGCCCGCGCACCGTCGACAAGCACCTCGAGCAGATCTACGCCAAGCTCGGCGTCGAGAACCGCACCGCCGCCGCCGCGATCGCGGTCAACGCCAGGCATCGCAAGTCGTAGCCTGCCAGCTTCGCTGCCAGCACGCGTCCGGAAATGGCCAATCGCCTCGGACCGTGACAGGATGGGCATGATCGCTCATTCCTGTGGAGAATAGCCATGGATCGTCTGGCGGCGATGGAGACGTTCGTGCGGGTGGTCGAGACCGGCTCGTTCTCTGGAGCGGCGCGACAGCTCCGGGTCGGTCAGCCGGCGGTCTCGAAATCAGTCGCGCAGCTCGAGGAATTTCTCGGGGTCAAGCTGCTCACGCGCTCGACCCATGGCCTCACCCCGACTGAAGCGGGGCTTGGCTATCTCGAGCGCGCCAGGCGCGCGCTTGAAGAGGCGGCCGAGGCGGAGATCGCGGCGCGCGGCGCCGGAGCCGGCCTCAAGGGCAGATTGCGGATCTGCGCCGCCGTCACCTTCGCCCGGATCCATGTCATTCCGATGCTGCCGAAGTTTCTCGCGCAGCACCCTGAGCTGGAGCTCGAGGTCGTGCTCGACGACCGCCAGATCGATCTCGTGCAGGAAGGCATCGACGTCGCGCTCCGGATGGGCAAGATGACGGATTCGACGCTGACCGCACGCCGGGTCGCACGATGCAAGCGCCTCGTGCTGGGCACGCCGGCCTATTTCGACCGCGCCGGCACGCCTGCCGCGCCGAGCGAACTGAGCCGGCACCAGGCCGTCGTTTATCTGCGCGAGGGCAGCGTGTGGTCCTTTCAGCGCGAGAGCACCGAACTGGCCGTCACGGTGCGGAGCCGGTTGCGGGTGACCGCGGCCGAAGGCGTCCGGGCTGCGGTGCTGGCCGATGCCGGGCTCGCGATCGCGTCGGAATGGATGTTCACTCCAGAGCTCAAGACGGGCGCTGTCCGTGCGGTGTTGCCGGAGTGGAGCCTTCCCGCGCTCGATCTCTGGGCCGTGCTTCCGACCGGGCGCGCCGCGACCGCCAAGGCCCGCGCATTCGTGAACTTCTTCGAGCGCAGCTTCAATGCATGACGCGTGATCCGCCGGTTGAAGCGGTTCGCGTCTATTCCAGCCAGGAATAAGCGCTAGTCCAGCGGCAGCGCTACCCTGCGAGGCCATCTGCTTTAGCTTCCTGCGTGTGAGTTCAACCGAACAGACGGCGCCGCCGTCCTTCACCCGGAAGCCCAAGGAGATCGCCATGTCGCTTCAAGCCAAGCTCGACGCTTTCAAAGCCGACTTCGAAGCCGGAAAGCCGCCCTACAGCGTTCCGCGCGCCTTCATCGAGACGATGCACCGTGCCACCGCAGAACTTGTCGCATCCGGTGCGGCCCAGCGCGCCAAGAAGGCGGGCGATGTCGCCCCTGCCTTCTCGCTGCGGGATCCCGACGGCAATATCGTCAACTCGGCCGACCTGTTGAAGCGCGGCCCGCTGGTGCTCAGCTTCTACCGCGGCGTCTGGTGCCCGTATTGCAACATGGAGCTGCAGGCGCTGGAAGCCGCCGAGCCGGAATTCGACAAATACGGCGCTTCGCTGGTCGCGATCTCGCCGCAGACCGCGCCGAACAGCCGGAAGTCGGTGCGCCAGAACAAGCTCTCCTTCCCGATCCTGTCCGACGTCAAGGGCCAGATCGGCGACGCCTTCGGACTGCGCTTCCATCTGCCCGACTATCTGGTCGAGCTCTACAAGCAGCTGAAGAACGATCTGCCGACCTTCAACGACGATCCGAGCTGGACGCTGCCGATGCCGGCCCGCTACGTCATCGGAAAGGACGGCGTGATCCTCTACTCGGAGGTGAACCCCGACTATACCCGCCGCCCGGAGCCCGAGGACATGATCGCAGTTCTCCAGCAGGCGGCCGCCGTGAAGGCATGACAGCGCGCAGTGCGGCCGGTGGCGATCGCCCATCGGCCGCTTGCCTGTCGTGGATCAAACTTGTGCTGATCCTGACGGATCACCCGGCGCGGCGACACCGATCGCGGCATCCGGCTCGGACGGTTGCGCCTTTCGCCACTGCGCCGGCGTCACGCCCATATGGCTCTTGAAGGCGCGCTGAAATGCGGCCTCGGACTGGTAGCCGACCATCTCCGCAACGGCACCGGTCGACAGCGACGATCTCTTCAACTCGTTCGCCGCAAGCGTCATCCTGATATCCGTGAGCAGATCGCTGGCCGATCGCCCGAGCTTCTCCTGGAACTGCCGTGCAAGCGTGGCCCGCGACATGTTGCAGAGACGCGCAAGCTCCGGCAGCGACCATGCGCGCGCAGGCTGGTTGAACATGGCCGCCACCGCCGGCGCAAGACGGGGATCGCCGACCAGTGCAAGCAGACCGTGTGACCTGTCATCGGTCTCGCTCGCTAGCCGCAGCACAAGCGCAAACATCGCCATGGACAGCGCGTCCAGCATGGCGCGGCCGCCCAGATGATCGTCGGCCGTTTCGCTGCGCATCAGGGACACGAGCCCAGCGAGCTGTGCGGCCGTTCCCTTTCCCGTCCGCGGGCCGGCATGCACGACAAGACGCGGCGGAAGATAGGTGCGCAGCAGACGGTCGTGCGGAGGCGCAATCGCAAAGTGTCCGCACAGCAAATCAAGCCGTTCGTCCGAACCCAGGTTTTCGCTGATCGTGAAATTCTGTGCCGCCCGGTTGCGCGCCGGCAGCGGTGTCGCCCCGCTGCCGTCATGCATCACGTGTCGCGGGTTGCCGGGCAGCAGGAGAATGTCGCCGGTCTTCAGCAGCAACGGCCGACCGCCTGCGGGATCGTCCAGGATCGCCGAGCCGGCAAGCACCGCATGATAGGGGATCTCGTTTGTCGCGCCCGGCCCCTGGTCGATGCGCCAGGGCACGCTGTAGCTGCAACGCAGGTCGAGCCGCCCGCGCACCGGCATCATCGCGAACAGCCGGCTGAGCCAATCCATGGCAGTCCCCCAAAGCGACCGGATTGAGACGATTGAGCATATATATGAGCCTAATCGACATTCAATGTCTCACATCTCGATCCTATTGTCACTCCGCAATCGTTCACCAACCCCAACAAGGAGTGCCACCATGTCCCGTCTCTCAGTCCCCAATCTCGAAACCGATACCGGCCCGTCGGGCCAGATCTACGCGCAGATCAAGAAGGCGGCCGGCAGCGTCCCGAACGCCTACGCGGCGATCGCCGCCCACGGCCCGGCCGCGCTCAAGTCGATGCTCGCCGCCGATGCGGTGCTCGCCAGCGGAAGCCTTTCCAAGCGCGATCGGGAGATCATCAAGCTCGTCATCAGCGCCGCCGGCGGCTGCGACTACTGTGTCGCCGCGCATTCCCATCTCGCCAGGCTCGCCGGCGTGAACGCGGACGTCCTCCAGCAGATCCGCGACGGCGCGCCCACCGGTGACGCCAAGCGTGATGCGCTGGTGCATTTCATCCGTAAGCTCGCGCAGTCGAGCGGCACCGTCAGCGACGCGGATTTCGCCGCGATCAAGGCCGCCGGCTACAGCGACGCGCAGCTGGTCGAGATCAGCCTGGCGTTCGCGACCATCGTCTTCACCAACGTCTTCAACCGCATCAACGACACCGACATCGACTTCCCCGCGGTCGCCTAGAGCGACCATGCGATGTCACACGAAGGGATCACGACCATGACCACGCTTCCCAACACCACACAGAATCCGCTTGTCCGCGCACTGTACAGGTCCCGCCTGCTCGCGGATGATCTCGACTACCATGTCGTCCGCGCCGCGATGGTGATCATGTTCCTGTTCTTCGGTTACCAGAAGTGGTTTCCGTACGAATTCGAACGGCTGGTCCCGTTCATCAGCAACGGGCCGCTGATCTGGTGGCTCTATCCAGCCTTCGGCCATGCCGGCGCCAGCTACTTCCTCGGCGCCTCGGAGTGGACGTTCGGCTCGCTGCTGCTGGCGGGATTCTGGGACAAGCGCCTCGGCGTGCTCGGCGCCCTCGGCTCGACCGGCACCTTCATCGCGACCGTCACCATCATCCCGTTCATGCCTGACGGTTGGGACGTTGCCGCAGGAGGCTTCCCTGCAATGACCGGCAACGTGCCCTTCCTGATGAAGGACGTCGTTCTGCTCGCCGTGTCGCTCTACCTGCTGAGGCAGGACGTGGTTCGCCTGGTCAGGCAATAGGTGGCGTCCGCTGATGGCGATGGATCGCCGGCGAACCTCGCGTTCGCCGGCGATCGCGCGTTGATCGGGGTCGGGGGACCGCGGGCGTCGCGACATCGCAGCCATTGTTGCGGTGCGGGCGAGGTCAGATCGTGCTTCGACGTCACGCCATAAGCTGTTGCTGAGTTTGCGGAATGCGTTGCAGTTGCCGGTCCGTTCCTGTGCGGGATCGGACTGGCGGTCCGGATGTTCGATCTCGATCGCATCGGCGTTGCCATGCAGGAATGATCGGTCGCTCTCCCGGCCATGACCATAGTTCTGCCGTGTGGTCTAGGTTACAAAATACCGCCGGTGTTGTTCTGAGGTGAGTTGATGAAGAAGGACGACGTCACGTGTCCGCGCTGCGGGGCTGGATTCCGGCGCCTTGAGCTGGCATCCGGATCGGGAAGCAAGGGCGAGTATCGCTGCCCCGTCTGCGACACAACCCTCGAGCAATTCGATGGCGACAAGCTCGTGGCCTACCGCCTGACGATCCAACCCTCAATTCGCGGGCTGAAGACCGGATAGCCGCCCTGCTGCATGGAATGCCGACGCAATCCCTCGATCACGATCGCCGCTTGAGGACGTAGCTGTCCATGATCCAGCCATGCCGCTCACGCGCATCCCGGCGCGCGGCGACGATGCGAGGGCCGACCTCCGCCAACTCCCCCGCGATGAGGATCTGATCGGGCATGCCGAGATAGGCGCCCCACCAGATCTTTAAGCCCTCCGGATCCAGCGTCTGGAAGGCGGCGCCGCCGTCGAGCATCACGACGATGGTGTCGACGCCGGCCGGCCAACCGGCCTCGCGGAGCCGCCTACCGGTCGTGACCAGGAACGGCTCGCCGATCTCGTTGAGCGGCAGCGCATGCGCCGCGCACAGCGCCTGGATCGACGTGATGCCCGGGATCACCTCAATCGACGGCAGCGGATCGAGCCGTTGCGCGATCCGCAGGCTCGAGTCGTAGAGCGAGGGATCGCCCCAGATCAGCAGGGCAATGCGCCCCTCGCGGCCGAGATGGCGCGCGATTTCCTGTGACCAGGTCGCGGCGACCGCATCGTGCCAATCGTCGACGCCCTTGCGATAGTCCGCCTCGCCGGCGTCACGCACCGGCAGGTCGAACTCGGCAATGCGCGTGCGGTCGTTGTTCAACGCCTCCGCGCAGATCGTTCGGCGCAAGTCGGCGAGGTCTGACTTCGCGGCCCCCTTGCGCGGGATCAGGACCAGGTCGGCGGCATTGATGGCGGCGATCGCAGCAAGCGTGAGCTGCTGCGGATCGCCACATCCGATACCGATCAGGGAAAGCGTCAACATGGCCGTGTCAACCTTGCTCCGGCGCCAGCGCGCCGAACAGGATAACGGCAGCCGCGGTGGCAACGCCTGCATGCGTGAGCCGTTCGGCGAGCTCTGCGATCGTGGTGCGAACGAGCCGCTCATCGGCGTGGCCGAGCGACTCCGCCAACAGTGCAGGCGTCTCGGGAGCGAGGCCATGTGCGATCAGCCTTGCCGCCAAGGCCGGAAAGGTGCGCCGGCCCATATAGACGACGGTGGTCGCTTCCGGATCGGCCAGCGCCGCCCAATTCAAATCCGCGGGCAACTCGCCCGTGACATCGGCACCGGTCACGAACTGAACCCGGCGCGAGGTCAGCCGCCGCGTCAGCGGAATGCCGGCTTGCGCCGCGGCGACCGAGGCCGAGGTCACGCCGGGAATGATCTCGTAGCCGATGCCGGCCGCGCCCAACGCCTCGATCTCTTCCTCGAGCCGTCCAAAGATGCCGGCGTCACCAGATTTCAGCCGCACCACGCGCACGCCGGCGGCCGCGTAGTCGACCAGCAGCCGGCTGACATGATGTTGCTTCGCCGAGAGGCGGCCGGCGCGTTTGCCGACCGCGACGAGATTGGCGCCAGAGCGCGCGAGATCGAGGATCGCGCCCGAGGCGAGGTCATCATAGAGCACCACGTCGGCCTCGCGCAGCCGCGCGGCTCCCTTCATGGTCAGGAGCTCGGGATCGCCGGGGCCGGCCGACACGAAGGAAACGAATCCGCTCATCGGTCCTCCGCAATCAGATGGAAGAACGTACCCGTGGCGTTGCCGCGCCGCGATCCGGTCTCCGCCACGATCGCGCCGGTCGCATCACGCACCACCGCGAGCGGCGTATCCGGCTGCGCGATGATCGTCGAGTAGTGAAATTCGTGGCCGCGCAGACGTGCACCGGGACCGTGCCCGGGCATCGCCGCGGCAAGCTCGGCGAGCCGGTAGCCCAGATGCATGCGCCGCTTGGCATAGCTGGTCTCAAGGCCGAGCAATCCCGCCATCTCATGGCGCACGCCTTCGGCATCGGTCAACGCGGCGCCCAGCACCATGTAGCCCCCGCACTCGCCGTGCACCGGCTTCGTCTCTGCAAAGGCACGCAGCTGCCCAAGAAATCGTGTGTTGGAAGCAAGCCGCGCGGCATGCAGTTCAGGATAACCGCCGGGCAGCCAGCACGCATCGGCGTCCGCGTCGGGAGCTTCGTCGGCAAGCGGCGAGAACGGCACGATCTCGGCGCCGGCCGCGCGCCAGGCTTCCAGCATATGCGGGTAGACGAAGGAGAATGCGGCGTCGCGCGCGAGCGCAATACGCCGGCCCGGCGGCGTGATGCCGAGGCTGCGCACAGCCGATTGCGGCGACCAGGCGCGCGCCGATTGCAACACGGCATCGAGATGGACATGCTCGACGACGAAGCGCGCGGCCTCATTGATGAGACCGTCGATCTCAGCCTGCTCTTCGGCCTGCACCAGGCCGAGATGCCGCTTCGGCAAGGCGATCTCGGCGTGGCGGGGCAGCGCACCCAACACCGGAATGCCAGCGCCCGCCATGGCGCTGCGCACCAGCGCTTCGTGCCGCGGACTGGCGACGCGGTTGAGCACGACGCCCGCAAGCCGCACGCCGGGCCGAAAATCGCGTAATCCCGCCGCGACCGCCGCCGCCGTCTGTGCCTGGCCGGAGGGATCGATCACCAGCAACACCGGCCATCCCATCATCTCGGCAATATCGGCGGTGGCGCCGGTGCCCGCGACGCCGCGCGTCGCGACGCCGTCAAACAATCCCATCGAGCCTTCGGTCAGTACGAGATCGGCGTCCGCGCCGCGGTTTGCCAGATGCGCGATCGCATCGCGCGACATCGCCCAGCTGTCGATGTTGACGGATGCGCGTCCGGTCGCAACCGCGTGAAAAGCCGGATCGATATAGTCCGGCCCGCTCTTGAGGCATTGCACCTTCAGCCCGCGATTGCGATAGGCGCGGGCCAGCGCCAGGGTCAGCGTCGTCTTGCCGACACCCGATGCCGGTGCAGAGATCACAAGCCCCGCGGTCATCGCGATGATCCCGGAAAGCGCGGCTCCGCTCCAACCGGGCGATAGCGGCGGTCATAGTCGGCTGCATAGAGCCGGCTCTCGGCGAACTCATCCGCGTCGAGCGTCTTGCCGACCAGGATGAGCGCGGTGCGTTCGAGCTCGGGGCCAACCGCGGCATCGAGCGTCGCAAGCGTGGCGCGCACGATGCGCTGCTCCGGCCAGCTCGCGCGCCAGACGATCGCCACCGGACAATCCGCGCCATAGTGCGGCGTCAGCTCGGCGACGACCTTGTCGAGCAGATGGATAGAGAGATGGATCGCGAGCACCGCACCGGTCGCGGCAAAGGCCGCAAGCGTCTCGCCATCAGGCATCGCGCTCGCCCTGCCCGGCGTGCGTGTCAGCACCACCGACTGTGCAAGGCCGGGCAGCGTCAGTTCGGACTCCAGTGCCGCCGCGGCCGCCGCGAACGCCGGCACGCCGGGCGTGACCGAATACGGAATCTGCAACGCGCGCAACCGGCGCAGCTGCTCGCCCATCGCCGACCAGATCGAGAGATCGCCCGAATGCAGCCGCGCGACGTCCTTGCCCTCCGCATGCGCCGCAGCGATCTCGGCGATGATGTCGTCGAGCGACATCGATGCCGTGTTGACGATGCGCGCATCCTTCGGACAATGCGCCAGCACGCCCTCGGGGACCAACGATCCGGCGTAAAGACAAACCGGGCAAGCGGCGATGAGATCGCGGCCCCGCAGGGTCAAGAGATCGGCGGCGCCCGGCCCCGCCCCGATGAAATGCACCGTCATTCGCCGTCTCCTTCTGCGATCGCCGCAGTGGCCGTCCGATCCTGCGACACGGCCCTGACCGAAATCAGGCGCGCGCCGCGCCCGGCGGCTGCGACGGCGGCTGCTTCGGCCACCGAACCAGTCCCGAACCTGGTCACGATCAATTCGGATTGCGTCGCGGTTTCTATCTCAGCCAGCATCGCGGCGGGAATGCCCCGGATCGGCACCCCCAGTTCCTGCGCAAACGCTCGCAATGCCGCAGCGTCGGCCTTGTCGCTCACCGTCGCAACCGCCGCAAGGCCGTTGGGCCCGCCGGCGGCGTTGAGGGCTTCGCGCAATGACGCGACACTGGCATTGCTCCTGAACCCCAAGCCCGCGACCTTCATCGGACCGCGCTCCATTGCACGATCGGCCGCGCCGCCTTCCAGGAGCGATAGCGGCCTAGGGGCTCGGCCTGCGCGATCTCCACGCGCATCAGTTCGCCGCCGTGGCGCTGATGCAGATCGGCAAGCAGCGCCTCGGTTTCCAGCGTCACGGCATGCGCGACCAGTCGCGTTCCCGGCGCGACGCGCGACCAGATCGTATCGAACATTTCAGCATCGAGACCGCCACCGACGAATACGGCATCAGGCGCTTCGAGGTCTGACAAAATGCCGGGCGCCCCACCCTCGATGACGGCGATCCGGTCGGTCAAGCCGAAGCTTGCCGCATTGCGGCGGATGTTGGCGGCGCGTTCGCCGCGGGCCTCGACGGCGATCGCCGTCCCGCCGCAGAGCGCCCATTCGATCGAGATCGAGCCTGAGCCCGCGCCGATATCCCACAGCCGCTCACCAGGCCGCGGCGAAAGCGCCGACAGCGCAAGCGCGCGGACCGGCCGCTTTGTCAACTGCCCGTCATGCACGAAAAGTGCGTCGGGAAGACCTGAGCTGCGCGCGATCCCCTGCGCCCCCCTCGCCTCCAGCGCGATCGCGACCAGGCTGTCGCTCGAATTGCCGGCATAGTTGTCGGCGCGATGCTGTGTGATGGATTCACGCGGTCCGCCAAGCGCGGAAAGCGTCCACATTGCTGACGGCCCCCAGCCGCGATCCGTGAGCCGGCGCGCGAAATCGGAAGCCGCTCTGCCATCGCGCACCAAGCAGATGATCCGTGCACCGCGCGCGAGATGCGGCAGCAGCCGTTCGAACGGTGCGGCATGAAGGCCGAGACAGATGACATTCTCGAGACGCCAGCCCAGACGTGCCACCGCCAGCGAGAATGTCGACGGCGCTGAATGCGCGACCCACTCGCCGACCTGCAACTTCCCAACAAGGCTTCCGCCGACGCCATGCCAGAACGGATCGCCCGAGGCGAGCACGGCAGTCGGACGGCCGCGGCACCCCAGCACAATCTCCGCATCGAATGGCACCGGCCAAACGTGGCCGCGGTCAGTAATCCCGGCCAACGCCAGATGCCGTTCGCCGCCGAACACCGTTTCGGCTTCACGGAGCGCCTTTCGGCTTGCGTCGGAGAGGCCGGCAAGGCCATCTTCGCCGATGCCGATGATGGTCAACCAGGGATTACCCATGATGCGCGCCCTGATCCTGGGCGGAACGGCGGACGCCAATTCGCTTGCCGCGACGATCGCGCGCGCGGGCATCGACGCGGTCTATTCCTATGGCGGGCGCACCGCCGCGCCTGCCGAACAACCTCTGCCGACCCGGATCGGCGGCTTCGGCGGCGTCAGCGGTCTTGCCGACTATCTGCGTCACGAGGGCATTACGCATGTGGTCGACGCGACGCATCCCTTCGCTGCCGAAATGAGCCGCAACGCGATCGCCGCATGCGCGCAAACCGCAACGCCGTTGCTCGCGCTCGAACGCGCACCCTGGGACAAGACATCCGGCGATCGCTGGATCGAGGTCGCGGACGTCGTCTCGGCGGTCGCGGCGTTGCCCGACAGCCCCACGCGTGTGTTCCTCGCGATCGGCCGCCAGCACATCGCGCCCTTCGGTAGCCGGCCGCAGCACGCCTATACGTTGCGTTTCGTCGACCCACCCGACGAGAAGCTGCCATTGCCCGGTGCCGACGTCATCGTCTCGCGCGGCCCATTCACGCTCGACAGCGAGCTCGCGCTGATGCGTGCGCGCTCCATCGCGTGGATCGTCGCCCGCAATTCCGGAGGAGGTGGCGCGCGCGCCAAGATCGACGCCGCCCGCGCGCTTGGCCTTCCCGTCATCATGATCACACGGCCGCCGCTGCCCGAGAGGCCGCGGGTGGAAAGCGTGAGCGAGGTGATGCAATGGCTCGGTCATCGAACCTGCCTCGGCGCATAGACCCAACGGCCGACCCGCCGCGTCGCCGAATTGCAGACGATCACAAGCGTCCGCATGTCGGCCATCGCGGGCTTGGCATCGCGCAATTCGACCGTCTCAATGCGCTGCTCGGGTGTGCTCACGGCGCGGGCGAAAATCACGATCCGCTCGCCGCAGCCAGCCTCTTTCAAGATCTCGAGCGTCCGCGCAAAGCCATCAGCGCGGCTCGCCGAGCGCGGATTGTACATCGCGATCGCGAAATCGGCTTCAGCCGCGAGCCGCAGGCGCTTCTCGATCAGCGGCCAGGGCTTGAGATTGTCGGAGAGATTGATCGCGCAAAAATCATGTCCGAGCGGCGCGCCGGCACTTGCGGCCGCCGCCAGCATCGCCGTCACGCCGGGCAGAACGCGGATCGGCAGATCGTGCCATTGCGGCGCGTCCTCGAGCGCTTCGAACACGGCGGATGCCATCGCGAACACGCCGGGGTCGCCTGAAGAGACCACGACGACGTGGCGCCCTACCGACGCAAGCCGCAGGGCCTCGGCGGCGCGCTGCAACTCAACGCGGTTGTCGGATGGATGCAGCGTGAGCCCTTCGCGCGGCGGCACGCGCGTCACGTACGGCGCATAGCCGACGATATCGGTCGCCATCGAGAGCGCAGCGGAGACCTCCGGCGTGATCAGCGCTTCGTCGCCCGGCCCCAGTCCCGCGATGGTCAGCGTGCCGGTCATTGGGCCGCCCCCCTGCGCCGCCCCTGCCCGTGCACCAGCACGATCGCAAAATACGGACAGTCCGCCTCAGCGATATCCGCGAGCCGGGCGACGCGCTGGTCCGGCATGGTGCCGCGCTCGACGAGCCATGCATCGTCGAGACGGCCCGCGGACGCGAGCGCGCGGCGAATCTTAGGAAGATTGCGGCCGGTCTTCATCACGACCAGCGCGTCGGAGCTGCGCATCCGCTGCGCGAGCTCAGCCTCAGGCAGCGTGCCCATCAGCACGGTGGTGACATCGTCGGCAAGCGCGATCGGCTGGCCGACCGCATTCCAGCAGCCGACCATGCCGGGAATGCCGGCGATCACCTCGATCTCGACCCGTCCTTGAAGGCGCGCATGCAGGTGCATGAACGAGCCGTAGAAATAGGGATCACCCTCACAGAGCACGACGACGTCGATCGCGCGCGCAAGCCGCGCCAGGCGCTCGGCCCATTCGTCATAGAAGCCCGCGAGCAGCCGGGCATAGTCCGGACTGTCGAAACCGATCTCCGTTGTGACCGGATATTCCATCGGATACTCGCTAACATCGGCGGCGAGCAATCCTTCCACAATGCGCCGCGCCTGTCCGAGCTGTCCCTTCTTGCGAAAATAGGCGACATGCTGCGCCGCGCGCACGATGCGGTCGGCACGCACGCTCATCAACTCCGGATCGCCAGGGCCAAGCCCGCAGCAAATGATGCGTCCCATCGCTATTCGCTCCGGCTCGCCAGTGCATTGACTGCGGCGACCGTGATCGCCGAACCACCGAGACGTCCCTCGACCGTCAGCGCCGGCACCGGCGGCGCAGCCATCAATGCCGCCTTGGATTCGGCGGCACCGACGAAACCGACCGGACAGCCGATGATCGCCGCCGGCCGCGGACAGTCTGCATCCTCGAGCATGTTGAGAAGGTGGAACAGCGCCGTCGGCGCGTTGCCGATCGCAACGATGGCGCCGGCCAGATGCGGCCGCCACAGTTCGAGCGCCGCCGCGGAGCGCGTATTGCGCATCGACTGCGCGAGTGCAGGAATCTGGGGATCACCGAGCGTGCAGATGACGGCGTTCCCGGCGGGCAGCCGTGCGCGCGTGATGCCCTCCGACACCATCCGCGCATCGCAGAGAATCGGCGCGCCCGCCTGCAAGGCTGCTCGTGCACTCGCGGCCATGCCGGGCGTGAAGCGGACATGCGCTTCCAGGCCCACCATGCCGGCGGCATGGATCATGCGCACGACCACCGGTTCCTCGTCTGATGTAAAGCGCGCAAGGTCGGCCTCCGACCGGATCGTCGCAAAGGACTGGCGATAGATCGCCGCACCATCGGTCTCATAGACGTGCGGCATCAATGGCCTCCCATCAGCACGGAGGGATTTGCGAGGAGGTCCGACCGGGTCAGCCCTCGCAGGACTGGCGCGTCCCGCGTGGTGCCGTTGCGGATGAGGTCAAAGCCCTCGCGTGACGCAACCAGGGTGACGTCAGCCGAACCGGAAAGGGCACAGCCCTTGGCGCAGCCGGACACGTGAAGCCGGGCATCCGCCGGGACAAAGGATGCAAGCGCCGATGCCAATGCACGCGTGTCGGCATGCGCCTCGCGACAGCGCGGTGCGCCGCTGCAAGCGATCACGCGAAGCGCCGGATCATCGGGATCAGTGACGAGATCCGCGCCGCGGGGCATCTCATGCATCCCCTCCGCCAGCACCATCCGCCACGGCGTCATGCGGAGAGCCTGCGCGCACCCGGCGAGATGGCTGAGCATCTGCCGCGGCATTTGTCCAAAGGCGACGCCGACCATCGCACCGGTCGGATAGAGGCCGGGCACGGGGTCTGCCGATCGAGCCACGGGCTCGGCATCGCCGCGAAGCGACTGCGGCAAGCTCGCGCCGCCGGCCAGATGAGACGCCATCCGCCGCTTCTCACCCCTGGCTCCGCCGGAGGTGACAAACCATTCGGCTATCGCGAGTCCGATATCCACCGCCTCTCCGCGCGAGACGGAGCGACCGTACCGTGCGCCATCGGCACGCACCAGCAGTCCGCCGTTGCGATCGCGCTCGATCCTGATATCCGCAGACGCGCCGGCCAGCACACGCTCGCTGCCATCATCGATTGCGAAGCCGAACTTAGTCGGAAGATCGAGCCGCGTGGCGGCGAGCGCCTGCTCAAGTTCGGCCGCAAGCGAGCGCGTCTCGTCACCGGCAGTCCAGAATGGCGTCACCAGGACGTTGCGTTGCGCCTCGGTATCCGAATCCGCGTCCAGCACCCCGAGCTCGGCGAGCCCATCGATCAAGGCCGGATAGCCTTCATCGCCGACGCCGCGGACCTGGAGATTGGCGCGGCTGGTCAGATCGATCAGGCCGTTGCCGTATCGCGCAGCGAGCTCAGCAATTCTCGTCGCCTGCGACGCGTCCAGCCGCCCGCCGCGCGGACGGATGCGCACCACGAGGCCATCGCCCGACTGCATCGGCCGCAGCGCGCCGGGACACCAACCCTTGATCACGACCGCGCTCATGAGGCCTCCTGCAGCGCCGCCGCAATCGAATTGCGCCGTGTCTGCCAGAGCGACGCATCGTGCAGCCGGGTGAAGCAGGTTTCGATCGCAGCCAGCGCCGCCGGGTTCTCGCGCGCCATGAAGGCGCGAACGTCATCATTGCCGAGGGTCGCGTCGTAATAGAGGTCGAACAGGTGCGGCGGCACCGCGCCGGCAAGATGCGCGAACGCCGCCATGTGCTCCAGGGTCGCCGAGATTTCGGCGGCGCCGCGGAAGCCGTGGCGCATCATGCCGGCGATCCACGCGGGATTGGCGGCGCGCGCCCGCACCACGCGGGAGATTTCCTCGGTCAACGACCGGGCATGCGGTTGATCCGGCCGCGTCGCATCGAGGTGATAGAGCGACGGGACCTTTGCGCCGAGCCGCCGCGCCGCGGCGGCGATGCCGGCCTCATGCGCGGCATAGTCCGCCGCCAGCAGCAGATCGGTCTCCGGCAGGTCCTGGGTGTGGACGAAGCTGTCGGCCGCGGCGAGCCGTGCCTCGATGCCGGCACGGTCAGGCCTGATCTCGCCATCAGATGCAATGGCCCAGGACGATGCCGACAGCCAGGCTTCGCCGGCCGCGTCGCGCGCCTCCTCCGTGAAGACGTCCGGGACAGACGCGATGCCGGCGCCATAATGTCCGGGACGAGGCCCGAACACGCGCGAGACGCGCTGCCGGTAGGGATTCTCGTCACCCTCAGCGCTGCGCTCGGACAATGCCTCCGCCGCAGCTTCGAACAACTGCGCAAGCCCGGAGAAGACGTCGCGGAACAGTCCCGACACGCGCAGCGTCACGTCGATGCGCGGCCGGCCGAGCTCTGCCGGCGCGATGATGTCGTAGCCCGACACCCGGCCCGACCCATGATCCCAGCGCGGCGCGATCCCGGCGAGATGCAGCGCCATCGCAAAGTCCTCGCCAGCGGTGCGCATCGTCGAGGAGCCCCAGAGATCGACGACCAGCCCTTTCGGCCAGTCGCCGTGATCCTGCAAATGACGGCGCAGCAGCTCCTCGGCGAGCTTCACGCCTTGCGCATGCGCGGACGGCGTCGGCAACGCGCGCGGATCGACCGCAAACAGATTGCGTCCGGTCGGCAGCACGTCGCTCCGCCCGCGATAGGGCGAGCCCGCCGGCCCCGGCGCAACACGCCGGCCCGCGAGCGCATCGCGCAGCGCTGCCCTCTCCGCCTCGCCGCAAGCGCCCTGCCCGAACACATGCAGCCCGTCGCCGAACTGGCTTTCCTTGAGATCGCAGACAAAGCGATCGATCTGGGGAATGGCCTCGGCCGCGGAGACTGACGCCGCGAGACCGAGATCGTCCTCCAGCCCGGCGATGCGAGCTTCCTCGCGGATCGCGGCAATCAGCCGCTGCCGCCGCGCCGGATCGAGGCCGTCCGCAGTGGAATATTCATCGAGCAAACGCTCGAGACTGCGCAAGCCCTCCGGCACCGCCGCCGGCGCCAGCGGCGGCGGCGGCAGGTGGCCGATCGTCACGGCACCGATCCGGCGCTTGGCCTGCGCGGCCTCGCCGGGGTCGTTGACGATGAAGGGATAGACGACGGGCAGATCGCCGATCAGCGCTTCCGGCCAGCATGCGGATGACAGCGCAACCGACTTGCCGGGCAGCCATTCCAGCGTTCCATGCGCGCCCATATGAACGACGGCATCGATGCCCTGCTGCCTGAGCCACAGATAGAACGCGACATAGGCATGGCGCGGCGTGCGCGAGAGATTGTGATAGTCGGCATCGCGCTGGCCGACCTCACCGCGTTCCGGCTGAACCGCGATGATCGACCTGCCGCTCGGGATCGCCGCGAAATGAAATGCGCCGTCGCGGCAATCGGGATCATCCTCCGGCGCGCCCCATGCGCGCGAAAGATCGTCCTGGAGCAGCTCGGGAAGGCTGGACATCGCCGCGCGATATTCGGCCACGTCCCATGTCAGCTTCCGGTGCAGCAGCACGCCACCCAGCGACTTCATCGGCTCAAGATCAAAGCCCGCAGCAGCGAGATCGGCCAACAACGCCTCCACCGAAGCAAGTGCATCGAGGCCGACGGCATGCGCGATCTGATGCGGACGGCCCGGATAGTTCGAAAGCACGAGCGCAAGCTGTTTGTCCCCCGCCGGCTTGCCGGCAAGCCGATGCCAGGCTGCCACGCGCGCGGCGACCGCTGCGACGCGCTCGGCATCCGGCCGATGCGCAAGATGCGCGAATTGCAGATCGGGATCGCGCTCACCGGGCGATTTGAAGCTCACAACGCCCGTGAACAGGCGGCCGTCGACCTCCGGCAACACCACATGCATCGCGAGATCGCCGGGCGACAGGCCGCGCAGCGACAAGGCCCAATCCTCACGCTGCGCCGTCGACAAAGCGACCTGGAACACCGGGCACGATGCGGCATCGAACGGCGTCGTGCCGTCGTCACCCGCCGCAGAGAACGCGGTCACATTGACGATGGCGGCCGGCGAGCATTGCGCGAACTGAGCGCGCAGCCAATCGGCCACGCCCGCCGCCTTCAACGAGGTGACGAACACGCCGTGGGCATCGAATCCCTTTTTGCGCAAAGCCTCGATCAGCGCATCGACCGGCGCCGTGTCGCCGGCCGCCAGATAGGAGCGATAGAAGGTCACGAGCACCAGCGGCCGGCCATCCGGTGCCGGCAGCGCCGCGACGGCACCGCGCTGGGAATCGTAGACGCCGATCTCGGGAAGATCGATCTCACCGACAACCGGCCCGGCATAAAGGCCGGACGCCAGCGCCAGTTGTGCAATCACGGCCTGCGCGGCAACGGGGCCGCCCTTGTCGCACAGCACCTTCAGGCGGCGCAGCGTCGAGACCGGCAGGGTCGAGAATTCATCCAGCCGCAAATCGTCGCGGCCATCCGCCGGCAGCACCACCAGGGCGATGCCGCGTTCCTTCGCCAGCCGATGCACCACGGCCAGGCCATATGACCAATAGGGCTCGCCGCCGATCAGCCGCACCAGGATGCCGCGCGCATGCGACAGTGTCCGCTCGATATAGGTATCGACCGACAGCGGGTGGCGCAGCTCCGCGAGATTGGCGAGCCGCAGCGACGGCAGCGCGGCGCGGCCCCGCCGCCAGCCGGCCGCGAACGCGGCGAGATCGCTGTCGGAAAACGACAACACCACGAGATCGGCCGGATCCTGGCCGAGGTCCCTTGGCGTCGCGGTCTCCTCAAGGCCGCGGCTCTCGCGGAAGACGACGTGCATCAGACACCTAGTCGCGCCCGGATCGCGGCTTCATCGATATCGCCGTGTTCGCCGATCACAACGAGCTTCGACTGCCGCGGCCGCGCGCCCCAGGGCATGTCAAACTGATGCCTGACCCGCTCGCCGACCGATTGCACCAGCAACCGCATCGGCTTGCCTTCGACCGCGATATAGCCCTTGGCGCGCAGTACGTTTTGCTCGCGCGCCAGCCCCTTGATCGACGCGATCAGCGCACCGACATCCGCGATCTCCGGAAGATCGATCACCACGGAATTGAAGTCGTTGTGCTCGTGTTCGTCCTCGCCGTCATGGTGAGACGGCCGCGACGCGAGGTCGTCCTCTGCCGCCGCTTCAAGACCGAGGATCACGCGGGCGTCGATCGCGCCGTCGACGATGGGCAACATCGGCACCTCGCGCGGCATCTCGGCCGCGATCAGCGCCTTGGCCGCTTTGATCCCCTCGGCACCGGCGAGATCGGCCTTGGTCAGCAGCACGATATCGGCACAGGCGATCTGATCCTCGAACACTTCGGACAACGGCGTTTCGTGGTCGAGATTCTCATCTGCCGCGCGCTGCGCATCCACGGCGGCCGGGTCCGGCGCAAAGCGACCGGCAGCAACGGCCTCCGCATCGGCCAGCGCGATCACGCCATCGACCGTGATCCGCGAACGGATCTCCGGCCAGTCGAATGCCTTCAGCAGCGGCTTCGGCAGCGCGAGGCCGGACGTCTCGATCACGATATGATCGGGCCTCACAGGGCGCGCGAGCAATTGCTCCATCGCCGGGATGAAATCGTCGGCGACGGTGCAGCAGATGCAGCCGTTGGCGAGCTCGACAATATTCTCGGTCGGGCAATTGGAGTCCGCACACGACTTCAGGATGTCGCCGTCGACGCCTTCACTGCCGAATTCGTTCACCAGCACCGCGAGCTTCTTGCCGTTGGCATTCCGGATCAGATGCTGGATCAGCGTCGTCTTGCCGGACCCGAGAAAGCCGGTCACGACGGTGACCGGAACCTTGGCGAGCGTCATCATTCTGCGGCCTCCGGCACGACGGCGATGGGGGGAATTCGGGCAAGCGATTGCTTGCGGAAGATTTCGGGACGGCTGCGCCACGGCACGATGCCGTCAGGCGCCGTGGCATAGGCAGAGGCGCCGGCGATCACATCCCTGGCATTATCCGCGGACAGGCGGCCGTAGACATAGGACCACCGGCCCGGCGCGCTGAGCGCGACCGAGCAGCCCTGGCTGCAAGCCGAGAGGCATTCGACCGGAACCAGATTGACGTCATCGGGCACGCCCGCCTCAACGAGCGCGGCATGCAGGCGCGCACCGGGCGCGAGCTCGCCTTCGGCGAGCGTCTGGCCGGCGCGGCAGGTGATACAGACATAAAGTGTAACGCTCATCGCCCTTCCTGAATTGACTGCGGGAAGCGATGAGGCACACGAACCTGACGTGAACAGGTTCGTTCCCCGTCGCGGAACACCCCGTCCGCCGGTCTCAAACACACTGCGTCGGCAGGTCTCCCGGCTTGCGGAGTAGGATTTCTCCCGTGATGCCCACCTTCCCGACTCCATTAGGGAATCAGTGGCTTGGGCATCTCTCCGGTCACGGTCGCGGGGGCGGCTGCGCTTCGGGCAAACCTTGCGGTCCGAGCCCTATCGCATTCCCTCTTCGCCTGTCGTAGGACAGGAACCAACGCGGGGTCACCATTCGTCCTGGCCTCGCACTTGTCAAGCCGAAGGAACGTGATGATTTCTGATGGACACGACGCTGAAGATGGCGCCGTCGGCGCCGACCCTTCATTGGATGCGCGGCATGCGGCCAAAATGGCGAAAAAGAAGGTCGCCCGCGACAAGATCATGGCGACCAAGAGCGGTGAAAAGGGCCTGATCATCGTTCATACCGGCGCCGGCAAAGGAAAATCCTCCTCCGCCTTCGGCATGATCGTGCGCTGCGTGGCGCACGGCTTTCCCTGCGCCGTGGTGCAATTCATCAAGGGCGCCTGGGATACGGGCGAGCGCCGCCTGCTCACCGGACATTTCGGCGATCTCTGTCAATTCCACGCGATGGGCGAAGGTTTTACCTGGGAGACGCAGGATCGCGGCCGCGACGTCGCGGCAGCGCAAGCCGGCTGGGAAAAGGCCAAGCAGCTGATCGCGGATCCGAGCCTGCGGATGGTCGTGCTCGACGAGATCAATATCGCGCTTCGGTATGACTATCTGGCGATCGCCGACGTCGTCGACTTCCTGACGACTTCGAAGCCGCCGATGACCCACGTCGTGCTCACCGGGCGCAACGCCAAGGACGAATTGATCGAGATCGCCGACCTCGTCACCGAGATGACGCTGGTCAAGCACCCCTTCCGCTCCGGCATCAAGGCCCAGCCGGGCGTCGAGTTCTGACTGTTGTTGCCATGGCGCGCGCGTTGATGATCCAGGGAGCCGGTTCGGACGTGGGCAAGTCGCTCATCGTCGCCGGCCTTGCGCGTGCCGCCCGACGACGCGGCCTGCGCGTGCTGCCCTTCAAGCCGCAGAACATGTCCAACAACGCTGCCGTGACCATCGACGGCGGCGAGATCGGACGCGCGCAAGCGCTGCAGGCGCTTGCTGCCGGCGTCGAGCCGCACACCGACATGAACCCGGTGCTGCTGAAGCCGGAGACCGACGTCGGCGCGCAGGTCATCCTGCACGGCAAGCGGATCGCGACCGCCCGCGCGCGCGAATATGCCGCCATGAAACCATCGCTGATGGGCGCGGTGCTGGAGAGCTTTGGGCGATTGAAAGAGCGCGCCGACCTGGTGCTGGTCGAAGGCGCCGGCAGCCCCGCCGAGGTCAATCTGCGCAAGTCCGATATCGCCAATATGGGCTTTGCGCGCAGGGCCGACGTGCCCGTGGTATTGGTCGGCGATATCGACCGCGGCGGCGTGATCGCGCAGCTCGTCGGCATCCAGGCGGTGATCGCCCCCGATGATGCCGCGATGATCCAGGGCTTTGTCATCAACAAATTCCGTGGCGATCCGACGTTGTTCGACGACGGCTACCGGCTGATCGAAGCCCGCACCGCCTGGCGCGGCTTCGGCGTGCTGCCCTGGTTCGTTCGCGCTGGCGAGCTTCCGGCCGAAGACGCGCTCGGGCTCGGCGACGCGCGCAAGCCCGGCCAGTGCAAGATCGCGTTTCTCGCGCTGTCGCGGATCGCCAATTTCGACGACCTCGACCCGCTGAAGCTCGAACCCGGCGTCGATCTGGTGATGGTGCGGCCGGGTGAAGCCATTCCGGGCGACGCGAAGCTCGTCATCCTGCCCGGCTCGAAATCGACCCGCGGCGATCTCGCCTTCCTGCGCGCGCAAGGCTGGGACATCGACCTGCTGGCGCATCATCGCCGCGGCGGCCACATCCTCGGCCTGTGCGGCGGATACCAGATGCTTGGGCAGAGCGTCGCCGATCCCGACGGGATCGAGGGACTCGCCGGCGAAACGCCTGGCCTCGGGCTGCTCGATGTCACGACTGTTATGACCGAACAGAAGACGCTGACCCGCGTCAGCGCGATGCATGCTGCGACCCATCAACCGATCAGTGCCTACGAGATCCACATCGGGCGCACCGACGGGCCGGATCGCGCGCGGCCCTTTTCAATGCTTGACGGCTCGCCGGAAGGTGCCATGTCGCGTGACGGGCGCGTGCACGGCAGCTATCTGCACGGCCTGTTCACCTCGGACGGATTTCGCAAGGCGTTCCTTGCGCAGCTCGATATCCCTGCGGCGGATCAGCCGTACGGCGCCAGGGTCGAGAGCGCGCTCGACGCGCTTGCCGAGCACATCGAGACCCATCTTGATGTGGAAGGCCTGCTGGCGTTGGCGCGCTAAACCGACAACGCGGCGGCAAGACGGGACCATTCGGCCTCGCTGCCCGGCAGGCCGAGGCGCAGCCATCCCGGCTTTTGCTGGAAGACGCGCGACCAGATCTGGCCGCGGGCAAGCTTGTCCTGCGCGGCCAGCGCGTCGCCGGTCTCGTAGAGACGAAACAGCGGCGTGCCGCCGAGCAGCGTCCAGCCCCGCGATTGCGCCTCCGCATCGAGCCTGGCGCAATCGTCCGTGAGCCGTGCGGTCGTCGCCCTCGCCCAGTCGCGATCGAGCAGCGCGCGCCGTCCAATCGCAATTGCGGCACCCGAAACCGGCCATGGGCCCGCCATCGCCGCAAGCGCAGCGATATCCGGCTCGCTGCCAACAGCGAAGCCGAGCCGCAAGCCCGCAAGTCCGTAAAACTTGCCGAATGAGCGCAGGATCAGGAGCCCGGATTGTCCGGCCTCTCCTGCAACTGACAGGTCGGGTACCGCGTCCGCAAAACTCTCGTCAATCACGAGCCGGCCAACGCGCGGCAGCAGCGCGAGCAGTTCGTGCCGATCATGGCACCTGCCATCCGGATTGTTCGGATTGACGACGATGCCAATGTCCGCTCCCGCAAGCGCTGCGAGATCGGACACCTCGGTCACGTCCCAACCGGCGGCCGACAACACCGCGGCATACTCATTGTAGGTCGGCGCAAGAATGCGCACCCGCCCGCGCGGCGCCAGATGCGGCAGCAACTGAATCGCGGCCTGCGCACCGCCCATCGCCACGATCGGCGCGTCGGTGCGGTAGGCCTGCCGCGCGGCGTTGTGCAGCGCCTCGATATCGGAGCGCGACGGCAGCGCGTTCCATTGCCGCAGCTCGACATCGACGCCAGGATAAGGCACCCGATTGATCCCCGTCGACAGGTCAATCCAATCTTCCGCGGCGCCGCCGAAGCGCTGCTGGGCGACATCGAGATTTCCGCCGTGCTCGCGCATGCGCCGCTCCTTCACGCCAGCGCCAGGGCGACGAACGCTGCGGCCAACAGCATCATGGCGTAACGATAGAGCTTCAGCCCGGCGAGGACATCAGCGGCAGCCGGATCGCGCGCCCCCTCGTTCAGCCAGGGCTCGCTCGCGATGCTGCCGTGATAGATGCGGGGCCCGCTGAGCCGCACGCCGAGCGCGCCGGCCATCGCAGCTTCCGGCCAGCCGGCATTCGGCGAGCGATGGCGCCGCGCGTCGCGCAGCATGCACGACCACGCCTGCGAGAAGCGCGGCGCAAGCAGTACGAACAAAAGCCCGGTCAGCCGCGCCGGAATGAGATTGGCGAGATCGTCGATCCGGGCGGCCGCCCAGCCAAACGCCTCGTGCCGCTCGGTGCGATGGCCGATCATCGAGTCCAGCGTGTTGATTGCCTTGTAGCCAAGGATTCCCGGCAGGCCGAACAGCGCACCCCAGAACACCGGCGCCACGATGCCGTCGGATGCATTCTCGGCAAGGCTCTCGATGGTCGCGCGCGCGATACCGGCGTCGTCGAGCGTTGCCGGATCGCGTCCGACGATCTGTGCGACCGCCGCACGCGCGGCCGCGATCTCGCCGGACGCAAGCGGATGTGCCACCGCGGCGACATGATCATGCAGCGAGCGCAGCGCCACCAGCGGCCACGCCAGCACACCGACCAGGACGACGCGGACCCATCCGGATGCGAGCATGGACTGAACCGCCCAACCCAGCGCGGTCGCCAGCGCGATCACCAGGATGGCCGCCGTGACACCGGCGACGCGCCGAAACGCCGGCGGATCGGAGGCCCGGTTCCAGGCGGTATCGACGAGTTGGATCAGCCGGCCGAGCCAGGTCACGGGATGGCCGATGCGGGCAAACAGCCAATCCGGCCAGCCGATCAAGGCGTCCACAGCCATCGCCACCGCCATCGCTCCCGCAAAACCCACGCACCTCTCCTCACAGCGATCCCCCTGATGCGCAAGACGTCGGCCGAGTGCAAGCCCTCCGGGGCGGATTTCGGCTTTGTCTTTTACCGCGATTGGTGGTTAGAGCGTTTTCGAGGCGAAGCGGAGACCGGTTCGCGGCAGGAGACCCTATGGCCGTCATTCTGATCACCGGCGGAGCCCGGTCCGGAAAAAGCCGGCGCGCCGAACTTCGCGCGCGCGGCTTTCCAGGTCAGCCGGTCTATGTTGCGACCGCCGAGGCGCTCGACGCGGAAATGGATGAGCGCATTGCCAAGCATCGCGCACGCCGCGGCAGCGACTGGATCGAACGCGAGGTGCCGCTCGACCTCGTCGAGGCGCTGGCCGAGACCGATGGCGGCGGCGCAAGGCTGGTCGATTGCCTGACGCTGTGGCTGTCCAACCTGCTGCATGCCGAGCGTGACTGGTCGCAGGCAGTGACGCGGCTGGCGGACGCGCTACCGCGCCAGCGCAGCCCGGTCATCGTGGTCACCAACGAAGTTGGCCTCGGCATCGTGCCCGATAACGCACTGGCGCGGACCTTCCGCGACGCCGCAGGTCTCATGAACCAGAGCATTGCCGGCGTGGCGGACGAGGTCGAATTCGTCGTTGCGGGCCTGCCGATGAAGCTGAAATGAGCAACACGATCGATCCCGCCAAAGGCCCCACGATGGTTGCATTCGACGATGCGTTTCGCCGGCAACTGCACGAACTGTTCGTGTGGCGGCGCGACGTGCGCCGCTTCCGGGCCGAGCCGCTGCCGGACGGCACGATGGAGCGGCTGATCGAGATCGCCTGCCTTTCGCCTTCGGTCGGATTGAGCCAGCCCTGGCGGTTCGTCATTGTCGACGATGCGGCACGGCGCCGCGCTGTCATCGACGACTTCAAGAGTTGCAACGCCGACGCGCTGCGATCCTATTCCGGCGAGCGTGCAGCCAAATATGCCGCATTGAAACTATCGGGCCTCGAAGAGGCGCCCGGCCATCTCGCCGTGTTCGCCGACAAGACCGACCAGATCGGCTCCGGCCTCGGGCGCGCGACGATGCCGGAGACGTCAGAATATTCCGTGGTGGCCGCGATCTGCTCGATGTGGCTTGCCGCGCGCGCCGAAGGCATCGGGCTCGGCTGGGTATCGATCCTCAATCCAGGTCGCGTTCACGAGATCCTGGAGATACCCGATACGTGGAAATTCATCGGCTACCTCTGCATCGGTTACCCCCAGGCGGAATGCGACCGTCCGGAGCTCGAGCAGGCCAAGTGGGAATCGCGGCGGGGTCCAGATGAATTCACCATCCGGCGCTGACCACCCCCCGAGCGGCAGCGGCGCCTCGAACAGCGCCGCCCACTGGCGCGCCGACATCGCCTCCCTGGTTTTTCCGCTCCCGGAGCACGGCGCCATCTGCGCGGTACATCGGGGCGCGTTTCGAACGTTGCTTGGCGCCGACCCGACGCCGGACGGCTGCATCGGTTATTTCGCGCGGTTTGAAGACGCGTTCAGGGCCGCAGCACGCGCCAAGATCCTGCGCAAGCGCATCCCCCTTGGAACAAATCTGCATCTTACCAGTCGCGACATCGCTCGAAAGCTGCTAGAAGCCGACCAAATCGAACGTGGAGAACGACCATGAGCCAGTCCCCGGCCGCGCAAACCCAGGTCATGCAATCCCAGGTCATGCAATCCCAAGTCACGCATCTGCCGGTCGCGACCGGACGGGTCGGACGGCTTGCCCAGTCCCTGATGGCAATGTCGCTCGGTCTCTTCATTGTCGGAGTGGTCGGCTTCTCGCACATCGACGTGATCCACAACGCCGCACACGACGTGCGCCACTCCAACGCCTTCCCCTGCCACTGACCCCGCTGGCATGAGCACGTTTCGCTCGATCGTCTTCTCCTCGGTTGTTGCCGGATTCATCGTTGGCCTGATCGTCACCGCGGTCCAGCAATTCGGCACCGTTCCGCTGATCCTCAAGGCCGAGGTCTATGAGAAGGCGGCCGAGCACAAGCACGAAGCCGCCGCGCCGCAAGTGACCCTCGTGCACGATCATGCGGATCACGATCACGGCGCCGAGGCGTGGGAGCCGCGCGACGGCCTGGAGCGCAATCTCTATACCGCGGGAGCAAACGTCCTGACCGCGATCGGCTTTGCGCTGCTGCTTTGCGGCTTCTTTTCGGTGCGCAGCGGCGCCACCGGCGAGCCGATCTCGTGGCACGAAGGCTTGATGTGGGGCCTCGCAGGCTTTGCCGCCTTCACGATTGCGCCGGGCCTTGGGCTGCCGCCTGAACTGCCGGGGGTGCCCACCGCACCACTGTTGTCGCGTCAGATTTGGTGGGTGACGGCGGTGCTGGCGACATCGGCCGGCCTCGGGCTGATCGTCTTTCGGCGTTCGATGCCGGCCGCCATCGCGGGCGTCGTCCTGATCATGCTGCCGCATCTGATCGGCGCGCCCGAGCTGGAGCATATCGAGACCAATGTGCCCTCGTCATTGTCGCATCAGTTCGTGGTCGCGGTCACGCTGACCAGCCTGGTGTTCTGGTCGCTGCTGGGCAGCCTGACCAGCGCCGCGTTCGCCTATTTCGACCGACCCGCATCGGCGTGACGCCACCACGACGGCGACAGGAATCATTTGAGATTCGCGGCGAGGCCTGATTAAGTTCAGCGATGCCGAACCGACAGGGCCCGACCACCGATGACCAAGACGCGGCGGACACGACCGACGATTCGTGACGTCGCGGCCGAGGCCGGCGTCTCCGTCTCAAGCGTCAGCCGCACGCTCAATGGCGGCATCTACACCAGCGCTGAGCTGCATGCCCGTATCATGCGCGCGGTGAAGCGCCTCGGGTTCGAGCCCGACCAGGCGGCGCAGGCGCTGCGCTCGCGGGCCTCCAACACCATCGGCTGCATGGTGGCCGATTTCTCCAACCCGCACTACACCGGCATGGTGAGCGCGGCGGAGGAGGAATTCCAGCGCGCCGGCTTCCTCCTGATGCTGGCGGCGACCAAGCATGAGGAGGCGCGCGAGGCGGCGTTCCTGTCGGCGGTGCGCCGGCGCCAGATGGATGGATTGCTGCTGTTCGCCGGCGACAATTCCCACAAGGATTTCATGAAGGGGCTGGCCACGCTCGACCTGCCCTGCGTGACCGTCGACCGCGAGGTACCCGATAGCGTCATGGTTCGCGTCGATCACCGCGGCGGCGCGCTGGAGGCAACGCGCTATCTGATCGGCCTCGGCCATCGCCGGATCGCGTTGCTGACCGGAAGTGCTGCGGTGCTGCCGAGCTCGGAACGGCTCGCGGGCTACCGGCAGGCGCATCAGGAAGCGAAGATCGAGGTCGATCCGACCCTGATCCGCCCGCACATGCAGGGCGCCAACACCGCCTTCAGCTCGGTGTGCCAGCTGCTGCAAATGACAAAACCGCCGACCGCGATCATCTCGCTCGGCACCAGCATGCTGGCCGAGGTGCTGGAGGCGATCACCAGCAACGGCCTGCGCTATCCGCAGGACGTATCGATCGTGTGCAGCGGCGACACCGACCTCGCCCGCCATGCGACGCCCGCGATCTCAGCCCTGAGCTGGGACATGAACGAGGTCGGCCGCACCGCCGCGCGGCTGCTGCTGGAACGGATCCGCGAGCCCGACAAGGCCGGCAGCAGCGCCCCGGTGTTCCTGCCGACGCGCCTCATCCTGCGCCATTCCTGCGCCGCACCGGCAACGCCCGCGCGGGGGCGGAAGTAGGCGGGCGGAACAAGCCGATACTGGAAACGGTTCCAGCCCTCGATCGCACAACTCCATCCACGTTATTGCGAGCTAAGCGAAGCAGTCCACTGCTACCGAGCGTGCGGAACGATGAATTGCTTCGCTGCGTTCGCAATGACGGAGAGCGCCGGCGCTTTCAGCGCAGCACGAAACCCTCATAACCGCGCTGCGCGATCTGCGCGATGCGGTGGCGGTAGCCCTGGCCGACATAGGGCATGAACACGCGCGGCTTGCCCGCGATGTTGGCGCCCTGGTACCAGGAATTCGCCTTCGGATAGAGCGTGCGGCTGGCGGCGTCGGCGACATGCGCCATCCAGGCCCGCTCGGCGTCGCGTTCCGGCTCGATCCGCGTTAATCCCTTGGCGCGCATGTTGTCGAGACAGGCCGTGATCCACTCGACATGGTTCTCGCAGGCATGGATCACGTTGCCGATCACCGACGGGCTGCCCGGCCCGGTCACGACAAACAGGTTCGGAAAGCCCGACACCATCAGGCCGAGATAGGCGCTCGGGCCGTCGGCCCAGGCCTCCTTCAGGGTCGCGCCGTCGCGCCCGCGGATCTGCATCGCGGCGAGCGCCCCGGTCATCGCGTCATAGCCCGTCGCCAGCACCAGCGCATCGAGCGTAAAGGACCGCGTCGCGGTCTCGACGCCGGTCTCGGTGACTGTCGTCAGCGGCTCCGCGCGCAGATCGACCAGCTCGACATGCGGCAGATTGTAGGTCGCGAAATACCCGGTATCGATGCAGATGCGCTTGACGCCGAGCGGATAATCCTTCGGTGACAGTGCCTCCGCCGTCGCCCCGTCGTGCACGATGCCGCGGATCTTGTCGCGGACGAAGTCGCAGGCAACGTCGTTGACGGCCTCGTCGGTCAGGATGTTCGGGAACGCGGTCAGGATGCCGCCGCCGCCCTGCTCCCACAGCTGCTCGTAGCGCGCCCACTGCACGTCCCGTTCCGGCACCGGCGCGTCGAAGGCATTCGCAGGCACCCGCCCGAACTCCGGCGTCTCGAGGCTCTCGCGATATTTGGCGATCACCGGCTCAGCGGCTGTGATGTCGGCCTCGGACAGCGGCGCATTCCGTGCCGGCACAGAATAGTTCGGCGTGCGCTGGAATACGGTCAGGCGGCTCGCCGCCTTCGCGACCATCGGGATCGTCTGCACACCCGACGAGCCGGTGCCGATCACGGCAACGCGCAAGCCGGAAAAATCGATCTCCTGATGCGGCCATTGCCCGGTGTGATAGACCGGCCCACGAAAACGCGCGAGGCCCGCGAGCTTCGGCTTGTTCGGCACCGAGAGATTGCCGGTCGCCATCACGCAAGTCGATGCGACGATGCAGTCGCCGCGATCGGTGCGCAACGTCCAGCTCTCGCCGGCCTCGTCCCAGTCGGCGCTCGTCACGCGGGTGTCGAAGCGAATCAGGGAGCGCAGATCGAACCGGTCGGCGACGTGCTGCGCGTAGCGCAGGATCTCCGGCTGGGCGGCGTATTTCTCGCTCCAGCGCCATTCCTGCCGCAGCTCCTCCGACCAGCTGTAGGAATAGAACAGGCTCGGTATGTCGCAGCGCGCGCCGGGATAGCGATTCCAGTACCAGGTGCCGCCGACGTCGGACGCCGCCTCGATGCCGATCACCTTCAGCCCGAGCTCGCGCAACCGATAGATCGCATAGAGCCCGCCGAAGCCGGCACCGACCACGACGGCATCGCATTCGGCGACCAGCGGCGGCCTCGCGCCATGGTCCGGGCTCGTCTGCTCCAGTCTGCTCATTTGTCACATCTCTCCGGCCGCAGGAATATTGCCATCGGTGGGAACGCGCGCTAATCTGGAAACGTTTCCAGACCGGAAGCGCATACGATAATTGTCGCCGGGCGTCAACGCACCGGCCCTCGACAAGGGGAGCCGCGCATACGTGACAAGGCGATCGATGGACAATCAGGGAGTGACCGAGGGATGTTGGACGGATTTTGTCTTCGTGCGTGCGTGGCAGCCGCGGTAACGATCGGCGCGCTGTCGCCGGCGCTCGCGCAGAAGAACTACGGCCCGGGGGTCTCGGATACCGAGATCAAGATCGGCAACATCATGCCCTATAGCGGCCCCGCTTCGGCCTACGGCGCCATCGGCCGGACCGAGGCGGCCTATTTCAGGATGATCAACGACCAGGGCGGCATCAACGGACGCAAGATCAACTTCGTGAGCTACGACGACGGCTTCTCGCCGCCGAAATCGGTCGAGCAGGCACGCAAGCTGGTCGAGGGCGACGAGGTGCTGCTGGTGTTCCAGCCGCTCGGCACCGCGCCCAATGTCGCGATCCAGAAATATCTCAACGGCAAGAAGGTCCCTCACCTCTTCGTCGCATCGGGCGCGACGCGCTTCGGTGATCCCCAGGGTTTTCCCTGGACGATGGGCTGGCAGCCGAACTACCAGAGCGAAGGGCGGATCTACGCCAGATACATCCTCGACAAATTCCCGAACGGCAGGATCGCGGTGCTCTGGCAGAACGACGATGCCGGCAAGGATGCGCTCAAGGGGCTGCGCGACGGCCTTGGTGACAAGGCAGCCAGCATGATCGTCGCCGACAAGTCCTACGAGCTGACCGATCCGACGCTGGATTCGCAGATCGTGGCGCTGCGCGCCTCCGGCGCCGACATCCTGTTCACCTGGGCGGCGCCGAAGGGCGCGGCGCAGACCATCAAGAAGGTCGCCGAACTCGGCTGGAAGCCGACCTTCTTCCTGACCTCCACCGCAACGTCGGTCGCCTCGGTGATGCGCGCCGCCGGCATCGAGCATTCGCAGGGCATTATCTCGGTCGCCTACCTCAAGGATCCGACCGACACGATCTGGAATGACGATGCCGAAACCAGGGAATGGCGGGCGTTCATGGACAAGTACATGCCCGACGGCGACAAGACCAACGGCAATCACGTCTATGGCTACGCCGCCGCGCAAACGCTCGCGCAGGTGCTGAGGCAGTGCGGCGATGATCTCACACGCGAGAACGTGATGAAGCAGGCCGCCGGCCTGAAGAACTTCGCGCCGAAGATGATCCTGCCCGGGATCAGGATCAACACCAGCGCGAACGACTTCCGTCCGATCGAACAGTCGCAGCTGATGCGGTTCGAAGGCGAGAGCTGGAAGCTGTTCGGCAACATCATCACCGGCGAGGTCGGCAGCGAATAGGGCCGCCGTGCCCACTGTTCAATGAGAGGGTGGGACGAGACTGAAAGCTGAGGCAATACGTGTCGCGAGAGCGCGCAAGTATGACTCACAGACCGCGCAACAAATTCGATGTCGTCCCTGCGAAAGCAGGGACCCATTACCACAAACAGTCGTTATTGCGCGACGCCGGAACGAGGAGTCCCAATCACAACACCCGCCGCGGAGTATGGGTCCCTTGGGTTCACGACACAAGTGCAACACCTGCTAGGGTGTTGTGGCGATGGGACAATGTTATGGCCAGCTCAGCCTTGAAGAGCGCGTTGAGATTTACCGCCTGCATGCAGGCGGTAAA
>NZ_JBWJZD010000026.1:0-124797 GCF_056429065.1 Bradyrhizobium sp. USDA3010
GCTCGCCTCCGATCGCACCAGTTGCCGCTCGGCGCTCGCCAACCAGGTCCGCCTCGTCTTCCACACCGCCGCCTATTGGCTCATCCTCGCCGTGCGCGATGCCATCCCAAAGCCGCGCGATCTGGCAACGGCCGAGTTCAACACGATCAGGCTCAGGCTTCTCAAGATCGCAGCCCGCGTCATCGAGACCGCCACCCGCGTCCGTCTTGCCTTCGCTGCGGCGTGCCCCGACGCCGACCTGTTCCGCGGCTTGGCAAACGCTCTGGTCCCGCAAGCACCCTGACGCGCGGGGCATCAGCCCCCGGTCACCCCGCTGCCGTCCTCCAACGCGTTCACGAAGTCGGGTCGAAAAGCGGCGAAAAAGCCGAAGCGTTCGCGCGCGCCTTCACCCCGACCGGAAATGTTCCAGCTGCCCCGCCCGGCAATCATGAATAAGACGGGCTAGATTGGGGCTTGAGCCTATTTTCAAGCGCTGTGCAGAACGCGTCGAGCCGATCCGTTGACACTGCCGCATAGTCCGATCCGGTAATTTGCAGATATCCCCCAGCTACAAAGCGCGTTGATCCCGATGCCGAGGCATCCTCATGCCGTCCCAAATCGCATCCCAATGAGAAGTAGACGTTCTCTCTAGCTATGAGAACTAGACAATCAAGCAATGCCTCGGACTCTACACCCTCTGCTATTTGGGCCGCCTTTATAGGATCGTTCCTGGTGTCAACGAAGCCGCGGTTCTGGCGAACCCCATCGAAAATGGACCCGTACGGAACAGTAATGCCCTCTTCAATACTATGCCTGACCTCTAGCGTCATGCAGCTGTCAAGCCTTGTGGAACGTATCGGTGCCAAACAGCTCCCTTTGAGCTTCGGCTAGTTCCTCCTTCGGTTCGTTCGCCTTTCGATATGCTCGACTCATCAGTTTTGGAGCTTCGTCATGATCGGACGCATGGATCATATGATACATTACGCGGCGCGCGCCACCTTCCTTGTCGTAAATCGGCCACGCATGGGCATGCTTGTATCTTAGTTCCTCTCTAAACCTACTGGCGAATAACTGGGCACGATCAAACGACTTCATCCCCAGCAGCTTCTTCCAATCCTCACCGCCCCACCACCTGGTCAAAATCTCTTGGTTGCGCGTCGTGGCCGCGATCGCTCTGTCCAACCATCCGGTGGCGAGAAAATAAAACAGCTCGATCTTGTTTGTAACCTTATGCGCCGCCAACGCCTGCAAAGACCTCCACTCGCATTCGAACGTATGCTGATCCAGCAGACAAAAAGTTGCCATCCGTTCTGTGATCGCTCCACTTCCAAGAATCCCCCCGAGGTTTGCATTGAAGTCGCCGGGGACAATCTTGATCGAACGGTTTTTCTGCTTGCTCGAAGAAGCCAACGTTTGGAGCGCAGGAAGCTTTTCCTTGCTCTGCTCGCACAACCAGAATTTTCTCAAGAATGGCGGCTGCGATTCTAATACCAGCTTTGCCGCCCAAGCATCTTCCTTGTCGGGATACTGTGGTCCAGAAAAACCGTCGATATACGCTCCATGCTTCGTAATCATCACGAAGTAATAGAGGTACCGCTCGATCAACCTAGCCTTGTTTTCAGTCCAGATAGGACGATCCGGTGACCTGAAACGAAGGGGCTTATCGGTAGGCGGCAAATCGGGAAAAAGGTTGCCCTGCTTGCTCATGCAACCGATGCTGGAACATCTGGATCATGACCTCAAGCGGCAACGGTTTCAACTCCCAAAGTTTTTGGAAAATCCCGGTAAAACCTGCCATCCAGTAGTCCCCCGCCCTTCCCGTTAACGACAGGATCGACGATTGCTGCATCGCGCTCGGTCATACCTTGCTCAATAACCAGGGGGTTATTCTGATATCTTCCCCACTGCTTGAGGAAGGGAGCCGCGCCTACTCGGATACATTCGGAAATTGCATCTCGTGCCCATTGGGGCTTGGTAAGCCTTGTCCTGTCCAAGGCGACGCCGCTTTCCCCTCCAATGATGACCCAGGCCGGCGCCTTCCCAGCGAGCGACAACGGCCCAAGAGGGCCCATCGCGGGTTCGTAGCTCACGAAATGCACCGCGGCGGGAATAGACAGCAGATGCTTACCTCGTTGCTGATAAGCTTTCGCATCCTCGGCAGTCGTGCCGAGCCAAACGTTGGGATAACCCCTACCCCAATCACTCGGCAGCATTTTTTTGATGTTTTGAGGACGCTTTGTCAGCAATTGCCATTCCAGCTGATCGCAATCTCTAATCAAGCGCCAGAGATCTAATCTCCAGGCTGGGTCAACCTGATTGTCGAAGACGTCCGCGAGCGACGCACAGAAAACTCGCTGCCGATGCCCGTGCTCACGGTAGAATTTTGGCGCAGCCAAATTCCACTTAAGCGGCGCCTTCCAATACGCCTCAGTCGTCCTGCGGCGTGGGTGATTGCCCCACTTCACGTGACCACTACGTTTTGACCATCCTTCTGCGTAGCAAAAATCACATGCTGACGGGGCACCACCAGAGCGATCTATCTTCGTGCAACCTACCCACGGATTGAAGGTGGAGTCCGTCCACTCGATTTTGGAGAAACTGGCCATTTGCGACTCCTGCGGGAAATTTACACTGGCAGACTATGGTTAATCAATCCTAAAGTTCTTCATTTGTTCTGATTTATTACCGTAACGTGTTGATTTTAAATGCCATGCGTGGTGAACCTCGACCGCCTCAGCCGCGACGTGCATTTCATCAACGATCTGATGGCCCACAGGACTCCGTTCATCGTGGCAGAGCTGGGCGCGGACGCCGATCCCTTTATGCTGCATCTCTATGCTGCTCTCGCCGAGAAGAAACGCGCTATGATTTCCTGGCCCACCAGGACGCAAGTCGCAGAATATTTTTTGGCGGGCGACAGCGCCCGTTTGGCGGTGCCAAACGGGCGACGGTGCGTCGTTCGCGATCCCAGGACTTTGCCTTGTGGCGCGTCTCGGTATAGCCACGCAGAACCGGCAGGTTCTCGATGGCGCGTCGCGTGCGGATGTCGTCGGCGACCGCGTCGACTTTTCTGGCGAGCGGCTTGGTGCCGGACAGACCGAAGATGTAGTCGATGCCGTTGGTCTCGCACCACGCCATTGCCTCCGGCCGGGCATAGTGCCCGTCGCCACGGAACGTAATTCGCGTGTTGTGCCACCGCGTCCGGATATGCCGTACCAGGCGGCGCAGATGGGCACGCACCTCGACGCCGCCCGGCGTCTTGCCGGGCCGCAGCACGACCGCCACGGGCCGGCTCTTCTCCGTGTCGTAGACGTGGATCGGCAGGAAGCAGCGTTCGTCATAATGAGCGTTGAACAGCGAGAGCTGCTGATGGCCGTGGACGACATCGCAGGTATCATCGATGTCGAGCGTGACGGATGCCGGCTCGCGCGGGTAGCTATCCATCCATGCGTCGACCAAAATGTAGGTCAGCCGGATCACGTCGCGCAGGCGCGGAGCATTCTCCAGCCGCGACAGCGTCGGTTGGGAACACAAATCCCGGCCCGTGTCCGGCAGCCGACCGCAGGCCAGCTTGAATGCCGGATCGGACCGCAGATGATCAAGGTCGTCGGCGTCCTCGTAGCCGCAGCAGATCGCGAACATGCGCGCGCGGAACATATCGACCAGGCTGTGCACGACCCGCGTCGGATCGCGCCGATCCGGGAACACCCGGGCCAAATTGTCGGCCAAGCCGAGACGCCGCTCGGCCATCGCCAGAAGCATCACGCCCCCGTTCGAGGTCAGCCGCCCGCCATCGAAGGCAGCTGTGACTTTCTTGGCGTGAACGGAGAAGGGCAGAATCGTATCATCGGTCATGGCGGGCGTGGTGTTCGCGGCTGAAGGTGATGGGGTTGGCTTTGCAACCGAATCCTACGCCGCATCAGCGCTTTACACCACGCTCGCCAGCCTCTCAGGCGCCTCTGACGAATAAGACGGGCTAGTGCGTGATTCCCGTTTCCTAAAACCGCACCAGTTTCGCACCAGAAACGACCCTATCAAAAGGCAACAGTTGCTCGTCAACCTTGCGATTCGACCTATTTGTACGCCACAGCTACCCGGCAGCCATACCTGTGCTCTAGATTTCTTTCTTGCTGGAGAAGCGTACGATCTTATTCCCTTGGACCGATGGTGGTTCGGGGCGGAGGCATGAGCGGCAAGGACGAAAAGACTCGGATCGAGGCACTAGAGTCGCCAGATAGTCGGAAAATGCCACGTGCCACGAAGCGCCATCGAAAAAACCGTGGCGTGCCGCCGCCCGCGACGTTCGATATCGATACCCTGGCCGGCAGCTCAAATTTGACGGCATTAGAGGCGGCCGCGGTCATCCGGCGTACGCCCGGAGCGCTCGAGCAGTGGCGGCGCGATCCGAACCACCCGCTGAAATGGCGCTACGTTGACGGCCGACCGCTCTATCGTGTCGATGCTGTACGCGACTATCTGGCCAGATGCGATAAGACCACTAAGCCGTCTCAGCCGCATAATGCTCGCGGAGACGGCCGAGCAATTCAGCCTTGATCGGGTCGAGCGGATTCGTCCGCTGCAGGCGCACGACCTTGCCAACCTGTTTCGCGCCGACCAACTCTGCGATGTAGTCGTGAGCCGCTTCGAACGCCATTTTGCGGATGATCCACCGTTCGTCGTGATTGTAGACCTGATCGATACCGCTAGGCTTTTGCCCGACACACAGCCGCTGGATTTCGTTGTCATAGCCGCAGCGTGACATGACGGTGCGCAAGCTGCGCCTTAAGTCATGCATGGTGAACTTGGCGACACCTGCTTCCTTGACCAAACGGTTGACCATCTTGGTGAAGCCCGACATCTGGCCGCCAGTCTTCGGTGACGGGAAGACATAATCAGACGTCGCGCGCTGGAAATGTTTCGCGGCGGCAAGCACCTCGTCAACGAGGTGGGTGCGCGGCACGTCGTGGTGCAGGCCCATCTTGGTCCATGCCGAATCGAAGGTGATACGGTCATCCATGATGTGCTTTCGCCACTCGATCATGGTTGGCTCGCTGCGGCGCGGGCCACCGAGTAGGCACATTTGTGTCAGGAGCCCAAAAGCCCCGAGCTTGCCGGATGCGTGCCAGACCTTGATGATCTCCTCATCGGTCAGCGCGCGGCCCCTCGTTCGGCGCCCGACCCTCTGCGCGCGGGTTTCCTTGGGCGCGCGATAGCCGGCGAGCACGTTATGCTCCACGTAACCTTCGCCAACACACCATTCGAGGAGTGTGTGCGTGTGTTTGCGCAAGTCCTTGGCTGCGCCGCGCTTACCGGTCTTGGCGATCCTGTCCACCGCCGCCATGATTTGCCGTCGCGTCAGCTCGCCGATGGCGAGACCGAAATGATCCTTGAGACCGCGTCGCAGCGCCGACATTGCCGGTTTCCAATTGACGACCTGGCGTCCAGTCAGGGACGTTTCGTAGGGGCCATCTTCAATGATCAGGGTCGCCAATGTGGTGCACTGCCTCTCTGCCAGCTGTTGCCGCTTTGCCTCGCGTTTGGAGTCGTTCGGATCGACCCCAATGACCACCTCGCCGGCGGCGACGGTAGCGGCCTTGCGCGCGGCCTTCTCATTGAACTTGGGCCATGCGCCCAGCGTCTTGCGTTGGGTGCCTCTCGTCCCAGGCTTGGTGAACAGAAAGACCCAAGTCCGTCCACCAGTCGCGCGCATCCTGATGGCAAGCCCCGGCTGCTCTGTGTCGTGCAGATAGAACTGCGACTTGCCCGGCGGCAGCGTGGCTGCACGTATCGCCGCGTCAGTGAGCCTCAGGTAGTTCGTTGTCACTTCGGCTCTGAGACCCTTCTCGCTGTTTTCCATTGTTTGTGCCCTTACTCCTTGTGCCCCGGGACATGTCGAAGGAGATCCAAGAAACGGATCACAAACCGTTCCCTCCACGTTCCCAGCTCTGTTGTGCCCCACGGGAATATTCACGAAGGGCACGGCAGGGGCATACAAAATGTAGCAAGGCCAGCTATGGCCTCCGATGGGCCAAACTGGCCACAAATCCCTGCGCTGCAATGACTTTTACAACAAGACTATGGCTTGATTAGGTTAGCTGTGGTCTATGGATTGTGGTTCACACGGGAGAGGTCCAAGGTTCGATCCCTTGTGCGTCCACCATTCCCCTTCCCGAACCGCCGGGTTCGGAGGATTGTCGACATTCTGGTGCCGTTCGGGACCGCCTCATCAAAAATGTCGAAAACAACCCCATGCAAAGTAGCCAACGCAAGCCGTAGCGGCGCTTGATCGCCGTTCGTCGCGCCGTTCCGGTTCACTGCCGGCGGCGGTGCGGGGCGGATGACGGCTTGGCGGTGCCGCGTGAACGCCGAGAGGAGACCGCGTTTGCGGCGGGAGATCAGCTCGCGCACGCCGTATCCGGATACGAACCCGATCCCGGTGACGAGCACGACAATCAGCAATTCCAGCATTGTGTGGTCCCACCATCACCCTGCCGCAACGCAATAGGCGCGACAATGCCGCAGCGGCTCGACCGGGACGGTTCCCTTTCACTGTGTCGAGCGCAACGCTGACCCTCGGAGTCCTACGGGGTTTTGTTTGCAGGCCTCCTCGGCTACCTTCCCGGAACTCGCGGAGGCCGGGACGTCTCGATGCGCAAGGGCAACGACTACATTCTGAAGCTGCGGCCTTGGTCATTGTCGACGTTCGTCGTCGCCCTGCTGGCCGTGGTGCTCGCCACCGCGGCGCAGGAGATGTTCGCAAGCTTCGGCATGCAGTTCTATTTCGCGGCCTTCGCGCCGGCGATCCTGATCGCCGGGCTGATGGGCGGCGCGCCGGCCGGCGCCTTTGCCACCATCATCACGGTACCGATCGTATGGTGGGTGTTCATGCCCCCCTATTTCGAGTTCGCCTGGCCGACGGCCGACGATTATGACAGCACCGCGACGTTCCTGCTGTCGAGCGCGCTCTTGCTCGGTTTCTCGCAGCTCTACCGGGAAGCGCTGGGCATTTTGCGGAAATAGCCGGCCGGCGCAGGCCGCGACCGCCCGCCGGCGGTGGCAAGCCGGTCGCCTGCGCGAATCGCTTGCCCTCAGATCCCGAACATCCAGACCGCGACGATGGTGGCCAGTGTCGCCAGCCCGCTGATGGTCCAGCCCACCGTGTAGAAGGTATCCTCGGGTGCGGTGTCGAGCACCGTATTGGTGGTTTCCGTCATTGACCGCCAGCGCATGGCGTCTCTCCTCGGAACTCCTGCCCAGCGACATAACGCGGCTCGCGGTTCCCGGTTCCGGCCCTTTCGCGGCGACTGCGCCGTTCACGCAGAGCTCACGGACTGCTGATTGGGGTCGCGGAACCTGCGACATTCTGTCCCGTTGAGGGGCGCCGGAAACCAACTTGGGAGAACCATCCGATGCGAACACTGATCCTCGCCGCCACGGCGCTTGCCTTCGTCTCGTCCACCGCGCTCGCGCAGGACAAGGCCGGCAGCAGCCCGGCGCCCGCAGCGCAAAGCGGCGACACGGCGACCAAGGGCGAGGCGACCAAGATGGCGCCGAAGAAGCAAGCCAAGAAGAGCGCAAAGAAATCGAGCGCCAAGGGAGGCAAGGCTGGCGCCGCCACGACCGGCGACGATGCGGCCAAGCAATAAACAGAAACAATCGCGGTAGCCGATCACGAATCTGGCGATCACGGAAAAGGCCGCCCGAAGGCGGCCTTTTTGCTTGCTGTCTCGGTGCGGATGCCGCCTCGCCCGTCGCGTCGCGATCAAATGCGCCGGCCGCTCGGGGCAGAGAGTGTTCGGGCCGCGAGAATTGGACCAGAAAATTCAAGTGCGGGAGAGGGAGCGAAAGAGGCGCAGAGCCGATAATCCGCACCGCCATCGGATCGTTATGAAAATTGACCACCAGCTCCAGGAATTGCTCCACCTCCCGCGCCTTCTGTTGTGACGCGCGCGCAGCGGCAACGCATGATCCAAACGGGCTATCACTGCGATGCATAGAAGGATTCATCGATAGACTTAATGCTGAGCACCATCGTCGCCCCTGCCCGCGAGCCCGCTCTCTTGTATGCGCGCCGCAAACCAGCGCGACGTGGTGCTGTCGATGGCGCCGCCGGCATAGACTTCGGAATGGCTCACGCCGTGCTGTCCGACGATCACCAGAACGCCCATTGCATAGGCAAACCAGACGTTCGGATCGGTCAGCGCCTGCAGCTTGCGCTGGTCGTGCTCGAGCGGCTGGTGGTTGCTGTCCTTGCGCAGCTCGATGGCCAGGAGATTGTTCGGGATATCGCGCTGATGCACGACGATATCGGGATAGATCGACTTGCCGAGATGGTCATCGGTCGAGCTCCCCGAGCCGCGCGGCAGCCGCAGCGTGCGCTCGCCGAGCCGATCATAGTTGCAGTCAGTCTGCCAGCCGGGAAACTGCCGCTCGACATAGACCGCCAGCCGGTGAGTAAGCGTTCGCTCGCCGAGATCGCGCTCCAGCAAGAACATTTCCTGCGCGTAAAACTCCTGCACGGCGGCGATCACCTTGTTCAGCTCGGTCTGCATTGGCGCCTCCGACTGGACTGGGCCGCCGCCGCGGCCTCTTCAAATCGCGCTGCTACATCTGCACTTCGATCAGCCGCGGGCCCGGCTCGGCGACGGCATCAGCCAGCGCCTTGTTGAACTCGTCGGCAGTCGTCACCGCCACCGCCGGCACGCCCATGCCCTTCGCGAGCGCGACGAAATCGAGCGTCGGCCGATCGATCTTCAGCATATCCTGCGCCCGCTTGCCCGGCTCGCCGGCGCCGACGCCGTCGAACTCGCCGCGCAGGATCTGGTAGATGCGGTTGGCGAACACGATGGTCACGACGTTGAGCCCTTCGCGCGCCTGCGTCCACAACGACTGGATCGTGTACATCGCGCTGCCGTCGCCCACCATGCAGATCACCTTGCGGTCCGGACAGGCAACCGCGGCGCCGATCGCGACCGGCGTCGAGAAGCCGATCGAGCCGCCCATGTTCTGCAGCCAGTCGTGCGGCGCGGCCGCCGCCGTCGGCGGGAAGAAGCCCCGGCCGGTGGTGACGGACTCATCGACCATGATGGCGTTCTCGGGGATCGCGCACGCAATCGCCTGCGCGATCGTGGTGTGGTTGAGCGCGCCGGTCGGCTTGACCAGCTCCTGGTGCTGCTGCGGCTTGACGTCCTGCGCCGTCGCATGCAGCGCATTGGCGAGCGCCCCGAGGGCTGCGACCGAGTTCTCGCCCCAGGCGGTCATGCGATGCACCTCGCAGCCCTCGGCCTTCAGCATGCTCGGCTTGTTCGGATAGGCGAAGAACGCCACGGGATCGTTGGCCTCGACCAGCACGATGTGACGGAAATTCTTCAGGATCGGCAGCGCCTGCTCGATCACATAGGGGATGCGGTTGATCGAGAAGCGGCTGCGGCCGCGCGCCATGCGCGGGTGATAGGTCTGGCCCATCACGGTGCAGCCGGTCTTGCCGGCGATGCGCTCGGCGAGCGCGAGCCCCTGCTCGGTCAGCGCGCTGCCGGTGACCAGCAGCAGCGTGTGCGCGGCATCACCGTGCAGGATTTTTGCCGCGGTGTCGACCGCCTGCGGCGAATAGCTCGGGCGCTGCGTATCGACAGCCACCTCGGCGATGCCGTCGGCCTCGTTCCAGGCGGTGTCGGCCGGCAGGATCAAGGTTGCGATCTGCGGCGGCGCGCTCTTGGCCGCGGCGATTGCGGCTGCGCCATCGGCCGCCACCGACTTGGCATCGGGTGACGTGCGCACCCAGGACGACATCGGCCGCGCCAGGCCTTCGATATCGGACGTCAGCGGTGCGTTGTAACCGATGTGGTAGGTCGCGTGCTGACCGACGATGTTGACGATGCCGGAATGCGCCTTCTTGGCGTTGTGCAGATTGGCAAGGCCGTTGGCAAGGCCGGGCCCGAGATGCAGCAGCGTCGAGGCCGGCGTTCCCTTCATGCGAAAATAGCCGTCGGCAGCACCCGTCACCACACCTTCGAACAGGCCGAGCACGCAGCGCATGCCGGGGACCTTGTCCAGTGCTGCGACGAAATGCATCTCCGAGGTGCCCGGATTGGTAAAGCAGACGTCCACGCCGCCCGCGACCAATGTCCGCACCAGACTTTCCGCACCGTTCATGCTCACGCTCCCGTTTCGAGATGTTCTTGAGGTCGCTGAGAGCATGATCCGATCCGATTGAATCGGATCATGCTCTCATCCTTTTGTTTGGTCGCGTTTTCTTGACGCGAACCGGTACCCGCTTCGCTTGAAAACGCTCCAGATCAACCATTCTTCATCCGCTTCGTCAAAGGTTTGGCGGGGCAATGCTGGTATCGCTTCCGGTCTGTTGCCTTTTTAAACCGTGTTGTCCGAAAGTGCCTGAAGTCACAGCTTCGTCGCTTGCGAAAGGCCGGCGATTGTGGCCTTTTTGGCTGCATATTTGATTGTTCGCAAGGACGACGACGATGCGCAAGATTGCCTTGATGTTTGCCGCGCTCACGATCCTGGCAGGTGCCGGCCAGGCCCAGGCCCAGTTCTTCGATTCCCGTGGCTACCAGTCCGAAGCCCCGAGCTTCTTCGGCGGTGGCGGCGCCAGCCCGATCCCGCGCACCACCGTCAACTACCCGACCAACTACGCCCCCGGCACCATCGTGGTGAACACCGCCGAGCGCCGGCTCTATCTGGTGATGGCGAACGGCCAGGCGCTGCGCTACGGCATCGGCGTCGGCCGCGACGGCTTCCGCTGGGGCGGAGTCCACCGCATCAGCGCGAAGAAGGAATGGCCGTCGTGGACGCCGCCGTCGCAGATGCTGCGCCGCCGCCCCGATCTGCCGCGCCACATGGCCGGCGGCATCGAGAACCCGCTCGGCGCACGCGCGATGTATCTCGGTTCGACGCTGTACCGCATCCACGGCTCCAACGAGCCCGAGACGATCGGCCAGGCCGTCTCGTCGGGTTGCTTCCGCATGACCAATGAGGACGTCACCGACCTCTATAATCGCGTCTCGGTCGGCGCCACCGTGGTGGTGAAGAACTGATCGCGTCGATTTCGACGGAACCAGGCGCTTCCATCCGGCAAGATCGCTGATCCCGGCTTGCGCTGCCGCGCGCATTGCGGCAGCGTGGTTCGAATGCGCCAACATTGCTCGCCGATCCTGCTGCTGCTCGCCGCGGCGCTCACCACCTCGCTCACCGACGCCATCGTACCGGCGACGGGCGCAGAGATTCCGGCCATTACCTCGCGCCAGCGCAACGAGAAGAAGGTCTTCACCGACGCCGAGATCGTCGAGGGCTTTCTGAAAACCGCGTTCGGCGCGGAATATCATCTCGCCGGTCGGGTCGACCGCATCCGCAAATACGACAGGCCGGTGCGCGTGTTTGCCGACGGCAACCGCGCCGACCGCAAGGTCCAGCTCGCCAAGGTCATCGCCGACATCCGAGCCAAGGTGCAGCATCTCGACATCGCGATGACCGATGACAACGACGCGGCCAATGTCGTGGTCAAGCTGGTGCGCGACCGCGAACTCTATCGCACGATCGCGACCTTCTACGGCCAGGAGCGCGCCAAGGAGATCCGCACCTCGCTCGACCCGCAATGCCTGTCGGGCTTCCGCAAGAACGAGAATTACGAGATCGAGCATTCCGACGTCATCCTCACCGTCGACAATGGCGATTTCGTCTTCCTCGACTGCGCCTATGAGGAGCTGTTGCAGTCGCTCGGCCCGATCAACGACACCGCGACCGTGCCGTGGACGATGTTCAACGACAGCGTCTCGATGGGCTTTTTCGACGTCTACGACCAATACCTGCTCAACCTGCTCTACGACCCTCGCATCAAGCCCGGCATGAACGTGCAGGAGGTCAAGGCCGCGCTGCCCGAAGTCCTCACCGACGTCCGCGCCTGGGTGGCGAAGGTGAATCATCTGGAGTGAGGGCATCTGCGAGTTAGGGGACGCAGCGTCCCGTCACACACTCCAGTGTCGTCCCTGCCTAGTGCGCAATTGCGCACGGGAGCAGGGACCCATACTCCGCAGCCGATGTTGTGGATAGGACTCGTCGTTCCAGCGTCGCACAACAATGAACTTCGGTGGTTATGGGTCCCTGCTTTCGCAGGGACGACATCGGGTATGTTGCGCGAGCTGTGAGTCACGCATCGGCATTCTCGCGCCATCTTTCGCCCGAATCAACTGAGGCTGACGGCGCGCAGATGCGTAGAGCGCAGCGAAACCCATCGATTCGTACCCGCGACGCCAATGATGGGTTTCGCTTCGCTCTACCCATCCTACCAATCTGAGTTACCCTTCGGATTTGTCGCACCTCGCACTTGACCTTGCCCCTGCGGCCGCCTCCATAGAAGCGCGGTCAGACGACGCGAGGTGATTCGATGAATGCTCCTGCTGCCCGTTTCCTCAGTCCGTCCGAAGCTGCAAGGCAGCTCGGGATCTCGGCGAAAGCGCTGCGCCTCTATGAGGAGCGCGGCCTGATCGCACCCGGCCGCACGCCGGCAGGATGGCGCGCCTATGGTGCGGCCGAGATGGCGCGCGGCGCCGAAATCGTCGCGCTGCGCGCGCTCGGCCTCAGCATCAATGAAGTGGCGCGGATCCTGAGCGGCGACGCCGTCATCCTCGATCGCGTGCTGGCCGCGCACGAGGCCACGCTCGAAGCGAGCATCCGCCAAAGCGGCGACAGCATCGCCAGGGTGCGCCGGCTGCGCGCCGACCTCGGCCGCGGCAAGATGCCCGCAACGTGCGATCTCATCGGTGCGGTCAGGGCGCGGCCTGCGATCGGCGTCGCGTTCGATCTGCCGTGGCCGTGGGGCGGCGAGCGCTTCGAGCTGCGTGACATCAAGCTGCTGAACTACATCGTCGGCCCGCTCGGCAGCGGCAAGACGCGCCTCGCACAGCGGCTCGCCGACGTGCTGCCCGACGCCAGCTTCGTGGGGCTGGACCGCACTGCCGACGGCGGCGCGGCCGTTCGTGCGCGGCTCGATGCCGACCCGGCGCACAAGGCAAGGGTCGAGGCGAGCCTTGCCGCCCTGCTCGCCGACGGCGCGGTGGGCTCAGCCGCACTGACCACCCTGCTCGCCGCTCTCGAGACCGACGGCAACGCGATCCCGGTGATCGACATGCTCGAGCAAGGGCTCGATGCGGCCAGCCAGGAAGCCGTGATCGCGCATCTGCGCCGCCGCGGGCCCGAGGCGCGGCCACTGTTCTTCCTCACGCGCTCCAGCGCGATCCTGGACCTCGACGCGGTCGGCGACGACGAAGCGATCATCCTGTGCCCCGCCAATCACAGCCGGCCGATCTGCGTCACGCCGGTGCCCGGTGCGGTGGGCTATGAAGCGGTCGCGACCTGCCTTGCCTCGCCGGAGGTGCGCGCGCGGACCGAAGGCATGGTTGCGTGGCGGCCATCCTGATTTCTCGCATTGGTTGTATTATAATCACGCGACAAGGTCGGATGCACTGCAGGAAAAGTGTGCTATAAGCTCACGCAATGAGCGAGCTTCCCCGTACCCAGGCCTTGCGTTGCTTCATCACGGTTGCCCGTGAGGGCACTGTATCGCGCGCTGCAGCGATGCTGAAACTGACCCAGCCGGCGGTCAGCCTGCAACTCAAGGCGCTGGAGGAAAGCACCGGATTGCAGCTGTTCAACCGCACACCCAGCGGCTTCACGCTGACCGAGGCCGGCGCCGCGCTGCTGCCGCTGGCGCACCGGGCGGTGGCCGCGGCATCCGACTTCAAGGCAATGGCGGACTCACTGAACGAGGCGCAGCGCGGCACGCTGCGCGTCGGCACCATCCTCGACCCCGAATTCACCCGGCTCGGGCCGTTCGTGCGCAGCCTTGCGATGTCCTCGCAACGCACCGAGGTGTTTCTGCGCCATGGCGTCAGCGACGACGTGCTGGCGCAGGTCGGCCGGGGCGAACTCGACGTCGGCTACTACGTCGACGCCACGCCGCCGGAGCAGCTGGTCCATCACAGCTTCGCCGAGCGGACCATCGCCGACGGCCGCTACCAGCTGGCGCCGCTGCTCAGCTACCACTACCGCGTCATCGCGCCGATCGGCTGGCGGGACCGGGTGATCGGCAAGGACTGGGCGGAGCTTGCCGAGCTGCCCTGGCTTGCGACACCGCCGCATTCCGGCCACCGGCGGCTGCTCGACGACATCTTCCGTCCGCTCGGCGCCTTGCCAAAACGCGTCGGCTACACCGATCAGGAAGAGGCGATGATCGACTTCGTCGAATCCGGCCTCTGCCTCAGCCTCGCGCGCGACAGCGTGCTGGCGCCACGGATGGCGCGCCCGCATCAGTTCGTGGTCTCCGACCGGGTGAAGCTCACCTGCGACCTCTCTTTCGCCTGCCTTGCCGCCCGCCGCCAGGAGCCGGTGATCGCGCACGCCTTCGCGGCCGTGCGCGCGGTGTGGAATATCAAGCCGGCGATCGCCGGCGCCGGCCCGACCCGGACGCGCAAGGTCGCGAAGAACGTGTGAGCCGCTCAGGGGCAGTTGGCTTTTCAGCGTCCGCGCGGAGCTGACCCCACGGTCCGCGATGCCCGACGCTGGCTTACGGACGGCGACCCGGCCGCCCTAAGCATTGGGATCGTTGGCATTGGGGTAGAAGAGCTGCTGGCCGTCGATTTTGTAACCGGCGATTGCGTTCTGCCCCTCTGACGAAATCAGCCAATCGATGAAGCGCTGGGCGGCTTCCTTCTTGACCGTTGGGTGTCGTGCCGGATTGACCAGCATCACCCCATATTGGTTGAAGAGGCGCCTGTCGCCCTCGACGAGTATCGCGAGATCGCCGCGATTCTTGAATGCCAGCCACGTGCCGCGGTCTGAAAGGACATAGGCCCCGGTTGCCGAAGCCATGTTGAGTGCGGCGCCCATTCCCTGTCCTATTTCCTTGTACCAAGTGCCGCGGCCCTTCGTGAGATCGATGCCTGCATCCTTCCAGAGCGCGAGTTCGGCGATATGTGTGCCAGACCGGTCCCCGCGAGAAATGAACGGCGCCGCCTTCGCGTCAATCTTTCGGAGCGCTGCCGCGAGATCGAGGCCCTTGATACCTGCGGGATCGTCCTTTGGCCCAACGACGATGAAATCGTTGTACATCACCGGATAGCGCTTCACGCCGAACCCTTCCGCAAGGAATTTTTCCTCGGCCGACCTGGCGTGAACGAGAACGACGTCGGCATCGCCGCGGCGTGCCGTGTCGAGTGCCTGCCCCGTCCCCTGCGCGAGCACCTTCGCCTCAACGCCAGTCCTTTCCTTGACGATCGGCAACAGGTAGCCGAACAGTCCCGAATCCTGGGTCGAGGTCGTGGAGGCAACAATGATCGTCTGGTCCTGTGCCGAGGCGGCAGCGCAAAGAACGGCCAACAAGGCAGCGGCAAAGATGGAAAGCGCGGCGAATCGGCGGTGCATGCGGTGGCTCCCTTGAGATCGTCCCACGTCTTAGCGACCTATCAATACGCGCCCGAAGAGGAAACTCGACGCGCTCACCGCCATCGAAAGGGCTATGAGAATTATGCCGAGCGCCAGTGCGAAGCTCAAATCGCCCTTGCTCGTCTCCAGCGCGATAGCGGTAGTCATGGTTCGGGTGTAGCCTCCAATATTGCCGCCGACGATGATGATCGCTCCGACCTCCGCTATCGCCCGGCCAAACGCGGCAAGAAACGCCGTAATCAATCCTTCGCGTCCGATATTCATCAGCGAGACCGCGGCCCGCATACGTGAAGCACCATCAACCAACAATGCGTCGCCATAGGTGGACCAGAGGTCCACCATCATACGGTGCACCAGCGCGACAACGATCGGGATGCCGAGAATGGTCTGCGCGATCACCATCGCCGCCGGCGTAAACAAGATCCCAAGGGCGCCCAACGGTCCGGATCGTGACAGGAGAAGGTAGACGCAAAGCCCGACGACGACCGGGGGCAGGCCAAGGAGGGCGTTGGCAGTGACGACAAACGCTCCTTTGCCGGGAACGCGAAAGATGGCCAGCAACGTGCCGAAGGGGGTGCCGATTGCAAATGCAATGGCAGCCGCTGAAAGGCTTACGCCGAGCGACAAGACAACAACGTCGCGCAACTCGGCATCGAAATGGCCAATAAGACTGGCGGCCGTATCGAGGGCTTGGACAAAATCATTCATTGCCCCATACTAATGCCACATGGGGGCAAATGAGCACAATCACGGGCGACGACCACTGCTTTGGGGTCGCAGGCAAACGTCGAGCACGCCGCAGCAGCGTCCGCTTCAGGCCAGCCGAAAAAAGACTGATGTTCCTACTTCAAAGCCAGGCTGGTGCAATACGCGGAAACTTCACCGGATCTCCAACCGTTATTCAGTCCGGTTTCCGTGCACTGACTATAGCTCTTGAAGGGCACGCCGCCGGGCCCGATGTTTCGGCACCCGGTGTAGGCGGACGCGCCGGCAGACCAGGAGCATCCGATCCAGGGGCGGTCACCTGACCTCATGCTCGTCATGCAACCGCCGATGCAAAACACCGAGGTCGCAGTCGCATGCGGAGACGAAGACGCGGTGCTGCGGGCCGCCGCGTGCTGCTTCGGCCTCGGTTGCGCGCCTGTGTGCCTCGGCGACTCGACCGAAATGCTAGGCAGCGGGCTGGGCTGCGACCACGCCGGGCCGCTCGATCCGCACAGCAGCGGCGCGATCGACAAGACGGCGGCAGCGACATTCGTGACGAAGAGCGACGAGCCTTTCATAGCCAGGTCCTCCCAAGATGCCGGACGGCAATTCCATCCCGGGATGCAGGCTAGCACACATTCAACCGCCGGACATTTCTAATCGGCAGGTCGGGAGGTCGTCGCGAACCGAGACCTAGGCTGCGACGACCAGCGGCCGCGTCATCTCCGCCATCGTCGGCACCCGCGACGGTGCCTCACAATCCTGCCGAGCGAGCTCATCCACGAGCTCTTGCAGCCTTGGCGGCAGATCGGCGTAATCGCCGCACAGGGCGTAGCGCAGCCGCTCGCCGATTTCCTCGCAGATGGCGCGCGCGTGCTCGGCCGCGATCGGATGAGGCTCACTCATCGACGTGGACTGCGTGAACTGCTTGCAAAGGCCGCGAGCCGTCAGACGGCATTTCCGCGTACGCGGATCCCGCATGCGCACATGCGATCAAAACCAGGATCCGAACGATGCTGAACATGGTTCGTACTCCCTCTTCTGATCTTTCAATAGCAGCAGGTCGTTGCTGCCCGATTAGGGAAACTGGTTCTCGCGGCCTTTAAGGAAGTGGTAAACGCGAAGTTTCAGGACCGGGCCGCAGCCGATCATGTCCCCCGCGAAGGGGACAGACTTATCAGGCGGAATCAATATGATGCGAAACCGGAAGCCGGTCGGCTATCATCGGCCGCGCATGATAGAAAAAAGACTTGCTGGGAGGATTTGCAATGAAGCTGGCCATGGCCGGACTCTGGGTACTCGCGGGCGCGCTGCTGACCGCGCCGGATGCGCGTGCCGACATCAAGGTCGGCGTCGTGGTGTCGGCATCCGGACCGGGCTCGGCGCTCGGCCAGCCGCAGATGCGCACCATCGCCGCGCTGCCGAAGGAGATCGGCGGCGAGAAGGTGGTCTATATCGCGCTCGACGACGAATCCGATCCGACCAAGGGCACGCAGAATGCCCGCCGCCTCGTGATCCAGGACGGCGTTGACATCCTGATCGGCTCCTCGCTGACCCCCGTGACGATGCCGATGCTCGACGTCGCGTTCGAATCCAGGACACCGATCATCTCGCTGGCGGCGGCGACCGCGATCGTGCGGCCGATGGACGACCGCCGCCGCTGGGCGTTCAAGGTGGTTCCCAATGACGACCTGATGGCGGCGGCGATCCTGAAATACATCGCGAAATCCGGCATCAAGACGCTCGGCTATATCGGCGTGTCCGACGGCTATGGCGAAGGCTACTACAATGAGGTGTCACGGCTGGCACCCACGCTCGGCCTCACCGTCACGACGCATGAGGTCTATGCGCGTGCCGACACCAGCGCGATGGGCCAGGCGCTGAAGGTGATCGCGACCAACCCGGAGGCGGTGTTCATCGCGTCCGCGGGCACGCCGGCCGTGCTGCCGCAGGAAGCGCTGCGCAGCCGCGGCTATGCCGGCAAGATCTTCCAGACCCACGGCGTTGCGTCGGAGGAATTCATCAAGCTCGGCGGCGCCAATGTCGAGGGCGCTGTGTTCACCGGCGAGGCCTTCACCATCGCCGACGATCTACCGGCCAACGATCCGTTCCGCCAGGCGCGCGACGCGTTCGTGTCGTCCTGCGAGAAGGTCAACGGCTCGAGCCCGAACATCTTCGGCGCGCATCTGTGGGACGCCGTCACGCTGTTCAAGCGGGCGGCGGCAAGCGCGCTGAAGACGGCAAAGCCCGGCACGCCGGAATTCCGCGCCGCGCTGCGCGACGAGCTCGAGCGCGGCAAGGACGTCTATCTGAACAACGGCCTCTCGACGATGAGCCCGACCGACCACAATGGCTATGACGAACGGTCGGCGTTCCTGATCAAGGTCGAGGGCGGCAAGTTCAGGCTGGTGAAGTAACCGGCTCGGCTGTCAGCTACTGCTGGAACGGCGTCGAAGGTTCACCTCTCCCCGGTGGGAGAGGTGAACCGAGACCGCGCCAAAGCCGATTCAATCAAAACTCATCCCGCTTTAGTCGCCGCCCCAGCGCCAGCGCGGCGGCTCGCCCTTCCACCAGCACACGCCGGTGAGCAGGACGCTGAGCACGACGACATAGGCGATGAAGCGTGCCGGAGAATGCTGCAGGATCGTCGCGGCGCCGACGGCGATCAGGGCGGCAAACCCGGCGACGACTGACCAGCCCTGCCAGTTGTTCGGCGGTCCCCAGCCCCAGCCGTAGCGCTTGGCGGGAAACCAGTATCTGTCGTCACGTGGCATGGGACTGCTCAAGTCAAAAATCCCCTGCTTCACACCTTGCCCTTGCCCGATCCGCAGATGCCCTTCAGCGCCTGCCATTCGGCCGGCGACAGCAGCGGCTGGCCGTTGGCCGGGCCGGCGGCATCGGCCTTGTCCATGCGCGCGAGGCGATCCTCGGTCAGCGGATGGCTGGAGACGAGCGAGAGCCCCTTGCCGCCTTCCTTACCGGTGACGCGGAACATCAGTTCGCCCATCGGCTTCGCCGGACGGCCGAGCTTGTGCATGGTCTCTATCGCGAAGCTGTCGGCTTTGGTCTCGGCGTCGCGCGAATAGGATGACGTCACCAGCGAGCGCGAAGCGAAGACCAGCGCGCCGGACCCGGTGATGTCGCCGAACAGCAGCCCGATCAGGAACGAGGTGCCGCCATTGTGGATCAGCTCGCGCATGCTGTCGCGGTGGCGGAGATGGCCGAGCTCATGCGCCAGAACGCCGGCGATCTCGTCGGGGTTTTCCGCCTTCTCCAGCAGCCCCTCGAACAGATAGACCTTGCCGCCCGGCAGCGCGAAGGCGTTCGGCACCGAGGTCGCCAGCACGCCCGACTGCACTGAATTGTCGAGGCCAGCGGTCTCCCGCAGCTTGCCGACCAGCTTCTCGAATGCCGCTTGTCCTGCCGCGTTGCTGCACGGCTTGCCGTCGAACACCACCTTGACCTGCGCTTCCGCGACGTCGCCGAGACGCCGCTCGAAGGAATCCGGCACCAGCGGCGTCAGCCGCTCGGCGGCGAGCGGCACGCCGAACAGCACCACCAGCACGATCGACACCGCGGCCGCGAGCGACCAGCCGACGATGCCGGCGACGCCCTTGCGGTTCGGCAGATCCTGCTCGAGCCTGTCGCAGCGCGCGACCAGCGCCGCCGTCAGCTGCGCGTCGCGGATTTCGAGCCGCGCCAGAGCCGGCGCGGTCAGGCAGCTCAGCCGCAGCAGGCCGGCCGGGCTGTCGGCGCGGCGGATGTCGGCAAACGCCCAGCGCGCGAGCAGTTCGCCGTCTTCCCTGATCTCCAGGGCATCGGACAATTCGAGCGCGACGATGCGCCGACGGTTCGATGCACCGTCGAAGAATACCGCGTCCGGGACAGGTGGCGCCGCGGAATTGGCCTGGCTGATATCGGCTTCCATGGCGCTAGAATCCCGCGACGTCGAGGCCGTCGGCAAAGCCTTCGCCGAGCGCATTGGCGAGTTCGCCGCGCGCGGTGACGTTGGCCGCCGCCTCGATGTTGTGGACGATGGTCGACGACAGCACCCGGACCCAGAGATCGCGCATCAGATAGACCCGCATCACCACGTTCATCGCCAGTGCAAGAGCGAGATACCCGATGCCGACCATGACCATCAGGGGAACGCTCCTGGCGAACGCTTCGGTCCTGAAGAAGTCCGCGATCGAGGAGCCGTTGACGCTCGCGGCCAGGAAGGTGCAGAGCACGAGATAGGCCGAGAACAGCGTGCCGAGCAGCACGGCCCAGCCGATCACCTTCCAGTACAGCCCGATCAGCGCGCTGCGGCGCATGGTGGATTCCAGCCTGACCTCGCCGAAGCGGATACCCGACAGCCACCAGCGCCACTCGATCGCCTTGAACGCGGCATAGGCGAACGGGCCGAACACCGAGACCAGCGCGAACGGCATCAAGAGCCAGAGCCACCAGCCGCGCTTGAAGAAATCCCAGCCGCGGCCCTCGAACGAACCCTGCAGATCGCCGTAATAGGAATGCCGCATCTTGTAGCGCTCGAGCGCCGCCTCGCGCCATGGCAGCGCGAGGCCGAGCGTGATCACGACCAGCACGCCCCACAGCGAGGCCTTCAGCGCGTAGATCCAGCCCGAGCCGCTCATCCAGAAGCGGACGCCGCGCCACACCGTGCGGGTGAGCCGATAGCGCCGCGCGCGGTAGATCGCGAACTGGCCGAACAGGTAGAAGAAGGCGACCAGCGGCAACGAGGCGAACGCCTTGAGATGCTCGGCCTCGATCCCGATCAGGAAATATCCGAGATAGATCGGCATCAGGATCGCCAGCGCGACCAGGAAGCCGATCAGGAGCTCCTTGCCGCGGCCGGTATATTCCGGCGCATCGCCGTCGATCAGGGTGTTCGACCAGAGGTGACGGCGGATGTCGGTGGTGAGCCAGAACCGGTAGAAGCCGAGCGTGACGAGCTCGAGCCCGGCGCCGCGCGCGACCAGGCGGAAGAACTCGTTCCGGCTCCCGGAAAACGCCACCGGCATCGGCGGTGGAACCGGCTGCGGCGGCCCCGGCGGGGTCCAGCTCATGTCGTTCACGGGATAGCTCCAGGACGGGACAATCTCTGCGCATCAAAAGCACAGGTTTGTCGCTGTGAGTGTGATCCAGGTTTCACAGGAGGTCGAGAGCCCGGGCCGCTTTTGGCTCGGTGGGGTTGGCTTTCCCTTAACGGGACCGCTGGAGATCGGCCGTGAGCCGAGCTGCCGCCCATTTCCTACCCCGGGTCGCGCGCTTCGAACCCAAAGAGCGGATTTGCCGACTTAACCGACAAGCCGAACGGCAAAGACGCCGCCGCGAGCACGAGGAAACCCTGGCGATGAGCAAATGGATCTTGTCGGCGTGCTTTTTGGCACTTGCGGCAGCTCCCGCGGCTGCCGTCGACGTGCGGCTGGATTCCTATCGCAATCCAACGAATGAGAACTTTCGCATCTTCAATCATATGTACCTGGACGGCGTCAGGGGCGGCCTGATGGCTTCCAATGCCTGGTTGAAACGGCATGGCGGCCAATTGCTGTTCTGCATGCCCGACACCCTCGCGCTGACCAGCGAACAAACCGAAGAGATCATGCTCAAGTCGGCCGACAAGCGGTCCGCGAAAGGCGAGATGGTGATCGCTCTCCTGCTGCTGTGGGGCATGCAGGACACCTACCCCTGCGAAAAGCCCGGCATCCAATAGACAGTCCCCGCACCGTTCGCACCTGCCGCCCGCCCAATATCAAACGCCGTTTCAAACAGCGTTGGTCGCCGCCTCGTCCCCTCCCCTGGCGAAAAGCCCGGATTCGGCCGCTTTGACCTGACATCAATGCGGCCAAATGCGCGTTGAGAGCCCTTGCGTAAGCCGCGGAATGAGAATGTAATTCGGTAAAACATGTCGCGCCGGCGATGCCCCGGCCGCGAAACGGTTGAGGAGCCGCTCATGCACGGGACCATCGATCTGGTCGACGACACCAATCTGGACGCCGCACGCGAACGCGCCAACACGCTTTCGCTCTCGGATTACGATCCCGGCCATCCCGAGCTGTTCAAGACCGATACCTTCTGGCCGTATTTCGACCGGCTGCGCCGCGAGGATCCGGTGCACTACTGCAAGGATTCGATGTTCGGACCGTACTGGTCGATCACCCGGTACAACGACATCATGGACATCGAGACCAACCACGCGGTGTTCTCCTCGGCCGCATCGCTCGGCGGCATCACCATCCGCGACGTGCCGCCGGACCTGCGCCGCGAAAGCTTCATCGCGATGGACCAGCCGCGCCATTCGGCGCAGCGCAAGACCGTGGCGCCGATGTTCACGCCGACGCACCTCGACGAGCTCGCGATCAATATCCGCAACCGCTCGACCGAGTGCCTCGACAATCTGCCGCGCAGCGAGGTGCTCGACTGGGTCGACAAGGTCTCGATCGAACTGACCACGCAGATGCTCGCGGTGCTGTTCGACTTCCCGTGGGAGGATCGCCGCAAGTTGACCCGCTGGTCCGACGTTGCGACCACCCTGCCAGGCGCCGGCGGCCTCGTCGCCACCGAGGACGAGCGGCAGGCCGAACTGATGGAATGCGCGAGCTATTTCGCAAGGCTGTGGAAGGAACGAGCTGACCAGCCGCCGAAGAGCGACCTGCTCTCGATGATGGCGCACAGCGACGCCACGCGGAACATGGATCCGAAGAACTTCCTCGGCAACCTGATCCTGCTGATCGTCGGCGGCAACGACACCACGCGCAACACGCTGTCGGGCAGCATCTACGCGCTGAGCAAGCATCCGGAGCAATACCGCAAGCTCAAGGAGAACCCGGCGCTGATCGACAGTTTCGTGCCCGAAGTGATCCGCTGGCAAACGCCACTCGCCCATATGCGGCGCACCGCGCTCGCCGACTTCGAGTTCCGCGGCCGCCAGATCAAGAAGGGCGACAAGGTCGTGATGTGGTACGTCTCGGGCAACCGCGACGAAGAGGTGATCGAGAAGCCCTACGAGTTCCTGATCGACCGCGCCCGGCCACGCACCCACATCTCGTTCGGCTTCGGCATCCACCGCTGCGTCGGGCTGCGGCTCGCCGAGCTGCAGCTCAAGATCATCTGGGAGGAAATCCTCAAGCGCTTCGACACCATCGAGGTGGTGGAGGAGCCGCAGCGGGTGTATTCCAGCTTCATCAAGGGCTACGAGACGCTGCCCGTGCGCATTGCCGCCTGACGCATCGCGCGCCAACCGGGATCAAGAACCATGAACGTCCAGACCGCCATCCGCGCCGACCGGGCCGAGCTGCTGCGCCAGGCGCGCGAGGAAGCCTATGCGACACCCCTCAGGGATTTTCACCCCGGCGCGCCAAAACTATTCCAGAACGACACGCTGTGGCCGTGGTTCGAGCGGTTGCGCAAGGAAGAGCCGGTGCACTACTGCACCAATGCGCCGATCGAGCCCTATTGGTCTGTGGTGAAGTACAACGACATCATGCATGTCGACACCAGCCACGGCATCTTCTCCTCCGACTCCACGCTCGGCGGCATCTCGATCCGCGACGTGCCGCCCGGCTACGACTATCCGAGCTTCATCGCGATGGACCAGCCCAAGCACGCCCATCAGCGCAAGACCGTGTCGCCGATGTTCACGCCAACGCATCTCGACGAGCTGGCGAAGCTGATCCGCCAGCGTTCGGCGAGCGTGCTCGACAATCTGCCGCGCAACGAGACCTTCAATTTCGTCGAACGCGTCTCGATCGAGCTGACCACCCAAATGCTGGCGACATTGTTCGACTTCCCCTGGGAAGAGCGGCGCAAGCTGACACGCTGGTCCGACGTCTCCACCGCGCTGCCGAAAAGCGGCATCGTCGACTCGCCGGAACAGCGGCGGCAGGAAATGGACGAGTGCTACGCCTATTTCTCCAGGCTGTGGAATGAGCGCGTCAACGCGCCGCCGAGCAACGACCTGCTGTCGATGATGGCGCACAGCGACGCCACGCGGCACATGGATCCCGACAATCTGATGGGCAACATCATCCTGCTCATCGTCGGCGGCAACGACACCACGCGCAACACCATGAGCGGCTCGGTGCTGGCGCTGCACGAGCATCCCGACCAGTTCAGGAAGCTGAAGGAGAACCCCGCGCTGATCGACACCATGGTGCCGGAGGTGATCCGCTGGCAGACGCCGCTCGCGCATATGCGGCGGACCGCGCTCCAGGACACCGAGGTCGGCGGCAAGACGATCAGGAAGGGCGACCGCGTCGTGATGTGGTACGTCTCCGGCAACCGCGACGACGAGGTGATCGACCGCCCCGACGAGTTCATCATCGATCGCGCCCGGCCGCGCATCCATCTGTCGTTCGGCTTCGGCATCCACCGCTGCGTCGGCATGCGACTCGCCGAGCTGCAGCTCAAGATCGTCTGGCAGGAGATGCTGAAGCGCTTCGACCGCATCGAGGTGGTCGGCGAGCCGAAGCGGGTCTATTCCAGCTTCGTCCGCGGCATCGAGAACCTGCCGGTGCGGATCCCGGGCTGAGCCCAGAATATCCTTGGCTGCAAGTACGTTCGGCCCTATGTCTGCCTGATGTGACTGTCGATGCGCGGCTGCAAGCTGGCCGGTGCGGCAGCGTCTTGCAGTTTAGGCCAGTTGACGGAACATGAACCGAAAAGAACGGCGGGCGGCCGGTAAGCGACGGGACGAGTCCGGCAAAAGCGCACCTGCCTTCGGCTCCCCGGGCGTCAGCATCGCCGATCTCGCCGCCGAGGCAAGCCGCTTCTACGGGATGCGCCGCTTCAACGAAGCGCAGGAGATCTGCCGGCACATTCTCGCGCGCGAGCCCACCCATGTGCAGAGCCTGAACCTGCTCGGCCTGATGGCGCAGGCAGCCGGCGATCACCGGGCTGCCGCGAAGATGTTCGCGAAAGCGATTGCCTCCGACGAGGTCAACGCCGCCTGCCACTACAACGCCGGAAATTCCTACCAGGCGCTGGGCAATCGCGCCAAGGCGGCCACGCATTTCAGCAAGGCACTCGCGCTCGGCATGGATGCGAGGGCCGTCAGCTTCCTCCTGCAGAGCCCAACCGTCACCAGCTATGTCGGGCGGATCGCCGGCAAGTGGCCGCTGCCGGTCACGAACGCCGAATTGTTCGGCGCAGAGAGCGTTGCCCCGCTCGCGCGTGACCTGTTCCTGCGCTCGGCGCTGGAAACGACGACGTTGGCGAGCATGCAGCTCGAGGTGCTGCTCGGATATGCACGCGCCGAACTGCTGCGGCGCGCGAGCAAGCAGGACCAGGACGAAGCCGACGACGAGATCATTGCCTTTGCCTGCGGGCTCGCCCGGCAATGCTTCATCAACGAATATGTCTATGCGCTGACTGAGCCGGAAAGCGAACGTGCGGGCGCATTGCGCGATCGATTGCTGCACGACCTGGCATCCGGCGCCGCGATCACGCCGCTCACGCTGGCGGTCGTCGCGGCTTACTTTCCGCTTCATGCCATCCCGGCCGCGGACGCGCTGCTGCGCCGGGACTGGCCCGCGACCATAGCCGGCCTGTTGCGGGTGCAGCTGCGCGAGCCGCGCGAGGAAATCGAAGAGCGCAGCGCCATTGCGGCGCTGACCCCGATCAGGAACGACGTATCGGTCGAGGTGATGCGCCAGTACGAGGAGAATCCCTATCCGCGCTGGACCGTCAACCCGCTGACGGCCTTCGCGGCCGATCGGGCGCGGGGACGAACCGTCGCGACTGCCGAACAGCAAGCCGAGAAGGACATCCTGATCGCCGGTTGCGGCACCGGCTCGCATGCGATCCAGATCGCGCAGGTCTACCCAAACGCCCGCCTGCTCGCGGTCGACATCAGCATGACCAGCCTCGCCTATGCGCGGCGCAAGACCCGCGAGCTGGGCCTGCGCAACATCGAATATGCGCAGGCGGATATCCTGGAATTGGGCGCGATCGGTCGCACCTTCGACAGCATCGAATCGGTCGGCGTGCTGCACCATCTGGCCGAGCCTTTTGCCGGCTGGCGCGTACTGGTCTCGCTGCTGCGGCCTGGCGGCACGATGCGCATCGGCCTGTACAGCGAACTGGCCCGCCGCGTCATCGTCGAAGCGCGCTCCCGTATCGCCGCGCGCAATTATCGCGCCACCGCCGACGACATCCGACGGTGCCGCCAGGACATTTTTAGCGAGGCCGAACAATGGAAGCCGCTGATCGGCGCCAAGGATTTCTACAGCATGAGCGGCTGCCGCGATCTGCTGTTCAATGTCATGGAACATCGCCTGACGATTCCCGAGATCGCGGCATTCCTCAACGAGCACGGCCTGTCGTTCGGGGGTTTCGAGCCGTTTGACGATCCGGCGGTGCTCGAACAATTCCGCAAACAGTTTCCGGGCACGGCCGACGAGACCAATCTCGACCAGTGGCACCGCTTCGAGGTCGAGCACGCCGCGACGTTCTGGGACATGTACGTCTTCACGGCGAGCAAGACCGCAAGCTGACGGCGCTAAGTCCTCGCGCTGGGCTGCGAAATCAATCTCTTTCGAAGCGCTGGTCGCGGACGGCGACCAAATTCGCGCACTCAGCCCCGCCGACAGGACATGGGTCGCGTCATGTTAGTTTTGGAGCTTCGTGCTTGAACGAATGGTACTTTTGTCGGATGCTATCTGAAGTATAGTGGCAAGTGGGGGATATCTTACATTGCAAAAAGAGCGGACCTATCGAGTTGGTGTTTCAACGCTATCGTTGGTCTTTGGTGATATCACAACATCGACCGCAGACGTACTTGTCAGCTCAGACGACTCTGAGCTGACAATGGGCGGTGGAGTGTCAGCGGCAATTCAACGCGCTGCTGGCCAAAGCATCTTGCTAGAGGCCGAAAAGAACGTGCCAGCCAAGCTGGGAGATGTGGTGGTCACAAGTGCTGGTTCGCTCCCGGCCAAACACGTCTTTCATGCCATCACGATCGGCGAAGGCGAGCTGAGCGACAGCGACATAGTCGCTAATGCCACACGACGCTCCCTAAAGCTCTTGCAAGCGCTTGGGCTCTCCTCGATCGCTTTTCCAACGATAGGTACTGGTGTCGCAGGATTCTCCTATGAGGATGCTGCCACAAATATGGCTGAAGTCATCGTCAGCGAACTCAGCCAAGCTTCAAGGGCACTCCTTGTCACTATTTATCTGTTCGACAGATTTGGCGAGATGGAGCCATTGGACTACATAAAATTCTTTGAAGAGTTTGCTGCTCGCACCCATGGACTGACGGAAGCACCGAGACGACGGAGCCCTGCTCCTAAGGTTGCCGACCGGCAGGCGCGACTTTCAAAGCAACAGACTTCAAAAGCCGAGAAGCGCACTGGAGCACTGACTGAGCTCGCGCAGCTCGACCGCGAAAGGCAAGCGCTGGAAGATCGACTTGCGCGATTTAGGGGCGCGCTCCCAGACCCGAATGTGGCCGCGATCAATGAGCAATTGAACGACATCCAACAACGAAGAATCGCCCTTTTGTCGGCCGTGGCCCCACGACCATCAAATGCTGTTTCGGTCTTCGTCTCATATGCGCATGAGGATGAAGGCCTACGAGACGAACTTCGAAAGCACCTTTGCGTGCTGGAAAAGCAAGGACTGATCGTAAGTTGGCATGATCGGATGATCGGCGCGGGTACTGAGTGGGAAGGGGCGATCGATTCACACTTGAACAGTGCCCGCGTGATCCTCCTGTTGATCAGCCCAGACTTCCTTGCTTCCCAATACTGTTATGACGTCGAAATGGCGCGAGCTCTCGAGCGTCATGAGAAGCGCGAAGCACTCGTAATTCCAATTATGTTGCGAGCCGTTCGCCTGAAGGGAACGCCGTTCGCGAAATTGCAGGCGTTACCGAAAGATGCGAAGCCAATTGTCACTTGGAGCGACCGCGATACTGCTTTCGTCGACGTGACGGATGGCCTCTGCAGCGCAATTCAAGACATAGGTGATCCAGCGTAAGCTCGCCGTGGCTTAGCGAAGGTGCTGGCCCTTGTTTGTCGGCAACGGGCAATTGGTGCAGACCCGGTCATCGCACATCCGGCAGATCGTGAAGCGATCCATCTCCGATGTATCCTGCCTTGCCAGCAGTTCGCGGATCAATGTCGCAAGCTGCTTTCGTTCAGCCGACGACAGCACATCGAGCAATGACGTGACGGCCGATATCCGGGACGCCAGCAGCTCGTTGCGGGATGCAGCGCCGGTCGCCGTCAGGTGCAAGGCAACCTCGCGACCGTCTTTTCCCGAACGGCGTTCGACCAGCCGATCCGAAACCAGACGATCCACCAGCCGGACGGTTCCGGAATGCGACAGGCCGAGGATCCGCCTCAGCTTGTCGTTGGTCATGCCCTGGCCATAGCCGATGACGATGAGGGCCGCGGGCGTCTCGCCGCCGCGGCCGACCACCTCGCGCGCGCCCTGCTCGATACGGTCCATGACAGCGAGCGACAGCGCGCCCAGCAGATTGGCGATTCCGTTTTCCATGCGGGGAATAATATGTGCGCTGCGCACAAAAAACAACTTGACCGGATATGTGCGCTACGCACATATTTGCCGGGAGAGCATCAACGACGGAAAAATGGAGAGAGCGATGACGATCAGAAGCACCGCATTGGCGACGCCTGACGCCGCCGGCAGCGAACCCGCGCTGAAATACGTGCAGGCCAACGGCGTGCGGTTTGCCTATCTCGAACAGGGCAGCGGACCGCTTGTCATGTTCATGCATGGCTTTCCCGACAACGCCTGGTCATATCGCAAGCAGCTGCAGGTGTTCGCTGATGCCGGGTATCGCGCGGTCGCGCCGTTCCTGCGCGGCTATGCGCCGACCGAAATTCCGGCCGACGGCATTTTCGATCCGATCGCGCTGGGCCAGGATCTCGAAGCGCTGATCGCGGCGCTCAGCGACGACGGACAGGCGCGCGTCGTCGGCATGGATTGGGGCGGCACGTCGACGTTCCAGGTGCTGGCCACGGCGCCGTCGGCGATCAAGGCCGCGGTTGTCATGAACACCGCGCACCCGATCACAATCGCGAGCCTCAGGAGCGATCCCGATGCCGTTCGATCGGTCTTCCATGTCTATTTCTTTACGGTGCCTGGCGCTCACTCGGCGGTCAACATCGAGGGGCTTCCCTTCGTCGACTACCTTTGGAAGCTGTGGTCGCCAACCCTGGAGAACGACGAGCATCTCCGCTCGGTCAAGCAGACGCTCAGCTCTCCCGGCACCATGAAGGCGGCGCTGAAATACTACAACGGCCTGGTCGATGCGGGAGTTGCGGGGCGCCTGCCGATCAGCGACATGCATACGCCGACGCTGACGATTTATGGCGGCAACGATCCGACAGCGCGGTATTCGCTGCAGGAAGAGCCACTCTTCAAGGGGCCACATCAGCGCGTTGTCCTGCCCGATGTCGGGCACTTCCCGCACCTCGAGCGTGAGGCCGAGGTCAACAGTTTGATCATGGACTGGTTCAAGAGCCACGCGCCCGGCTGAACAGCCGCGCTGCAACCAGCGACCACGTCACGAAGTCTTTCGAATTTTCTCCAACCAGGAGTGCGCGTAATGGACGCCACGACACAGCAGCAATACGCCGAAGCATTTCATGCTCTTCACAGGACAGGCGATCCGCTCGTCCTGTTCAACGCCTGGGACGTCGCCACCGCCAAGGCGATCGCGAAGAGTTCGCCGGCGGTGGCGACCAGCAGCGGCGCGGTGGCGTCCGCGCTCGGCTTTGCCGACGGCGAAAATGCCCCGCTCGACATCGTGGAAGGCCTGGTCTCGCGGATGACCGCTTCGGTCCCGGTTCCGGTATCGATCGATCTGGAGGCCGGATATGGCGACACCGCGGACGCCGCCGCGCATTCGGCGGCGCGGATCCTGAAGGCCGGCGCGATCGGCATCAATATCGAGGACGGGCTTTTGGGCGGCAAGCGGCAGCTTGCTAGTCCCGAGCTGCATGCCGCCAAGATCAGGGCGGTGCGCGACACCGCGCAACAGCTCGGCATTCACCTCTTCATCAATGCGCGAACCGATCCGTTCCTGCTGAAATTCGGCTCGCCGGAGCAATGCCTGAACGAAGCGGCAAACCGCGCGAAGCTCTATGCCGAGGCCGGCGCCGATGGAATCTTTGTGCCGGGCTTGACCGACCTCGCGTTGATCGAGCGGCTCGTTCAACTAACGCCGCTGCCGGTCAACATCATGGTGACACGGGGCGTTCCCGAAATCCCGGAGCTTGCCCGCGCCGGCGTGCGCCGGGTCAGCCTTGGGCCGTGGCCCATGATGGCGGCGATGCGCGTCATCGGAGAGGCCGCCGCCGCGGTGGTCAAGAGCAAGCAGTACGGCACGTTTCTGCAGCCGAATGGCTGAGGCGGAAGAACGCCAGCCCCCTCGTCATTGCGAGGAGCGAAGCGACGAAGCAATCCATCCTCCATGCATGAGGAGAGATGGATTGCTTCGCGGAGCCTGTCATCGGGCGCGCGTTCGCGCGACCCGTTGGCTCGCAATGACGGCGGTATAAAATTCCGGCATAGCTGCGCGAGCCAGATGCGAAGGGAATAATACCTCCGCCTGGCCTATGCCCTTCGGTGTGAGGACGCGACACTGCGCGCCCCTAGCCGAGGCCATGATGGACCAGATTGCCGTTCACCAGGACAGCGCGACCAGCACCGACTGGCCGGTTGCGATCTACCGCACGTTGAAGGATTTTGGCGTGGCGCAGGTGTCCTACGTCCCCGATGCGGGACACTCGAAGCTGATCAAGCTGTCGCACGCCGATGCCGACATCAAGACCACGGTGCTGACGACCGAGGAGGAAGGCGTGGCGATGGCCGCCGGCGCCTGGCTCGGCGGCGACCGCGCAGTGCTGTTGATGCAATCGAGCGGCGTCGGCAATTGCGTCAACATGCTGTCGCTGATGGCGAGCTGCCGCTTTCCGCTGCTCACGCTGGTGACGATGCGGGGCGAATGGGCGGAATTCAATCCCTGGCAGATCCCGATGGGCCGCGCGACGCCGCAGGCCTTCGAGATCATGGGCACCACCGTGCTGCGGCTGGAGAACCCCGATGACGCCGAGGAAGTGATCTCGGCCGCCGCCTCGCTCGCCTATGACGGCGACCAGCAGGTCGCGGTGCTGATCTCGCAGCGAATGATCGGCCGCAAGAAGTGGACGAAGGAGACGCATTGATGTCAACGCAAACAGGCACTCTCGATCGCCGCGCCGCCGTGAAGGCGCTGCTTTCCGACCGCGGCGATCTGCTCGTGATCTCCGGTCTGGGCTCCTCGTCCTATGACGTATTCGACGCCGGCGAGCATCCCGGCAATTTCTATCTCTGGGGCGCGATGGGCGGCGCCGCGATGGTCGGGCTCGGGCTGGCGCTGGCGCAGCCGAAGCGCCCGGTGCTTGTTATCACCGGCGACGGCGAGCAGCTGATGGGCATCGGCAGCCTTTTGACCATCGCCACCAAGCAGCCCGGCAATCTCTCGATCGCGGTGCTCGACAACGGCCACTTCGGCGAGACCGGGATGCAGCTCAGCCATTCCGGCTTAGGGGCTAGGCTCGAGGTGATCGCGAGCGGCGCGGGCATCGGCAATGTCTCCGACATCGCCGACATGGCCGGCATCGAAAGATTCCGCGCGAGTTTGCGCGACCTCGGTGGCGGCCCGCGGCTGGCACGGATCCGGATCGCGGCCGGCGAAGTCGAGCGCGCGCTGCCGCCGCGCGACGGCACCTATCTGAAGAACCGCTTCCGCGCTCATCTCGGCTTCCAGGTGAAGTGATGCGAAGCCGCGCTCAGGCGAGCTGGATATCCCAGAGCCCCTCGGCGCGGCATGCGGCGACCTCGTCGCGCAGCAATTTGGCGATCAGCGTGATCGCGTTCGAGCCGGGATGCTCGACCGGCGAGGCCAGGGTCAGCTCGCGCCGCGGCGCGGGCCGCGCGATCGGCGCGGTCTCGAGCCGGCCGTCGGCAACCTCGCCGCGCACCGAGGACGGCGGCAGCATGGTGTATCCGAGCCCCTCCTCGACCAGGCTTGTCAGCACGCGGAACGAATCCGCCTCGAGCTTGACGTCGAGTGTGACCTTCTTCTTCGCCGCCGCGTGCTCGATCATGGCGCGGAGCCCGTGCGAATGACTTGGCAGCACCAGGCGCTGACGCAGCAGCCATCCGATATCGACCTGCTTCTTCTGCTTCAGCCCGCTGCCGCGCGGGCCGACCGCGACGATCGAGTCGCGACCGAGGCTCTGCACCGCCAAGTGCAGATCGACCGACGGGCCGTAGATCACCGCAAGGTCCATCTCGCCGCGATGCAGCCACTCGATCAGATGGCCGCTGTAGCTTTCGACGATGCAGAGCGAGATGCCGGGATAGCGTTCCACCGTGCGCCGCGCCAGCCGCGCCGAGATCACGCAGCTCACCGTCGGCACCAGCCCGAGCACGACGCGCCCGGACGGCGCGCCGCCCGCGGACTGGATGTCGTCGCGGATCTGGTCGATCTGCCGCACGATACCGCCGGTGCGCGCCAGCAGCAGCCGGCCGGCATCGGTCAGCACCATGCCGCGGCCGTTGCGCGTGAACAATTCGGTGCGCAGCTCATGCTCCAGCAGCTTGATCTGCCGGCTCAGCGCCGGCTGCGCCACCCGCAAGGTATCGGATGCCTTACTCAGACTCCCGAGTTCCGCGACGCACGCAAAGGTCCTAAGCTGGCGGAAATCCATACTTGCCAATCCTGGAAGGCAGGTTCATACGCTATAACAAAACAGCATAGGGAGTTTACCGGGACCCCACAACCGCGGGCGTTTTCCTCACGCGAACCGGCTTCCGCTTCGCTCGACAACGCTCTGGCGCAACCTCTCGGCAAGACAGAACCCAACAAGACGAAATCATGACCGCACACGATCAGCACACCGACGACCACACCGACATCCGCGACGCCGTCGCAAAGCTCTGCGCGCAGTTTCCCGGCGAATACTGGCGCAAGCTCGATCGCCAGATGGCCTATCCGAAGGAATTCGTCGATGCGCTGACGCAGGCCGGCTATCTCTCGGTGCTGATCCCCGAGGAGTATGGCGGCGCGGGCCTGAAGCTGTCGGCCGCGGCGGCGATCCTGGAAGAGATCCAGCGCGCCGGCTGCAACGGCGGCGGCTGCCACGCCCAGATGTACACGATGGGCACCGTGCTGCGGCACGGCAACGACGCGCAGAAGGCGAAATATCTGCCGAAGGTCGCGACCGGCGAATTGCGGCTGCAGGCGTTCGGGGTCACCGAGCCGACCAGCGGCACCGACACCTCGTCGCTGAAGACCTTCGCGCGCCGCGAGGGCGACCACTACGTCGTCAACGGCCAGAAGATCTGGACCAGCCGCGCCGAATATTCCGACCTGATGATCCTGCTCGCGCGCACCACGCCGAAGGAGCAGTCCAGGAAGCGCACCGACGGGCTCTCGGTGTTCATCGTCGACATGCGCGAGGTGAAGGGCAAGGGCCTCGAAATTCGTCCGATCCGCACCATGATGAACCACGCCACCACCGAAGTGTTCTTCACCGACATGAAGGTGCCGGCGGAGAACCTGATCGGCGAGGAAGGCAAGGGTTTCCGCTATATCCTCTCGGGCATGAATGCCGAACGCATCCTGATCGCCGCCGAATGCGTCGGCGATGCCAAATGGTTCATCCAGAAGGCCACCAACTACGCCAAGGAGCGCAGCGTGTTCGGCCGGCCGATCGGCCAGAACCAGGGCATCCAGTTTCCCATCGCGAAGGCCTATGCCTCGATGCGCGCGGCCGAGTTGATGGTGAAGGAAGCGACCCGCAAATATGAAGCCGGTCTCGACTGCGGCGCCGAGGCCAACATGGCCAAGATGCTGGCGGCGGATGCCTCCTGGGAAGCGGCCAATGCCTGCGTGCAGACCCATGGCGGCTTCGGCTTCGCCGAGGAGTACGACGTCGAGCGCAAGTTCCGCGAGACGCGGCTCTATCAGGTGGCGCCGATCTCGACCAATCTGATCCTATCGTTCGTCGCCGAGCATGTGCTCGGCATGCCCCGCTCCTACTGAGTTTCGAGAATCATGCTGCCGCTTGAGGGATTGACCGTCATCGCCGTCGAACAGGCGGTTGCCGCGCCGTTCTGCTCGTCACGCCTGGCGGACGCCGGCGCCCATGTCATCAAGATCGAGCGGCCGGAGGGCGATTTCGCCCGCGGCTACGACGCCGCGGCGAAGGGCCAGAGCAGCTATTTCGTCTGGCTCAACCGCGGCAAGGATTCCGCCGTGGTCGATCTTGCCACCAAGGAAGGCCGCGCGCAGCTCGAGGCGCTGATCGCGGGGGCCGACGTGCTGCTGCAGAATTTGAAGCCGGGCTCGATGGACAAGCTCGGCTTCTCGCGCGAGCGGCTGCGCAAGGCCTATCCGAAGCTGATCATGTGCACGATCACCGGCTATGGCGACACCGGTCCGTACGCCGATCGCAAGGCCTATGACCTGCTGATCCAGGCCGAGAGCGGCCTCGCCTCGATCACCGGCGGCCCCGAGGGCGCCTCGCGCGTCGGCATGTCGATCGTCGATGTCGCGACCGGTGCTACCGCGCATGCGTCGATCCTCGAGGCGCTGATCGGCCGCGGCCGCACCGGCCAGGGTGCCGATATCCGCATCTCGATGTTCGACGTGATGGCCGACTGGCTCACCGTGCCGCTGCTCAATGCCGAGGACGGCAAGTCGCCGAAGCGGATCGGCCTCGCCCATCCCTCGATCGCGCCTTACGGCGTGTTCCGCTCGAAGGACGGCAAGGAGATCCTGATCTCGATCCAGAGCGAGCGCGAGTGGAAGACGCTGTGCGCCAAGGTGCTGGGTCAGCCCGGCCTGCCCGACGATCCGCGCTTTGCCAACATGGTCGAGCGCGTGCGCAACCGCGCGTTGACCGACCAGATCGTCGGCGACAGTTTCGGCAAGCTGACGCGCGAGGACTTGCTGGCGAAGCTCGCCGAGGCCGACATCGCCTTTGCCGAGGTCAACAGCATGGATGACCTCGCCAGGCATCCGCATCTGCGCCGCATCGAGGTCGACACGCCGAACGGCAGTGTCAGCTATCCGGCACCGGCCGCGATTGTCGTCGGCGAGGACAGGCACTACGGCAAGGTGCCCGCGATCGGCGAGCGCATCAAACGATCCTGAGATCCCTCCTGCCCCGGGCAATACAGTCATGACCGATAAACTCGACCTCGATCATCTCCGCCAGTGGATCGGCAAGACCACGGAGGCCTCCGACGTGGTCACGAAGTATCTCGTGATGGGGCTACGCGCGACGCTCTTCCAGGAGATCGGCGAGCCGAAGGCCGGCGACGCCGCGCCGTGGACCACGCATTGGTGCCTGGCGCAGCCGGTGTTTCCAATGTCGCAACTTGGCCCCGACGGTCATCCGACCCGTGGCGGCTTCCTGCCGCCGGTGCCGCTGCCGCGCCGGATGTGGGCCGGCGGCGAACTCGAATTCTTCGACAGCTTGCGCATCGGCGACGACGCCAAACGCACCTCGCGCATCGCCGACGTCACGGTGAAATCGGGCTCGACCGGCACGCTATGCTTCGTCTCGGTCCATCACGAGGTGACGACCTTGCGCGGGCTTGCGGTTCGCGAGCGGCAGGACATCGTCTATCGCGAGATGACGAGCACACAAGCCGCAGCACCCGCCAAAGCGGCGCCGCCTCCTCCGGCCGCGCAGCATCGCGAGAGCCACGTCTCCGATCCGGTGCTCTTGTTCCGCTATTCGGCCCTGACCTTCAACGGCCACCGCATCCACTACGATCGCGACTACGTCACCAAGGTCGAGGGCTATCCGGGCCTGATCTTCCACGGCCCGCTGCAGGCCTCCTTCATCGTCGAATTCGCCGCGAAACTCCGCGGAGGCAAGCCGCCGAAGAAGCTCACCTATCGCGGCGTGCAGCCGCTGTTCGAGGGCAGCGAGTTCTCGATCAATGCCAACGACAAGGACGACGGCATGGAGCTGTGGACCGCCAATGCCGAGGGCCAGCCGACCATGAAGGGCACGGCGACCTAGTAGGTCGCGAGCGCGATACACATCAGAATGCTTGGGAATAAAGAGGCGCTTTCATCAGCGCCTCGTATTCCGTATGGTGATCGCATTCATCCCTGGATCGCAGATCATGAGTCGCTTCTGGAGTTCGGTCGTCCACAATCTGTCGCCATACGTGCCCGGCGAGCAGCCGAAGATCGGTGGCCTGATCAAGCTCAATACCAACGAGAATCCCTACCCGCCGTCGCCGCGCGCGGTGGCGGCGATCACAGCGACCACGGATCGCCTGCGGCTTTATCCGGACCCGCGCGCATCGGCCCTGCGCGAGGCGATCGCGAGGCGCTACGGCGTCACGTCTGACGAGGTGTTCGTCGGCAACGGCTCGGACGAGGTGCTGGCCCACGCCTTTCCGGCGCTTTTGAAGCACGACGCGCCGCTGCTGTTCCCCGACATTACCTACAGCTTCTACCCGGTCTATTGCCGCCTCTATGACGTCGGCTACGAGACGATCCCGCTCGATGCCGCGATGCGGATACAGCTTGCGGACTACCGGCGGCCGGGCAGCGCCATCCTGCTATGCAATCCCAACGCACCGACCGGCATCGCGTTGCCGCGCGCCGCGATCGAGGCGCTGGTCACCGAGCATCCCGACCGGCTGGTGGTGGTCGACGAGGCCTATGTCGATTTCGGCGCCGAGAGCGCCGTGCCGCTGGTCGCGCGCCATGACAATCTGCTGGTGATCCAGACCCTGTCGAAGTCGCGCGCGCTGGCGGGATTGCGCGTCGGCTTCGCTATCGGCCAGCGCCCGCTGATCGAGGCGCTGGAGCGCGTCAAGGACAGCTTCAACTCCTATCCGCTGGATTGCTTCGCGATCGCGGGTGCAGTCGCCTCGATCGAGGACGACGCATGGTTTGAGGAGACGCGGCATCGCATCATCCGGAGCCGCGAGGCGCTCGCCCGCGATCTCACCGAGCTCGGCTTCGAAGTGCTGCCGTCGCATGCGAATTTCGTGTTCGCCCGCCACGGTGGCCATCGCGGCGCGGATCTCGCCGCGAAGCTGCGCGAGCGCGGCGTCCTGGTGCGGCATTTCCAGAAGCCGCGGATCGAGGATTTCCTGCGCATCACGGTCGGCACGGACGATGAATGCGGCCGCCTGATCGGCTTGCTGCGTCAGATGGTCTGATCCCGCAGCTGCGACGGCGACGACAACGTCTACTCGGCGGGCGTGCACCATGTGCCGGCAACCTTGACGCCGAGTGCCGCGGTCTCCTCGCGAAACTGTGCGATCGATCGCGCATTGCGATGCGCCGCGAACGCGGCGTCATCCTGATAGACCTCGTAGAGCAGGAGCTTTGAAGCGTCCTCGCGGGGCACCAGGACATCGAACTGCAGCGTGCCCGGCTCATCCCTCAGGGAACGGGCGCGGTGCGCCAGCAACAGCGGCAGCACCTCATCCCGCTTGCCTGGCGCGACCTCGACGGTGGCGATGATTGCAAGCTTTGGCATGATGGATACTCCTTTCGGTTGTTTTGAATATTCAGATCAGCTGCGCAGCGGTCGAAACGCATCCCGAACCTCTCGGCTGAAGATGTCGGGCTGCTCCCAGGCGGCGAAGTGGCCGCCGGCCTCGGCCTGATGGAAGTAGATCAGCTTGTGATAGGCCTTTTCCGCCCAGCTCCGCGGCGCGACAAAACTCTCGCCGGGGAACGCCGTCACGGCGGCCGGGATCGCGACATTGGCCGGCAGATAGAGGTTGGTCTTGTTCTCCCAGTACAGACGCGCCGAGGAAATCGCGCTGTTGGTGAGCCAGTACAGCGTGATGTTGTCGAGCACATCGTCGCGCGTCAGTGCGCCCGCGGAATGGCCGTTGACTGCATGACCGAGCACCGCCGATGTCATCGCCGCGGCCGGCTGGGCATAGCCGTCGCCGTGATCAAGCAGCCAGGCAGCGAGGCCCGCCGGCGAATCCGCAAAGGCCGCAAGCGTCTGGGGGCGCGTGCCCATGATCTGCGCGTAGGCGCGCCGTTTCGCGAATTGAAGCTTGATCTGTTCGAAGGCGTGCTGCTCCTCCGCGGACAGATTGTCCGGCGCGGGGCCGCCGGAGATAACTGCCTTGACGACCTCGGGCGGAACGACGCCAGGGAGATTGACGTGAATGCCGAGCAACTCCGGCGCACCAAGCTTGGCCATTTCATTGGAGACCGGCGAACCCCAGTCGCCGCCCTGCGCCACGAACTTGCTGTAGCCGAGCCGCGTCATCAATTGAACCCAAGCCCGTGCGATGCGCTGGGGATCCCAGCCGACCGTGGTCGGTTTGCCGGAGAATCCGTAGCCCGGCATCGATGGAATCACGAGATGAAACGCGTCCGACGCGCTGCCGCCATGCGTGGTGGGATCGGTCAGGGGGTCGATGATCTTCATCTGCTCGATGACTGAACCCGGCCAGCCATGCGTGACGATCAGGGGCAATGCATGGTCGTGCTTCGAACGAACGTGAATGAAATGGATGTCCAGCCCGTCGATTTCGGTGATGAACTGCGGCAGCGCGTTGAGCCGCGCCTCGACCTTCCGCCAGTCGTAGTCGGTCTGCCAGTAGCGGACGAGATCGCGCAGCATCGCCTGCGGAACGCCTTGAGAGTCGTCGTTGACGGTCTCCTTGTCGGACCATCGGGTCGCGGCCAGACGGCGGCGAAGGTCGACAAGGTCCTCTTCGGGAATGTTGATGCGGAATGGCCGGATCGCATCGCTGCTGGCCGCCGCGGCGGGATGCACGGGAAACAGGCTGGCAGCACCGGCAGCGATCAGGCCCAGCGCCGCGCCCGTCAGCAGCCTGCGCCGGTCCTGATCGATGGCGTCCTGGTTCAATTGGCCTATTGCGATTGCAGCTGGTGTCTTCGATTTTGTGGTCATTTGACTGTCTCCTTGGAAAGAGAAGCCGCCGGCAACGCCGCGATCGCCTCGGCGGTTGTCAGGATGGAATGGGCGTAGGTCGGGCCATTCAGCTCGTGAGCCGCGTGCATCATGTCGTGCGAGAAAGCCGCGGTGGCATCGCGCACCAGCGTCACGTGGTAACCGAGCTCCATCGCGAAGCGGCCGGTCGACTCGATGCAGGTATTGGCCAGCAGCCCGACCACGATCACATGCGTGATGCCTTTCTGCTTCAGCAGGAAATCAAGATTGGTGTTGGCGAACCCGCTCTGCCCCCAATGCTCCTGGGCGATCAGATCGCCGGGCTTGGGCGCAAGGTCGGGATGCCATTCCCCGCCCCATTCGCCGCGCGCAAAGCTGTGGCGCTGCATGATCAAGCGCTGGGTCGGGTTGGGATGATTCCAATCCTCGTAATCGCCCGGCTCCCAGCGGCGGTGCGGGACGATCACCACCTGGATGCCGGCGGCCCGGACCGCGCCGTCGAGCTGGCGCAGATTGTCGAGCAGCCCGACCTCGTCGGCGACCGGCTTGATGCGTGGAAAAACCATGCCGCCCTCGGATAGGAAATCATTGTAGGGATCGACGAGAAGCAGCGCGGTTCGCTCGCGTGGATAGGTGATCTGGGACATCGATCGCTCCTTGGCCATCAGGCGCCCGGTTGGATTTGCTTCAATGACGCGCTCCGTTCACTCGGGCAGCGGCTTGCCGCCCTGTTCGCGGACGATGTACTCGGCGTACCAATCAGGCCAGTTCGCATCGTGGCCGCCGGTCCGCTTCTCGTGCTCGCCATGGGCTGCTGCCGCGCGGCGCAGCGCGGCAGCGAGATCGGCCGATGAGGAGAAATTCGTGCTGTTGCCGTCGACCCGCCCGGGCAGGCGTTGCGTCACCTGCTGCAGCAGCCAGGCGTTTCCGTCGGGATCGTTGAACGTGGCGAGCGACCCGTAGCTCGGCCGTTCCGGATCAGGCCCCTTGATGCGGCCTTCCGCGCCGCGGTGAAACACCTCGCTGACATCGGCGCCGCGCGCGATCAACTCGGCGCGCGCCGCTTCGATATCATTGACAATCAGAAAGCGCGGCAGCGCGGATCCCGAGCCGAGATGGATCGAGGTCGGCGAACCCGGCGGCGTCAGTTGCACGGCGCGCGAACCGTCGGGCCTGACGAAGTCGGCATCTAGCCGCCAGCCCAGGTCCTGATAGAAGCGCTTGGCGCGGTCGACATCCGAGACCGGAATGACGACGACTTCGAGCTTCAAATCGACTTTGGCCGCTGTCGGCCCCCGTTCGGTGGTCATGGCTCGCTCCTTGGTGATGACAGACCGGGCCATTGGCGGCCCATTGCATTCGCGATGATGCCGGGCCATATTACTATGAAAATCATAGTAACAAGCCTGCTGAAGAAAACGTGATGACCAAAATGAAGGACAACACGGCTGACCAAACGCTGTGCCCTGTCGCTCGCGCCGAAACCGTTGTGGGCGACCGCTGGACAGTACTTGTTCTGCGCGAACTGTTCGCGCGGAATCATCGCTTCGAGGAGATCCAGGCGCAATCCGGCGGCACGCCGCAGATGATCACGGCACGGCTGAAAAAGCTGGAAGCGGAAGGCCTGGTGACGCGGCGCGTCTACAACAAGCGCCCGTTGCGCCATGAGTATCACCTCACCGAGAAGGGCGAAGCGTTCTTTCCGGTGCTGATGGCGCTGCGCGCCTGGGGTGAGACCTGGTGCAAGTCACCGCGGGAAGGCCGCGCAATGAACTACACCCATCTCGTCTGCGGCAAGGCGGCCGGGCTCGGTCCGGTCTGCGAGTCCTGCGGCGAGCCGGTGCGCCGCGCCGACATGGCGGGCAAGCGGACGCCCAAGTACCAAAGAGAGCGCGATGCGCGATGGGAGGCCTTCAAGGCAAGCCGCTGAGCCCCTTCGCCGCCGCCGACGAAGCGGACAACGTAATTGCTGTCACACTGCTGAACCATTTCCATCACGCGGGTCTCTCATGGCCGAACCCCGCATAACAAACGGAGACCACCATGCCATTCGTTCGTATCGACCTGAAGCGCGGCAAGTCCACCGAATATCGCAAGACCCTGGGCGAGATCGTCTACAAGGCGATGCGCGAGGTGATCAACGTGCCCGAGAATGACAAGTTTCAGGTCATCACCGAGCACGACCGCGGCGATCTGAACTACGCCGAAAGCTATCTCGGCAGTACCTACAGCGACGATCTCATCTTCATCCAGATCACGCTGAATGCCGGGCGTACGGTCGAGATAAAGAAGGCGTTCTACAAGCGGATCGTGGATGATTTCCAGAGCCAGCTGCAGGGACGCCCGGACGATATCTTCATCAGCCTGGTCGAGGTCGCCAAGGAAAACTGGTCGTTCGGCAACGGCATCGCACAATACGCGAGCTGAACGCGGAACAGCCATGCGCCGGACACGCGGTGGCATGTCCGGCTGCTTGCTGTCCGTATCTTGCGATCGGCCTTGCCGGCACGCATAGTGCGGCTCCGTGCACAAACAACAACAAATCGGGAGGCAACCATGAGGACGATCGCAGCCGCGCTGTGCGCGCTCGCGCTGATCGCAACCGGGGCGCAAGCACAGACGCTCAAGGATTTCATGGCTGTAGTCATGAAGAAATGGACTGCGCCGTTCGAACCGTACGAGCTGATCGACAATATCTACTACGTCGGCACTGACGGGATCGCAGTCTATATCATCAAGACGTCGCAAGGGCTGATCCTGATGGATACGGCGATGCAGCAGTCGACCGGCATGATCAAGGACAACATCAAGAAGCTCGGCTTCAAGGAAGGCGACATCAAATATATCCTCAACACCCACGCCCATCTCGACCACACCGGCGGCTTTGCCGAGATCAAGCAGGAGACCGGCGCGCAGCTGATCGCCGGCGCGCGCGACAAGCCCCTGCTCGAGGGCGGCTATTATCCGGGCGACGAGAGCAACGCCGATCTTGCCTTTGCGCCGGTCAAGGTCGACCGCACCGTCAAGGAAGGCGACAAGGTGACGCTCGGCGACGTGACGCTGACCGCGCACACCACGCCCGGCCATTCGCCCGGCTGCACCAGCTGGGAGACGACGGTGAAAGACGGCAACCAGCAGCGCAACGTGCTGTTCTTCTGCAGCGGAACAGTGGCGCTGAACCGGCTGGTCGGACGCCCGACCTACCCCGGCATCGTCGATGACTACCGCTCGACCTTTGCCAAGGTCAAGGCGATGAAGGTCGACGTGCTGCTCGGGCCGCATCCGGAGGTCTACGACATGCAGGCCAAGCGCGCACAGATGAAGGACGGCGCGCCGAATCCGTTCGTCAAGCCGGGCGAAAACGCCAGCTATGTGGCCGGGCTGGAGCAGGATTTCGACAAGCAGCTCGCCAAGCAGACCGCTGCGCTGCAGAAGGCCAATTAGGGAGCCACTGCGAAATGTCGTCCCGTCATCCTGAGGAGCCGCGAAGCGGCGTCGCGAAGGATCGACGGCCCGGCCGGTGGCCGTCGATCCTTCGAGACGCGCGCAAGAGCGCGCTCCTCAGGATGACGGGATAGGCGCCCGCGCTAATTTCAGCCGTTGCCGCGGCAACTATGGGGGCGGCGGCTTGACATCGTCAGGCAATCCATCGAGAGGTGGATTGCCTTTCCGCTTTTGCTCCGGGCAATGACGGAACGTAACAAGACAGCAATGGGAGCCGCCCGATGTCCTCGCGCAAACCCGCCGCCAGCAAAGGCAAGACCGTCACCGTCAAGGACGCAACCTTCGGCCTCCTGCGCGCGTGGGGCATCAAGAAGGTGTTCGGCAATCCCGGCTCGACCGAGCTGCCGTTCCTGAGCGACTGGCCGGACGACATCGACTACGTGCTCGGCCTGCAGGAGGCCTCCGTGGTCGGCATGGCCGACGGCTACGCACTGGCGACGCGCAATGCCGGTTTCGTCAATTTACATTCGGCGGCCGGCGTCGGCAACGCGCTCGGCAACATCTACAACGCCTATCGCAACCAGACCCCGCTCGTGATCACCGCCGGCCAGCAGGCGCGCTCGATCATGCCGCTGCAGGCGTTCCTCTATGCCGAACGCGCTTCCGAATTCCCGCGGCCTTACGTGAAATTCGCGGTCGAGCCGGCGCGCGCCGAGGACGTGCCGGCCGCGATCGCGCGGGCCTACTATGTCGCGATGCAGCCGCCCTGCGGGCCGACCTTCGTCTCGGTGCCGATCGACGACTGGGCGCATGCGACGCAGCCGCTCGATGCACGACAGGTCAGCCGCGAAATCGGCCCCGATCTGGCGGCGATGCAGGCGCTGGCCGCCGCGCTCGGCGAGGCCAAGCGCCCCGCCCTCGTCGTCGGCCCCGCCGTCGATCGCGCGCAAGCCGTCGATCTCATGGTAAAAATCGCCGAGAAGACGAAGGCCGCGGTCTGGGCCAGCCCGTTCTCGGCGCGCTGCTCGTTCCCAGAGCTGCACCCGCAATTTGCCGGCTTCCTGCACGCCGCACCGGGCCAGCTCTCGGATGCGCTGCGCGATCACGATCTTGTCGTCGTGGTCGGCGCGCCGGTCTTCACCTTCCATGTCGAGGGCCATGCCGCGATCTTCGACGGCACGACCACGATCTTCCAGATCACCGACGATCCCGATGCCGCCGCGATGACGCCCACCGGCCACAGCATCGTCGCCACCATGAAGCCGGCGCTGTCGGCGCTGCTCGAGCTGCTGCCCGAGACCAAACGCACCGCATCGCCGGGCCGCGTCCTGCCGCCTGCGCCCGCGGCCGGCGACCCGATCCCTGCCGAATACGCGCTGCATGCACTCTCGGCCGCGATGGGACCGCACGATGCGCTGGTCGAGGAGGTGCCGTCGCATCGCCCGTTGATGCAGAAGGCGATGCCGATGCGCGGCCAGGACAGTTTCTACACCATGGCGAGCGGCGGCCTCGGCTACAGCCTGCCGGCCGCGGTCGGCATGGCGCTCGGCCGCAGCACGGGGCGCACGGTCTGCCTGATCGGCGACGGCTCGGCGATGTATTCGATCCAGGCGCTGTGGACCGCCGCGCAACGCAAGCTGCCGCTGACGGTCGTTGTGATGAACAATTCCGGCTACGGCGCGATGCGTTCGTTCAGCCAGGTGATGCAGGTGCGCAACGTGCCGGGCCTCGACCTGCCCGGCATCGATTTCGTCAAGCTCGCCGAAGGCATGGGCTGCGATGCGGTGCGGGTGACGAAATCGGCCGAGCTTCCGGGCGCCTACCAGCGCGCGCTGTCGCATCAAGGCGCCAGCCTGATCGAGGTGATGGTCGATTCCGCGGTGCCGTTGCTTTACGCGCAGAAGGCGTGAAGTAGGGTCTCGTCACGTCATTGCGAACCACCCGGTCGGCGCGCAGCGCCGCCGGATGACAGGCTCCGCGAAGCAATCCAGCTTCCAGCAAGCGGAAATATGGATTGCTTTGTCGCTGCCGCTCCTCGCAATGACGGTTGTATGTACTCACGGCTCTTACTACGAAGGCACTGGCTCCTGCTCCAACGCCGCCGCTGACGGCGCCGGCACCTCGCAGCCGGTGGCGCAGCAGCGGCCGGGCTGCTTCGACACCCGCTGTCCTTCGTCGACAAGGCCGCGGCCGAGCAAATTCTCGACCAGCTCGGCCTTCTCCATCACCGGATAGTTGCGCCAGATCTCGCGCTTCATCGCCTCCGGCGAACCGCCGCCGTGCAGCGAGATCACGGAATACCAGCCGGCTTCGTGCGACACCGTGAGGTCCTCGATCAACCGCGCCACCTCGGCGCGCTGCTCGGCCGGAATATCGGGCCGTCCCCCCATGACCGCGGCGAGCGAGGCGCGCGTCTCCGGATTGTGGTCCTCGTCGGGACCCGGCAGCGCGACAATGAGCCCACCCGAGACGTAATGCGCGACACGGTGCATGTCGTAGATCTTGGTCGCCAGCAGCAGCTTGCCGATATTGGAGAATACCGCATCTGGGCTCACCGAGCCGGCCGGATCCTTCGTGCAGTAGACCGAGGAGGCGACGCCGCAGGCATAGAAACTCTCGGTAATGGTGATGAGCTCGACCATCGCCTCGCGGATATGCGCGTGCTTCTCGGCATCGAGCCCGTTGGCCTCGATCATCAGCGCGCCGGCGCCGATCAACAGATCGCCGAAGCCGGCACGCGCGCCAATGCAGGAATGGCGGTGATGCGTGGCGTAGGACGTGGTGAGGAAACCGCCCTCCTCGGTCTCGCCAGCGAGGAAGACGCGGTCATGCGGCACGAACACGTCGTCGAACATCACGACGCCGACCGACTGGCCATACTTCGCCGAGAATTTCGCCGATGCATCGCCGGGCCGGCCCGCCGGGCGCGCGACGATGGTGACGCCGGGCGCATCAACAGGCACGGCGCAACACACCGCGAAATCCCTGTCATCGGGCACATGGGTGCGGCAGGGCATGACCAGGAATTCGTGCATGTAGGGCGCGCCGGTGACGATCGCCTTGGTGCCGCGGATCACGATGCCGTCGGGGCGCCGCTCCTTAATGTGGACATAGACGTCCGGATTGGCCTGCAAGCCCGGGCGCTTGGAACGGTCGCCCTTGGCATCGGTCATGGCAATGCCGAGCGTCAGGTCCTGGTCCTGCACCTCGTGCAGATAGTTGAGGAAGCGCTGGCTGTAGTCGGTGCCGTGGCGATCGTCGGTGAGCTTGGTCGCCTGATAGAGGCCATTGAGCGCATCGTGGGTGAGGTAACGCTGGGCGCAGCCCGACGTCCTGCACACCAGCCGCACCGCTTCGAGCTTGTACAGCAGGTCCTGCGAGCTCTCATTGATGTGGAGCATCCGGTTGACGGTCTTGCCCGAGGTGCCCTGCCGCGCCGTCATGATCCGCGCGTGCTCGGGCCGGTGCGCGAAATCGTAGGTCACGCCGACACCCGCCACGCCCGGCGCCAGCAACGGCTCGTCGGCGACGCTCGCTATTGCCTCGCCATTGACGAACACCCGCGGCTTGTAGCGGCGCAGGGATTCCCGGTAGTCCGCGGCCGTCATCAGCATGGCACTTCTCCCTTGCTCATTTATTCTAACATCGTTAAATTATCTGACGCTGTTAGAATTGAGTCAAGAACGGATTCGCCGATGCAGATGCGCGAGAGCAGGAAGGAAGCGGTCAGCCGCCACAAGCGGGAGCTGATCCTGGATGCTGCGCGCAGCGTGTTCGCGGAAGAAGGCCTCGAGGGCGCGAGCCTGCGGGCGATCGCGACGCGGGCCGGCTACACCCCGGCGGCGCTTTATTTCCACTTCGATTCCAAGGAGGCGATCTATGCCGAGGTGCTGCGGCAATCGCTGGCCTCGCTCGGCGAAGCCGTCAGCGCTTCGGTCGCGACGACCCGGGGAGCCAAACAGAGGCTGCACGCCGCCGGCATGGGCTTCTTCCGCTATTATGCGGACCATCCGCGCGACCTCGATCTCGGCTTTTACCTGTTCCGCGGCGGCATGAAGCCAGCCGGGCTCGGCCACGACCGCGATCATGAGCTGAACGCCGCGCTGGAGGCCGCGCTGCATCCGATCGCGGAGGCCGCCGAGGCGCTCGGCGCGTCCAGGCAGAAGGCGAACACCGTGATGGTGGATTGCTTCGCGCACGCGACCGGCCTGCTGCTGTTGCTGCACACCGGCCGCATCAGGATGTTCGGTGCCTCCGCTCCCGATTTGATGGACGCCTATCTGCGCGACAAGATCGCGCAGCTCGGCAAGGGGTGAGGCCCGTGAGGATGGCACCCGGGGAAGGGTTCCCTCCCCCTTGCGGGGAGGGCTAGGGAGAGGGGTACCGCACGGCACGCTCTTTCAATGTGCTTAAACGACACGGGCGAAACTGCGATAGCGAGACTCTGATCAATCATCGCGCCCGGGGCTTACCCCTCTCCCCAAACCTGCCCCGCAAGGGGGGAGGGAGCCTGACCAGCGCGCTCACCTCACACCGCAGCGACGTGCGCGGTCAGTCTTTCTCGCGAGTCACTTCCCGTAGCTCTCCCGCATCTTGGCCTGGATCTTGGCCATGCCGCCGATCCAGCGGTCGTAGTTCTCGGTCTTCTTGCGCATGTAGCCGAGCACCTGCGGGTGCGGCAGGATCAGGAAGGTCTCCTGCTCGATGCCCTTGAGCGCATCCTGCGCGACCTGCTCCGCCGTCAGATCGCCGTCGCCGGATTGCGGGCCCTTCGGGATCGAACGCAGCATGTTGGTGTCGACGCCCTGCGGGCAGAGGATCGAGACCTTGATGTTGTCGGCACGGTGCGAGATCGCGAGGTTTTCGGCAAAGCCGACCGCGGCGTGCTTGGTGGTCGAATAGGCCGGGCTGCCGACCTGCGACAGCAGGCCCGCCGCGGAGATCGTGTTGAGGAAATAACCGCCGCCGCGCGCCTTCATGCGCGGCACCAGATGCCGCGCGGCATAGACATGCGCCATCACATGGATCGCCCAGCTTCGCGACCACGGCTCGTCCGAGGTGCCGCCGGCATTTTTCGACAGCGGATCGAAGCCGCCCCCGATCCCGGCGTTGGAGCAGAACAGCGCGATCGGGCCGAACATGCGCTCGGTCTCGTCGATCACGTGCAGGATGTTCTTCTCCTGCCCGACATCGCATTTGAACGCGGCGCCGCCGACCGAGGCCGCGACCTGCTCGGCCGCCGCATGGTCGAGGTCGACCACCACGACCTTGGACGCACCCGCGGCGTGGAACGCCTCGCACAACGCCTTGCCGATGCCATTGCCACCGCCGGTGACCACCACAACCTTACCTGCCACCTGCATGGCTATCCTCCCGATTTCTTTGCTTGAGCGCTGTCACGTTGCTCACCCATCTATCTATCCCGTCATCCTGAGGAGCGCGGAGCGCGTCTCGAAGGATGCACGGCCCGGCTGGTGGCGTCGACCCTTCGAGACGCGCGTGCCGCGCTCCTCCAGCGACGACGGCAAAGCCGTTGCGCGGGGGTGACGGGAGAGAGCAGGACGGGCCTACGGGCTTATGATAGCCCATCCGCCGCGGATGGCGAGAACTTCAGCTCGCCAGCACGACGTCGAACACCGCCGTATAGTGGCAGGCGGCCCCGAGCAGCACGAAGCCGTGCCAGATCGCGTTCTGGAAGCGCAGCCGCCGCCATGAGTGGAAGATCACCCCGAAGCTGTAGAGAATGCCGCCCGCCAGCACGAAGCCGAGTGCCTTCGCCGGCAATGCCTTCACGACGGCGTCGTAGAGCATGATGCCGCTCCAGCCCATCGCAAGATAAAGCCCGACCGCGAGCCGGTCGAAGCGGCCGGGATAGGCGAGCTTCAGCCAGATGCCGACGATCGCGACACACCACACGCCGACCAGCAGCGCGATCGCGAAAATGCTGTCCTTCAGTTCCACGATGAACGGCGTGTAGGTCGCGGCGATCAACAGGTAGATCGCGGAGTGATCGAAGCGCCGCAGCACCCATTTGGCGCGCGACACCGGCCAGAGATTATAGATCGCCGACAGCGTCAGCATCGCGAGCAGGCCCGCGACATAGACCGAGACCACGGCAATATCGAACGGGCCGGCATAGACCGCGGTCAGCACGATCAGCGCGGTGGCGGCAACCAGCCCGAAACAGACGCCGACGAGATGGACGACGCCGTCGGCGATCAGCTCGGCGCGGTCATAGTTCCACAACGCGGCGCCGGCCGCGTGGATCGAGGTCGAGAATTGCTTCAGGCGAAAGACCGTCATGCAGGCTTTCCGGTGTGCCGATTTGACCATGGGGTGGCGTGACGCGTTCAATCCCCCTGCAATCCCTCGCCCGCAAAGGCGCCGGAAATGTGAAGCTTGATTTTGGCCCGATAATCGCCAACTTGCGGGTGATCGCCCGCCTTTTTTGGCTCCTCCTGCCTGGTCTTTTCGTCAACCCTCCATGCCCCCCCGCTTCTCTGATATCGTCGAGGAAGCGCGTCTGTCGGCGCGGGCGCTGCTCGACTACAGCGAGGGCCTGTTCAAGCCGACGGTGCGGCTCGGCGTCACCGGCCTGTCGCGGGCCGGCAAGACCGTGTTCATCACCGCGCTGGTGCATGGCCTGACCCGTGGCGGCCGCTTCCCGGTGTTCGAGGCCTATACCTCGGGGCGGATCGCGCGCGCCTATCTCGCCCCGCAGCCCGACGATGCGGTGCCGCGCTTCGCCTACGAGAACCATGTCCGCACCCTGATCGAGGAGCGGACCTGGCCGAGTTCGACCACCGACATCTCCGAGCTCCGCCTCGTGATCGAGTATCAGCGGCAAAATGGCGCGGACCGCACGCTGACCCTCGACATCGTCGACTATCCCGGCGAGTGGCTGCTCGACCTGCCGCTGCTCAACAAGAGCTACGAGCAATGGTCGGCCGAGAGCCTTACGCTGTCGCGCGAGCCGTTGCGCGCAAAACTGGCGACGCCATGGCACGCGCATCTCGCAACGCTGAAGCCCGAGGCCAAGGAGGACGAGCAGGCCGCACGCACCGAAGCAAGACTGTTCACCGATTATCTGCGCGCCTGCCGCGACGAGCGTTTCGCGATGAGCTTGCTGCCGCCCGGCCGCTTCCTGATGCCGGGCAACCTCGCCGATACGCCGGCGCTGACCTTTGCGCCGCTCGACGTGCCCGTGGATGGCAGCGCGCCCGACGGCTCGCTGTGGGCAATGATGCGGCGGCGCTACGAGGCCTACAAGGACGTCGTGGTGCGGCCGTTCTTCCGCGACCACTTCGCGCGGCTCGATCGCCAGATCGTGCTGGCCGATGCGCTGGCCGCATTCAATGCCGGCCCCGAGGCGCTGCACGATCTCGAGGCGGCGCTCGCCGGCATCCTCGACTGCTTCCGGATCGGCCGCGGCACGATCCTCAGCGCGCTGTTCCGGCCGCGCATCGACCGCATCCTGTTCGCGGCGACCAAGGCCGACCATCTGCATCACCAGAGCCACGACCGGCTGGAAGCCGTGCTGCGGCGGATCGTGGCCAAGGCCGCCGAGCGCGCCGAATATGCCGGCGCAGCCATAGACGTGGTGGCGCTCGCCGCGGTGCGCGCCACGCGCGAAGCTCAAGTGCAGCGCGGCCGCGACCGGCTGCCATCGATCCTCGGCACGCCGGCGCAGGGCGAGGTCGCCAATGGCGGGACACTGGACGGCGAGACTGAAGTCGCGACCTTTCCGGGCGACCTGCCCGACAATCCGGAGGAGCTGTTCAACGGCGGATTCCGCGGCCTCTCCAGCGCCGGCGCCGAGGCCGCCGATTATCGTTTCCTGCGCTTCCGGCCGCCAAAGCTGGAACGAGGCGGCGATGCGGAGCCGGCGCTGCCTCACATCCGCCTTGACCGCGCTCTCCAGTTCCTGATCGGAGACAAACTGCAATGAACGAGAAGACGCCCCCGCGGCGGCCGGCGACGTTCAAGCTCGACGATCCCGGCGTGGTCGTGACGGATCCGGACGACAGCGGCCGCCTCAGCCGCGGCACCATCCAGATCGTGCCCGAGGCCGAGCCCGCGCAGCTCCCGGTGCCGGTCGATACGCCGCTGCTGCCCGTGCGCCGCGGCTTCCGCTGGGGCACGCTGTTCTGGAGCGCGGTCGCGGGCCTTGTGGTGCTCGGCACCGGGCTTGGCGTGATCAACCTGGTCGAGGATCTGTTCGCGCGCAACGAAGGCCTCGGCGTCCTCGGGCTCGGGCTCGCCGTCATCGCCACGGTGGCGCTCGCGGTGGTCACCACGCGCGAACTGGTCGGCCTGGCGCGGCTGGCGACCATCGAGAAGCTGCATCTGCGGGCGGCCGAGGTCTTGATCAGCGACGACCGCACCGCGAGCCGGGCTGTTGTTGCCGACCTGCTCAAGCTCGCGCACCACACCCCGCAGCTCGCCCGCGCCCGCAGCGCTCTGCAGAGCCACACCGACGACATCATCGACGGCGCCGACATGATCCGCCTCGCCGAGCGCGAACTGATGACGCCGCTCGACGAGGAGGCGCGGCGGCTGGTGTCGACGGCCGCGCAGCGCGTCTCGGTCGTCACCGCGGTCAGCCCGCGCGCGATGATCGACGTGCTGTTCGTGTTCGTGGCGAGCTTGCGGATGATCCGGCAGCTGGCGCGGCTCTATGGCGGCCGGCCCGGCGCGCTCGGCATGATCCGCCTGCTGCGCCACGTCATCGCGCATCTGGCGATCACCGGCGGCATGGCCGCGAGCGACAGCCTTATCCAGCAGATGCTCGGCCACGGCATCGCGGCAAAACTGTCACAACGCCTCGGCGAAGGCATGCTCAACGGCCTGTTGACCGCCCGCCTCGGCCTCGCCGCGATCGACGTCACCCGCCCGCTCCCCTTCAACGCGCTGCCGCGCCCGGCGCTGACCGATCTGGCGAAGGACCTGATCCGCAAGCGCGAGGAAGAGGAATAGCAGTCTTCGCCTCGCCCCGCTTGCGGGGAGAGGCCTGATCGCATCGCCAGATGCGATCAGGGTGAGGGGGAATCTCCACGAGTCCGTCTTTCACCGTCCCTGCGGAGACTCCCCCTCATCCCGACCTTCTCCCCGCAGGCGGGGAGAAGGAGAAGGCCAGCACGCGCCAGCGGAAGAACGTGGTGTCCGGCGGCGGCGACAGATCTGGTGTCCAGCCGCTGATCTTCTCCAGCGCATAGGTGTCCATCACCATGCCGCGCCAGCTGCGCGTCACGCGCTCCAGCGGCTGGCGCACCGCTGATGTTTCGCTCCATAGCGCGAGATTGTTCTCGGGCTCGCGCCCGACATAGATGCCGACGTGATCGCGGATCTGACTCATGCCGGGATCGGCAAAGCCCTGGAAGCGGCCGCGCTCATTGACCTCAATCACTGGCACCCGACCGCGCAGCATCCAGCGCAGCATCGCATAGGTGCGGTAATCCGTGGTCGCGACCCAGGTTGCGCCGGTGGCCTGCACCTGCGCCATGGTATGCGCGGCGACCACATCATAGCCTGCCTCGGTGCCGATCGGATCGGTGCGGCCGATCAGATTCCACGGCGCGAACATGTAATAGAGGAAGACGCAGACGACGAAGACGATGCCCGATGTGATCGCAGTCCGCGCCCAGGACACGGTCGATTTGATGAGCCCGACCGACCAGCCCTCGAACGGCATCCGCGTGACGTTGATGGCGACCGCCGCAAATCCCGCCGGCCAAAGGAACATCGGCCAGGTGTCGCCGACCCGCAAGGTCAGCGACTTCCAGAGGAAATAGACGAACGGCACCAGCACCGCGGTTGCAAGCAGGATCGCGACCGGCTCGCGCCTGGCATAGCCGCGCCATGCCGTCAGCACTGTCCCGAACAGCGTCACCGGCAGCAGCACGAAGCCGACGAGGCCGAACTGCATGCCGATGAACTCGCCGAGCGTACGGAACGTCAGATCGCGCTCGACGGTGGCGCGCACCGCCTGGAAGCGGAACGAGGCCCAGTCATGCTCGGCATTCCAGATCAGCACCGGCGAGAACACGACGATCGCGATCAGCGCGGCAAGGTAGGGGTACGGGCTGCGCAGCCAGCGCCAGCGCCAGTCCGGCACCAGCGCAAAGGCGAGCACCGCCGGCGCGAACATGATCGCGGTGAATTTCGACAGCAGCGACAGCCCGGCAAACAGCCCTGCGGCGAGCCACCAGCGCCCGTCATTGCTCTGCGCGAGCCGCACCAGCGACCACAGCATCGCCACCGAAAACGGGATCAGCGCCGTGTCCGGCGCGACCTTGGCCATTAACAATCCGTAATAGAGCGCCGCCTCCGGCAGCAGCAGCGCGAGCATCACGGCGCGGACATTGTTGGATGTCACGCGGCGGACGATGTCCGCGAGCAGCAGCTGGGTGGCCAGCATCGCCACGATGCCACTGATGCGGACGCCAAGATTGGTGTCGCCGAGAACAGCTGTGCCAAAACGGATGAACCAGGCGACCATCGGGGGATGGTCGAGGAAGGACAGCACGTTTTCCTTCGACCAGGTCCAGTAATAGGCCTCGTCGGTGCGCAGATCGAGCGCATGGGCATAGACCAGCCGCATCGCGGTCATGGCGACGATCACGGCGATGACGCCGCGCCAATCCGGCGCGCGCGAGCGGGCCGGCTTAACGCTGATGTTATCGGCTCCGGATTGGGCTCGGGCTATCGTCACGGCGCTTTTTGTTCGACTCTTAACGGAGTGTCAACGTGCTGCCGTGCCCGCTACCGCGGCCCGTCCGGACCCGCGGTGGTGTTCAGCGCGGGAATTAAGCACTAGAATTGCCGATATGAATCACATGGCCTCCCCCGCGCGCGAACATTTGCAGGAAATGGCCCGCGGCGTCGGCCAGCGGCAGGTTCGCCTGGTCACGGGGGCGATCATGTTCGCCTACCTGATCAGCCATTTCCTCAACCACGCGCTCGGCAATATCTCGACGGAGGCGATGGCGATCGGGGTGCACTACCACACCGAATTCTGGCAGTTCCTGCCGGTCGCGATCGTGTTCTACGGCGCCTGCCTGGTGCATACCGGCCTTGGCATCTGGGCGCTGTATCAGCGCCGCGAGTTCCACTGGAAGGCGATCGAGCCGCTGCAGCTGGTGCTCGGCCTGAGCATCCCGGTCTTCATCATCATCCACATCGTCGGCGTGCGGCTCGGCCAGACCCTGTACGGGCACGAAAAGCTCTACCCGCAGGAGCTCTACACCTTCTTCATCGCCTCGCCGGTCCGGCTGTGGCTGATGTTTGCGGTGCTGCTGATCGCCTGGGTGCATGGCTGCATCGGGCTGTATTTCTGGCTGCGGCTGCGCGCGTTCTTCCCGCGCGCTGCGCCGTTCCTGCTGGCCACGGCTGTGCTGATCCCGACCCTGGCAATGCTCGGCATCTATCAGGGCGGCCGCGCCACGATGGAGGACTATCAGGATCCCGACTGGCGCCGCGAGGAGCTGTCGGTGCAGAAGCTCGGCACGGCGGCCCAGGCTGCCACGCTCGAGAAGATCACGGGTGGCCTGACATCCGGCTATCTCGCCCTGCTCGGCCTCGTGCTGCTGGCGCGGGGCGCGCGTGCCCTGCTGGAACGCCGCGGCGGCATGATCGCGCTGTCCTATGGCAACGGCCGCACGCTGCGGGTGCCGAAGGGATTGAGCGTGCTGGAAGCGAGCCTGCGCTACAACGTGCCGCATGCGAGCGTCTGCGGCGGCCGTGCGCGCTGCTCGACCTGCCGCATCCGCATCATCGGCGATCACGCCGCCCTCCCCGAGCCTTCGCCGCGCGAAGCCTTCGTGCTGCACCGGGTCGGCACCGACGATCCGTCGATCCGGCTGGCCTGTCAGCTGCGGCCGACCAGCGACCTGGCCTTCTTCCAGCTGTTCCTGCCGCACACGATGTCGGCGAATGCGCACGCCTCCAATCCGACGCGGGTCGGCCAGGAGCGTTATCTCGTCAGCATGTTCGTCGACATGCGCGGCTCGACGCAACTTGCCGAGAAGCGGCTGCCGTTCGACACCGTGTTCATCGTCAACCGCTTCCTCGGCGCGGTGTCGCAGGCGGTGCTGGAAGCCGGCGGCCGGCCCAACCAGTTCATCGGCGACGGCATGCTGGCGCTGTTCGGGCTCACCGCCGACCGGCAGGTGGCCTGCCGCCAGGCGCTGCGCGCGGCGGCGCTGATCGCAGCCAATATCGACGAGCTGAACCAGTTTCTCAGCCACGATTTGCGCGAGCCGATCCGCTTCGGCATCGGCATCCATGGCGGCGAGGTGATCGTCGGCGACATCGGCTATCGCGACCACATGGTGTTCACCGCGCTCGGCGATGCCGTCAACGTCGCGGCACGGCTGCAGGACATGACGAAAGCGCTGGCCTGCGAGGCGGTCATCTCCGACGAGGTGCGCGTCACCGCAGGGCTCGCCGACGATGCCCTGCCGGCGCAGGAGGTCGCGATCCGCGGCCGCAACGAGCCGATGACTGTGCGCACCGTCGAGACAACGCGCGTCCTGTCCACGCTGGTCGATGACCGGCACGCCGTCGCGGCCTGACCGGTTCATCTCCCCCTTCACCGAATGTGACCGGCCGCACATCCGAAGCTGCGTTGAGCGGAGATGCTCGAACGCGCCCGGTGCCGGATGCGACTGACTGGCGATGGGTAACACTGCAACCGCGCCGCGACAGAGTTCAACGCGCATCTGAAGGAGACGACCATGCTTCGCAAAGTCACGCTTGCTCTCGCGACTGCCGCAACGCTTGCTGCCGCCGCGCTGGCGCCGACCTCGGCTTCGGCCAAACCGTTCTTCTGGCATCCGTATCACCATCACTTCTGGGGCGGCCCGGGCATCTCCGTCGGCTTCGTCGATTCCGGCTGCTACGTCACCCGCCTGGTGCTGACGCCCTACGGCTATCGCTATCGCACCGTGAACGTCTGCTACTGATCGAACCTTCTTCTTGATGGAAATGCCCCGGTCGCCGCATGCGACCGGGGCTTTTCGTTGTTGCGACGCAGCGGCGGTGGACGCTGCGAAAGCTCAATTGACTTGCAGTTGCCCGATGCGACATTGATCGCCGCGCGCATTCCATGATGCGAGGGCGCGCAAGCCAAGGTGAGCCTGGTGATGACCAGTTCACGACAGAACAGCTTCGGAGGAAGCGGAATGCTCGATCGACGAGACTTGATGAAGCGCGCCGGCCTGGCCGCTTTGGTGACGGGGCTGGGATCAAGGGGCGCATTCGCCCTCGACACCGTGACGCTGCCCTTCGGCAACGGCGAACGGCCGCTGGTGCGCTACCCGCAGAAGCGCCCGATGATCGGCCTGACCGCCCGGCCGCCGCAGCTGGAAACACCGTTTGCGGTCTTCAACGACGGACCGCTCACGCCGAACAATGCGTTCTTCGTCCGCTACCACCTCGCCGGCATCCCCTACGATCTGGATCCGGACAAGTTCACGCTGGAGATCAAGGGCAAGGTCGACAAGCCCGTGAGGCTGTCGCTGAAGGAGATCCGGAAGCTGAAGGCTGTCGAGCTCGTCGCTGTCAACCAGTGCTCCGGCAACAGCCGCGGCTTCTTCAACCCGCGCGTCGCCGGCGGCCAGCTCGGCAACGGCGCGATGGGCTGTGCACGCTGGCACGGCGTGCCGCTGAAGACCGTGCTCGACATGGCCGGTGTGCAGGCCGGCGCCAAGCAGGTCACCTTCAATGGCATGGACGGTCCGGTGATGGACACCACGCCTGACTTCGTGAAGGCGCTTGACATCGACCATGCGCGCGACGGCGAGGTGATGCTGGCCTGGGGCATGAACGGCGAGGACCTGCCGTTCCTCAACGGCTTCCCGCTCCGCCTCGTGGTGCCCGGCTATTACGGCACCTATTGGGTGAAGCACCTCAACGAGATCACCGTGATCGACAGTGTGTTCGATGGCTTCTGGATGAAATCCGCCTACCGGATCCCGGATACGCCGAACAACGCGGTCGAGCCCGGCACCACACCAAAGGCGACGATCCCGATCAACCGCTTCACGGTGCGTTCATTCATCACCAGCGTTGCCGACGGCGAGAAGCTGAAGGCCGGCCGCACCATGCTGCGCGGCATCGCCTTCGACGGCGGCAAGGGCATCAAGGAGGTCGCGGTCTCGATCGACGGCGGCAAGAGCTGGACACCGGCCAAGCTCGGCAAGGACCTCGGCAAATACGCCTTCCGCGAATGGAAGCTGAAGGTAGCGCTCCCGGCCGGCGCCTCGGATCTGAAGGTGCGCGCCACCAACAATGCCGGCGACACCCAGCCGATGGATCCGTTGTGGAATCCCGCCGGCTATCTGCGCAACGTCGTCGAAACCGTGCGCGTCACCGCGGCGTGAGGAGAAGCATCATGACCAGCAAGCTGCTTCCCTCCCTCGCCGCGATCGCCATGCTGTCGATCGGCGCTACGATGGCCGCGCCAGTCAATTACACGCTTCCCGAGGAGACTGCGACCTTCAAGCCCGGTCCCAACCTCGACGTGGTGCAGAACAACTGCACCGCCTGCCACTCGGCCGACTACATCAAGACCCAGCCGCAGGGCGAGAAGTTCAAGAAGGACTTCTGGCAGGCCGAGGTGACCAAGATGATCAAGGTCTACGGCGCGCCGATCGACCAGGCCGACGTCGGCAAGATCGTCGAGTATCTTTCCGCGACCTATTGAGACGCGGCCGATCCATCCCCCCGCGCAATGGCAGAAAGCCCGCGCGCGGGGGGCCATTGATCCAATTTCGGTTCAGTGGAACCGATCTTTTTTGCAGCGCAACAATTGACCACGAAACAGGCAATCCGCCACCAAAACCCTGCAAAGCAGGTTGTTTCCGGGCAAAAACACACCGTGGTTTGATCTACCCAGCTTTTTTCAAACTGCTATCCTGTGCGGTACGGACAAGCCGGTTTGTGCGGGGACCGACTGGTCTGTTTTTGATTGATTCCGCGGAGACGACTGGAATGCCCAAAGGTACAGTGAAGTGGTTCAACCCGACCAAGGGTTATGGATTCATCCAGCCCGCTACAGGCGGCAAGGACATTTTCGTTCATATTTCAGCAGTTCAGAAGGCCGGTCTTCAGAGCCTCAACGAAGGCCAGTCTGTTGAATACGAAGAGATTGCCAATCGCGGCAAGACGTCAGCCGAGAACCTCAAGGTCTAGCGCACCGCGCGAGATCCAGCGGCGCACTCTCGGACAAGATCGATCCGGGAGTGAGGGCCGATCCAACATCACACGACGTGACGTTCGGCGGAGCGGGCACGGCGCCCGCGCGCCACGGCGCTGAACTTTTTTCGGCCGCCACCGATCGCGTGCCGCTATTGGCCATTTGACCGTTACATCCGGCACCGCCCAATTGCCGTGGCCCGCCGCACATCAGCCTCACCGACAATCGGGGGATATGTCTCTCTCCATCATGCCCGGGTCGTGACGGAAAATGCTGCGCCGTGAACGGAACGCGCGCGGCAGGAACGTTCAGCCTTTCAATCTTCCGTCACCCATTTGGCGACGGTCATGACGTCAGGCGGTTGCAGATAGCCGCGGGGCCAGAGATCGACGGCCCATTCCACCTTGGTGGCGCGTTCGAGCAGAACAGCGGTGTTGTGCGGCGTTTGTCCCAACGAAAACCCGCGGTAGTGGGGATCCCCGACGTCATGGAACTTGAACAGGTTCCACGATTGCATCACCAGCATCAGGCTGGTCGTGTTGCGCGTCGTGTCCCAGCAATCGTAATTGTGCTTGTCGTCGTTGGCGCGGAAGTCCGCTTTCGCCACGCGCTTGTCGGTGCCGAGGATCGGCCCCATCCGGCGGTCGAACCAGATCACGGCCTTCTGCACGGCCGCGCGTTCGGCGGCGGCGTTGGCGCGGCCCGTGGCCATGATCCTGGTCAGGGCCGCCCGGTCGGCTCCGCTGAAGTCGAGCATCTCGCGGCGCCGGCAGACGAAGCCGTAGCACACCGTCATCGCCGAGGCCGACGGCGGATAGATCGAAACCGATGTATAGAGTTGCATGATGCCTGAGCTGAACTCGGCCGCGCGAGACGGCGTCATCGCGAACAGCGACAAGACGGCTGCGCATAACGCGCCGGCAACCCCGGCTCGCTTCGCACCTATCGGCTGATTGGCATCGTCCATGTCGCGGCCCCCAAATGAGGGCAGAATTATCGCGGGTGCGTCGCGATGCCAAGACATCCTGGGTACATCCTGGGTACATCCTGCGCATGGCTGTGGATCAGATCCGGAGCCTATCAGCCGACCGGCAGCGGCGCGTCGCGCTTGACTTCCTCCATCACGGCGTAGGTTCGCGTCTCGCGCACGCCCGGCAGCGCCAGCAGGGTCTCGCCGAGAAACCTGCGATAGGCGCTCATGTTGGCGACGCGCGCCTTGACCAGGTAGTCGAAGCCGCCGGCCACCATGTGACACTCCAGCACTTCCGGCGCGATCTGGACTGCCTTGGCGAAGCGCTCGAACACATCGGGCGTCGTCTTGTCGAGCAGCACCTCGACGAACACCAGGAGGCCGAGCCCGAGCCGGTGCGGATTGAGCCGCGCGCCATAGCCCTCGACGAAGCCGTCACGCTGCAACCGCTTCAACCGCTCGCCGACCGAGGTCGGCGACAGGCCGATCCTCTCGGCCAGTTCCACATTGGCAATCCGGCCATCCCCTTGCAGGATCGAGAGGATTTTGCGGTCTGTCTTGTCTATCTCTGTCATATCCACGGCAATATCTGGAATAGTCCGGATTTTCTAAGGCAAATCTGCTAATTTGTCTATCGAACTACGGCGCGACCGCGCGTAGGTGTTCCGGTGCAACCCCAAGGAATCGCCAAGGAACCGACAAGGACCGCCAAGGAAACATCATGCCAGCCCCGTCCCCGCTCCCGCCCCCGTTCAGCGCGTCCTACGCCCCCGATGACACCGCGATCGCCGGCCGCCTGCGCCGGGATGCCAGGCTTGGCGCGGACCAGGAGGCCGGGGTCGACCGCACCGCGCGGCGCCTGATCGAGGCGATCAGGGCCAACGACGACCCGCTCGGCGGGGTCGAGGACATGCTGCGCGAGTTCGCGCTATCGACCAAGGAGGGCCTGGCGCTGATGGTGCTGGCGGAGGCGCTGCTGCGGGTGCCCGACGCGCGCACCGCCGACCAGTTCATCGAGGACAAGCTCGGCCAGGGCGACTTCGTCAACCACGAGACCAGATCGAGCGCGTTCATGGTCAACGCCTCGGCCTGGGCGCTCGGCATGTCGGCCCGCGTGATCCAGCCCGGTGAAACACCGCAAGGAACGATAGGCCGGCTGACCAAGCGGCTCGGCGCGCCGGCGGTGCGCGCCGCGACGCGGCAGGCGATGCGGCTGATGGGCAGCCATTTCGTGCTCGGCGAGACCATCGAGGCGGCGCTGGCGCGGGCGCAATCACATACGGCGCGCGGCTCGCGCTATTCCTTCGACATGCTTGGCGAGGGCGCGCGCACCGCCGACGACGCCCGCCGCTATTTCGAGTCCTACGCCCGCGCGATCGATGCGATCGGCAAGGCGGCCGGCGATCAGCCCCTGCCCGACCGGCCCGGCATCTCGGTGAAACTCTCCGCGCTGCATCCGCGCTTCGAGGCGGTCAGCCACGCCCGGGTGATGACCGAGTTGGTGCCGCAACTCATCGATCTGGCGCGCCGCGCCAAGGCGTTCGACCTCAACTTCACCGTCGATGCCGAGGAAGCCGACCGGCTGGAGCTGTCGCTCGACGTCATTGCCGCCGCGTTCGCCGACCCGTCGTTCGCCGGCTGGAGCGGTTTTGGGCTTGCGATCCAGGCCTATCAGAAGCGCGCCGCTGAGGTGATCGATTATATCGATGCACTCACGCGGGCGCTCGACCGCAGGATGATGGTGCGCCTGGTCAAGGGCGCCTATTGGGACACCGAAATCAAGCGTGCGCAGGAGCGCGGGCTCGACGGCTATCCGGTGTTCACCCGCAAGGCGATGACCGATCTGAACTATGTCGCCTGCGCGCGAAAGCTGCTCGCGCTGCGGCCGCGGCTGTTTCCGCAATTCGCCACCCACAACGCGCTGACGGTCGCGACCATCCTCGAACTGTCCGATGATCCCGCGAGCTTCGAATTCCAGCGGCTGCACGGCATGGGCGAAGCGCTCTACGCCCAGCTTGGCGACGACAGGCCGGAGATCGCCCACCGCACCTATGCCCCGGTCGGCAGCCACCGCGACCTGCTCGCCTATCTGGTGCGCCGGCTGCTCGAGAACGGCGCCAACTCGTCCTTCGTGGCGCTGGCGGCGGACAATCGCGTATCCATCGTGGGCCTGCTGCGCCGCCCGGCCGAGATCATCGGTGCCGACACCAACGCTGCGCATTCCGGAATTCCGTTGCCCGCCGATCTCTATCGGCCGCAGCGCGAGAATTCGCACGGCATCGAATTCGGCGAACGAAAGGCGCTCGACGCGCTGACGTCTTCGATTGCCATCGAACCCAAGGTCGCGTCCGGCATGGTCGCGACGTCGACGGTCGAACAGGCGAATGCCGCGGTCGCCGCCGCCCGCGGCGGCTTCAAGGCGTGGGATGGCACGCCGGCCACCCAGCGTGCGACGATCCTCGACAAGGCCGCGGACCTGCTCGAGCAGCGCCGCGCGCACTTCCTCGCCTTGCTGCAGAGCGAAGGCGGCAAGACGCTCGACGACGCACTCTCGGAGGTGCGCGAGGCGATCGACTTCTGCCGCTACTACGCGGCGCTCGGCCGGAGGTTGTTCGGGCAAGGCGAGGCGATGCCCGGGCCGACCGGCGAGAGCAACATGCTGGAGCTGCGCGGCCGCGGTGCATTCGTCGCGATCTCGCCATGGAATTTCCCGCTCGCGATCTTCCTCGGCCAGGTGACGGCGGCGCTGATGGCCGGCAATGCGGTGATCGCAAAGCCGGCCGAGCAGACCCCGCGGATCGCGGCCGAGGCCGTCGCGCTGCTGCACGAAGCGGGCGTGCCGGCATCGGCCCTGCATCTGGTGCAGGGCGATGGCACGGCCGGTGCCGCGCTGGTCAGTCATCCCGGCATCGCCGGCGTGGTCTTCACCGGCTCGACCGAGGTGGCGCGCGCGATCAACCGGACGCTGGCGGCCAAGGACGGGCCGATCGTGCCGTTGATCGCGGAGACCGGCGGCATCAATGCGATGATCGTCGATGCAACCGCACTGCCCGAGCAGGTCGCCGACGATGTCGTCACCTCGGCGTTCCGTTCCGCCGGCCAGCGCTGCTCCGCGCTCCGGCTGCTGTTCGTGCAGGACGACGTTGCCGACCGGATGATCGAGATGATCGCCGGCGCCGCGCGCGAACTGAAGATCGGCGATCCCTCCGCACCGTCGACGCATATCGGACCCGTGATCGATGCGGAGGCCAAGCAGCGGCTCGATGCGCATATCGCGCGGATGAAGCAGGAGGCGCGGGTGCATCTCGCCGGCGAGGCCCCGGCAGGCAATTTCGTCGCGCCACACATCTTCGAACTGGCGACGGCGAGCCAGCTGCGTGAGGAGGTGTTCGGCCCGATCCTGCATGTCGTGCGTTACCGCGCCGAACGGCTCGGCGACGTGCTGGCCGCGATCGAGGCAACTGGATTTGGGCTGACGCTCGGCATCCATTCCCGCATCGACGATACGATCGAGCACGTGATCGACCGTCTCCAGGTCGGCAACATCTACGTCAACCGCAACATGATCGGCGCGGTCGTCGGCGTGCAGCCGTTCGGCGGCAACGGCCTCTCCGGCACCGGCCCCAAGGCCGGCGGCCCGCACTACCTCACACGCTTCGCGACCGAGCAGACGGTGACGATCAACACCGCCGCCGCGGGCGGCAATGCCGCGCTGATGGCGGGGGTGGAGTAGCAGTCGCCGTCATTGCGAGGAGCGAAGCTATGAAGCAATCCATCTATCCCCGAGTTGAGGTATCGATTGCTTCGCTCCGCTCGCAATGACGTCCCAACAAGCCGTTGCATCGTGCCCCTGAGATGGGTCAAATGGCGGTCCGATCGGGATCATCGCACACGATAATTCCAGCTACCGGAAAAACACCAACAAGCGCCATGGGAGCGACGGCACGATGGAAAAAGGCATTTTTGACGGGCTCAAGGTCCTGGACTGCGCGAGCTTCATCGCAGCGCCCGCGGCCGCCACCGTGCTGTCCGACTTCGGCGCCGACGTCATCAAGATCGAGCCGCCGGGCGCCGGCGATCCCTACCGCAATCTGCCCAATTTGCCCGGCTATCCCGCAAGCGAGCACAATTTCGCGTGGATGCTCGAGGCCCGCAACAAGAAGAGCCTCGCGCTCGACCTCACCAAACCAGACGCGCAGCAGGTGCTCTACAAGCTGGTCGCCGAGGCCGACGTGTTCATCACCAACATGCCGCCGCAGGTGCGCCAGAAGCTCGGCATCACCTACGATCATCTTGCGCATCTCAACGACCGGCTGATCTATGCCTCCTTCACCGGCTATGGCGAGAAGGGCGAGGAAGCCAACAAGCCCGGCTTCGACTCCAACGCCTATTGGGCCCGCTCCGGCCTGATGGATCTGGTGCGCGCCGACGAGGACACCACGCCGGCCCGCTCGGTCGCCGGCATGGGCGATCACCCCTGTGCGATGGCGTTCTATGGCGCGATCGTCACCGCGCTGTTCCAGCGCGAGAAGACCGGCAAGGGCTCGCATGTCTCGACCAATTTGATGGCCAACGGGGTCTGGGCCAACGGCGTGCTGGCGCAGGCCAAGCTCGTCGGCGCCAAGTTCAAGAAGCGCAAGCCGCGCGAAGAGGCGCTGAACGCGGTCACCAACCACTACAAGTGCAAGGACGGCCGCTGGCTGATCCTGTCGCTGCTCAACGAAGACCGGCAGTGGCCAACGCTGGCGCGCTGCATGGGCCGCGAGGACCTCCTCGCCGACGCCCGCTTTGCCACCAAGGCGGACCGCCACGCGCGCTCGGTCGAGCTGATCAATATCTTCGACGAGGTGTTCGCCGGCAAGGATCTCGCCGAATGGCGCAATATCCTCGACGGCAACGGCCTGGTGTTCGGCGTCGTCGGCATCCTCGACGACATCCCGAACGACAAGCAGATGATCGAGAACGAGGTGCTGGTGCGCTTCGAGAACGACACCATGCTGACCGTCAACAGCCCGATCTTCATCGACGGCGCCAAGAAGGTGCAGCCGCGCAAGCCGCCCGAGGTCGGCGAGCACTCCGACGAGATCCTGCGCCAGGCCGGCTACGATGAGGCCACGATCCAGAAGCTGCGCGCCTCCGGCGCGGTGGCCTGAGGTCGAACTGATGCTGCTCCTCCCTCGCCGCGCTCTTGCGGGGAGACAGGCTTCCCCCGGGAGCACAGATGCAGGTGAAACCTGTACCCCTCACCCGGATCGCGGCCGCGGCTGAAGCATTACGTGTGAGTGACTATCTTTTCATCCAGGCCCAGACCAGGGCCACGGCGATGACGGCGACGATGACCGCGAGCCCGATCGCCCAGCTGCTGACGCGGACGGCGCTCACCGCCTGACGCTCGGCCTCGTTGGCCGCGATCTCGCGGTTGCGCTGCTTGTCCTGCTCGGGAGCACTCATCCGCCGGTCTCCGCTCAAGGGCTGGGCTGTTCGGGTCGTGGTCGCGAACCGCAATGTAGCATCAAATAATGACGCGCAGCCGCTTCGGTTCCGGCTGGAATTATCGCCCCTTCACGAAGCACATCCCCATCCGCGAGATCTTCCCCGCGACCTGGCAGGCGAGGCCTTCGGCGCAGGTCCAGCCGCGAAAGCTGCGGTCGGTCTCGGCCGGCCTGGCGCCCGGCAGATAGCAATGCGCACCCCAGCCATCGCTGTATTCGGTGCCGGCAAGCTCGGCGCTGGCGCGCAGTTGCGGCCGGTTGGAGAAGCCGCGCGAAAAATCCGGCGCCTTGCCGTCGCGGAAGCTTGCGAGTATGTCGCGGCGCCGAGGCTGGTCACCGAAGAACTGCGGCGAGGCCGGCACCACGGTGGAGTTCGACGGTCTTGCCGCCATCCAGTCGACGCCCGGGAAATGGAAGCCGCCGATGCCGCGGGTCTGGTGGCAGCCGGCGCAGGTAACGTCGTTCAGGCGCCGCTCGAAGCCGGCCAGCGACTGGATGTTTTGCAGTTTTGTTCCGCCCGCCGCGGCCTTCTGCAACGCGCCGACGACGTCACCTTCCGAGAACAGCGCATTGCCTGCCGCACCCTCGCCCTGCACCAGCCCGAACTCCGGCTCCAAGTCGCTGATATCAAAACCGATCGGCGTCGGCGCGACCGCACCGGTTGCGAGGAAGCGATCGGGGATCAGCAAAGTGCCGCGATCGAACTCGGCAAAATGCCTGGGATCGAGCAGCCATGTCTTGAAGTCACGCTTCAGCGCCTCGTCGGCCAGAATGCGATCGCGATCGATCTGGTTCTCCAGCGGCGCCTCGGCAAAGCGTTTCGCCGCGCCGTCATAGTCGAACACTTTCAGGAGATAGTCGGTGCGAAAGTCGCGCACCGCCGATTTCGGCGCGTGGGCGATCTGCAGATTGGTCTCGATCCGATCGATATTCTGTGCATCGATCAGGTCGAGCGGGCCGTCCTTGCCGAACAATTTCTCCATCGCGGGCGGTGCGCTGCCGGTCGCGAGCCAGCGCCGCGCGATCTCGCGGCAGGTCAGCGACGCATCGTTGCCGTCACCCTTCGCCTTCAGCACCAGGTTCAGCGTCATCGGCAGCCGCTGCGACACCGCGTTCTCGCCGATCAGCGGCACGTCGGTGCGGGTCAGCCGGTAGATCAGCCGGATCTCGCCGCAATCTTTCGGCGCCACATAGGCGCGATCCATGCGGTTGACGATGCCGGCCAGCACGAAGCGAACGTCAGGGGATTCAAACAGCGTGCGGTCGAACAGTTGAAACGCAAAGCCGTCGCCGACCCCGATGCTCTCGTTCGGCAGGCTTGCTCTGTGTTTTCCGACATAACGATCGAACTCGCGATCGAGCGCCTCGCGCACCGGCACCATCGCAGGCAATCCGAACAGATCGCGGTTCGACAGCGGCGTGTCGGTGGAGCGTTCCGGCGAGAGCATTCGGCCGAGACTGAGGCGGCCATGATCGAGTTCGCGCAGGATCGCGGGATCGATCACCGCCGTGCCGCGCTCGAGCGCGCGATCCTCCGCGGCGCGTGCATGCACGGCGCCACCGAGCAGAATGGACATCACCAGGAGGCATTTCAGCGCGCGGCTCATGCCCCACTAACACCGCACGGCAAACCCTATTCAAGAAAAAAGGCGCTTCACATCGCGGTGAAGCGCCTTGGTATCGTCGCGTTTGGTCGATCAGCGGGAGACGATCAGGCCCTTGCTGGTGATGACCACCCAACGGCCGTCCTGCTTCCGGATGGCGTCGACGCGGCCGAGACCCGGGACGGGATCGCCGGCATAAACCTCGTAGATGCCGCCGCGGCCCTCGATCAGTGCGCCGCCATTGCCGACGTCGCGCAGCGCCCAGCCGTCGACCACCGGCAGGCGGCCGACCTCGGGCCTCGGGGGGGCCGCAGGTGCTGCCGCGGCAGTCGCCGGCGGGACCGAACCGGTCACCTCGCGGGCCGGCATCGCAGCGGCGACGGTCGTCGGCGGGGCGCGGAGCTTGTCGACGGTCTCGCTGAGCTTGTTGAGCTTGGCAATCGGCTCGGCCTGGGCCTTCTCGACCTTCTCGATCCGGTCACTGGCCTTGCTGAACTGGGCCTGGCCGGCCTTGGCGGTCTGCTCCACATTGGCCTTGAGCGCGGCGATTTCGGATTCGATCCGGGCGAAGGAGGCATCCGCGACTTCCTTGGCGGCGGCGTCCTTTGCAGCATCCTGGGCAGCCACATCTCTGACGGAGGCAGCGGCGGGGGCGGCGAGATGGCCAAGCCCGGCGGTCGCGAGCGCGCCACCGATGGCTCCTGCCACGGTCGCCAGCGCAATTACGGCGGCCATGGCACCGAACCGGCGCGTGCCGGCCGGTTTGGCGGCCTGCTCGGCGCCCGGCTTGGAGGCGGATGCCTCGTGGTCCCAGGTCCGGTCACCGGGCGCCATGATCATCAGCTTGCCCGGGAAACGCGGCTCTTCACGCTTGCCGGTCTCGACCTTGGGCACGTCCATGTTGGTGGGCTCGATCTTCGCGTCGATCTTGGCCTCAATCATGGGATCGAGCCGGGACGGCTCAATCTTCGGGGATTCAACCTTCGCCGCGTCCATCCTGGGCGCGTCGGCCTTTGGCGACGTCTCTTCCTGCTCGGGCGCAAGCCTGACAGCCTCGACACCGGCCGCGGCCATCACGGGCTCGCTCTTCGCCGCCGTCTCGGCGCCGGCTTGACCGTTGACCGGCTCGCTCTGCTGCTCACTCACGTTCAAAGTCTCCAGACTGGGTTGACAATTCGGTAACTTTTATTGCTTGCGAAATGGTTACCCCGCTCCGCCATTACCTAAATTTTAGGGAGTTTTCCGGGCCGGATTTAGGCGATGTTGCCATGCGGCAATCTGCGTCAGCTCCGTTTGCGCGCGGCGGTTTCCCGATTAACATACCGGTGTCTTCCAGCCAGAAGGCAGGAGAGCGCCATGACGATCGAGAAATGCATCAATGAATTTGATGTCGATGACGTCATTTTTGAGGAAGGCTCGACCGGCCGCGAGCTGTTTGTCGTGCTCGACGGCACCGTCGACATCGCCAAGATCAATGGCGGAAACAAGACGGTCATCGTCAGCCTCGGCAAGGGCGAGTTCTTCGGCGAGATGGCCGTGATCGACGGCTCGGCGCGCTCCGCAACCGCGATCGCCTCCGCGCCCGCGACGCGGGTGATGCGGATCAACCACGCCCGCTTCGTCTATCTGGTCAGCCAGCAGCCGGCCTTCGCGCTGATGGTGATGGATGCGCTCTCGAAACGCCTGCGCGCGTCCAACGCCGTCACCTACCGGACGGCGGCCACCCCATGAGCGAGCGCAAGCCAAGCCCGTTCAAGACACTGTTCGAGGCCGACGTCGCCACGCTGATCCAGGCGGCCGACGACGTCTACCAGATCCGCTTCAAGAACCGCGCGGCGAATGCCTATCTCGTGCGCGGCAGCAAGCGGACCATCATGATCGACGTCGGGCTGTCGACCAACTATCCATCGCTGGTCGCCTGTCTGAACCATCTCGGCATCACGCCCGCGATGATCGACATGGTGGTGCTGAGCCACGAGCATCTTGATCATATCGGCGCGGCCTATCATTTCCACGGCAGCGCCTACATGGCGGCGCACCGGCTCGCCGCCAACAAGATCATGCTGCGCGACGACTTCTCGATGCTGCGCAAGATGTTCAACGAACCGAACGTGCCGATCGACATCGACATCTGGCTCGAGGAAGGCAATCTGATCGACCTCGGCAATTTCCGCCTCAACGTGATGTACACGCCGGGCCATACCTCGGCCTGCATCTCGCTGTTCGATCAGGACAAGGGGCTGTTGTTCGCCGCCGACACGCTGATGCCCGGCGGCGTGATGGGCGGCGTGTTCGGCTCCGGCTCGATCGCCGACTACATCCAGTCGCTGGAACGGCTGAAGGGCCTCAATTCGAAGATCCTGCTGTCGGGTCATGGCCGGCTGTCCGACACGCCGCAGGACGACGTGCGGATCGCGCTGCAACGCTCGCATGCCCTGCTCGAGGACACCGCGCAATTGTTCGACGCGCTCGACGCGCGCTCGAATTTTGAGCCGATCATGCAGTCGGTGCGTGACCTCAACAAGCTCGATGACTGACGCACGGACCCAGCCGAGGCGCCCGTTGTGGCCTGCCATGGCTTTGCATTAGGATCGGCGCGCAACGATAAGAATCACGGACTCGGCGATGCAAGCCGTTGCCGACAGCGGGGAGACGAAACGAATGCAGGTTGACACGATGGCGCAGATGCGCCGCCGGGTGGTGATCTCCTCCACGATCGGCAATGCGCTCGAATGGTTCGACTTCACTGTCTTTGGCCTGTTCGCCGGCATCCTGAGCAAGCTGTTCTTTCCGGCGGACAATCCGCATTCCTCGCTGCTGCTGACCTTTGCGACATTCGGGATCGCCTTTGCGGCCCGGCCATTGGGTGGCCTGGTGTTCGGGCTCTATTCCGACAAGCACGGCCGCAAGAAGGCGCTGGTCGTGATGATATCGCTGATGGCTGTCGGCACCGGCCTGCTCGGCCTGCTGCCGACCTACGGCGCGATCGGAATCGCGGCACCGCTGCTATTGCTGCTGGCGCGGCTGATCCAGGGCTTTTCCGCCGGCGGCGAGTTCGGCAGCGCCAGCGCGATGCTGATCGAATTCGCGCCGCCCGGCCGGCGCGGCTTCTACGGCTCGTTCCAGATGGTGTCGCAATCGCTGGCGTTTGGCCTCGGTGCCGCGATGGCGATCGGTCTCAATCTCGGCCTGTCGCCCGACGCCTTCGCGAGCTGGGGTTGGCGCGTGCCGTTCATCCTCGGCATTCTGATCGGGCCGACTGGATGGTACCTGCGCCAAAGGTGCGACGAGTCGCCCGAATTCCAGGCGTATCTCGCAGAGAGGGCCGCGACAGTGCGGCCGAGCAGGCAGACCACGCTCGGCCAGTTGTTCTCCGAACATCCGCGCGAGCTGATTGCCTCGTTCTGCCTGATCGCGGCTGGTACCGCTATCAACTATGTCAATGCGATCTTTCTGCCGACCTACGCGGTCGCCGAGCTGAAGTTGCCGATCCTGAATGCACAGCTCGGCCTGCTCGTCGTCAGCGTGATCAATGCGGCGGTGGCGGTGGCCTGCGGCGCGCTCTCCGACCGGATCGGTCGTCGCGCGGTGCTCGTTCCGGCGCTGATCGTCTACAGCCTGCTGTTCTATGTGATCTTGCAGCGGCTCGTCGCCGCCCCGACCACCGCGAACCTCTGGCAGTTGCAGATCGTCGCGGTCCTGCTCGGGGCCTTGGCCGGGCCGATGCCGGCCTTCATGACCGAGATATTTCCCGTCGGCGTGCGCTCGACCGGCGCATCGCTGATGTACAATCTCGCGGTGATGCTGTTCGGCGGGCTGGCGCCGTTCATCAACACCTGGCTGGTCCAGGTGACGGGCGACAAGGCTGCTCCCGTCTACTACATCCTGTTCGCCGCGGCAGTGGGTCTCGTGGGTCTGGCGGTCTATCGCGGGCGACCGTCCGTGCCGGAAATCGCACCTCAACCGGCGCAATGACGACAAGCAGACCGCGCGGTCGGCGCGCAATCGCTGCAACGACTGATGCCCGCGCGTGCGCGCCCGCACGTGCGGCGCTTCATTTGACAAATCCGCGCATGGCCTGTTCAACAACGGCAACGACAACGCTGAAGAACAGGGAGCGAGGACCATGAAGCTTTACGACTCGATCGGCCCCAATCCGCGCATCGTGCGCATGTTCATGGCTGAGAAGGGCATCGAGATCCCCAAGCAGGCCGTCGACCTGCGCAAGGGCGAGAACCGCGAGGAGGCACATCTGAAGCGCAATCCGCACGGCCAGATGCCGGCGCTCGAGCTCGACTGCGGCAACTACCTCTCGGAGATCACGGCGATCTGCGAGTATCTCGAGGAGAAGCACCCCTCGCCCGCCATGATCGGCAGCACGCCGGAAGAGCGCGCGGAGTGCCGGATGTGGACGCGCCGCGTCGATCTCAACATCGCCGAGCCGCTCGCCAACGGCTATCGCTTCGGCGAGGCGCTGAAATTCTTCGAGAAGCGCATTCCAGTCGCGCCCGAGGCCTCGCCCGGGCTGAAGATGATCGCCGCCAACCGCATCAAGTGGCTTGATAACCAGTTGGCCGACGGCCGCGACTACATCTGCGGCAAGCGCTTCACCCTCGCCGACATGCTGCTGTATTGCTGGCTCGATTTCGGCAACCAGGTCGGCCAGCCGCTGGACCGATCGAACGCCAACATCGTGGCTTGGTTCAATCGCGTGGGTGAGCGGCCGTCGGTGAAGGCGTAGGGGGTCTTCTTATTCTTATCCTCCCCTGGAGGGGGATGATCGGTTTGCATGAAGCGCAGCGCAATGCGAACCGAGGTGGGGTGATCTCTCCACCCGGGCAGCGTTCACGCGGAGAGACCTCACCCCACCTCGCCGCTCATTGCATTCGCGTCGATCCTCCCCCTCCAGGGGAGGATGAAGAGCACGGGACCAAATCGTTGGTCGCTCAAATCACCACCGGCTTGTCCGGCAGCTCGTTCGGGCCTCCGGCGACATGCGGGAAGTACCGCGCCAGCTCCCGCGACACCGCCTCGACGCCCTTGATCACGCCCTGCTCGAACCGGCCTGCCCGAAAGTCCGTTTCCATCGCGCGGCAAATCGCTTCCCAGCCGGCGCGGCCGACCTTCGCGTCAATGCCACGATCGGCGACGATCTCGACGTCGCGGTCGGCGAGCAAAAGATAAATCAGGACGCCATTGTTGTGATGGGTGTCCCAGATCCGCAAGTGCGCGAACACGTCGAGCGCCCGCTCCCGCGCGGGCTGATCGCGGAACAACGGCACGCCGTCGAGCGCCCCCTCGACGACGAAGCGGATCTGGCCGGAATGGGTGGCCTCGCCGGCCTTGATCGCCTGCTCGATCGCATCGAGCACGCGCGGCGGAAACTCACGCCGCACACGCCAGCGGTGTTCGAGCAGATGCTTGCCGATGCGCTTGATGCTCATATGCCTACCAGCTCCCCGAAGCGCCGCCGCCGCCGAAGCTGCCGCCTCCGCCGCTGAAGCCGCCGCTGTCGCTCGAGCTCGAGCCGCTGCTCCAGCCCCCACCGCCGGACCAGCCCCCGGAATAGCCGCCGCCGCGCCGGTATGGTCCCGAGCCGGCCGCCGGACCGCCAAAATTCAATCCGCCGAAGATCAGCGCCGCAACGGCAGCGAACAGCCCGACGACCAGGGCAGTGGCGAGCGAGCCGGCCACCATCCAGGCGAAGACGCCGACGATGCCGCCGGTTGCCGCCGAGCCCAGCAGACGCCCCAGCATCGCACGCAACACGCTCGCCGCGATGATGACGACAAAGATCGTCACCGGGTTGGCGAGATCGACGAGATTGGGACCCTGCCAATGCTCGGGCTCCGGCGACGGCAGGTGCTCGCCATTGATCAGGCGGATCATGCGGTCGATGCCGGCCGAAATGCCGCCGGCGAAATCGCCGGCCTTGAATTTCGGCGTGATGTCCTCGTCGATGATGCGGTGGGTGACGACGTCGCTCAGCACGCCTTCGAGGCCGTAGCCGACCTCGATCCGTAAATGCCGGTCGTCCTTGGCGACCACCAGCAGCGCGCCGTCATCGACCTTCTTGCGTCCGATCTTCCAGGCCTCGGCCACGCGGATCGAGAACTGCTCGATCGTTTCCTCAGCCGTAGTCGGCACGATCAGGACCGCGATCTGGCTGCCCTTGCGGGTCTCCAGATCCTTCAGCCTGTCGTTCAGCGACGCAACGTCACTCGCCGACAGCGTCCCGGTCTGATCGACGACGCGGCCGGTGAGTTGAGGCACCGCGACCTCGGCCCGCGCCGGGCACACGAAGCCCAGCAGGAAGGCGAGCAGGAAGACGCGGGCGGCTGTCATCGCGTTGGTGGGCACGCCGGCGCTATTTCGACGGCGCGGGCGCGGGCGCCGGATTGAAATCGACCTTCGGCGCGGTCGAAATCTCCTTCTCGTTCTCGACCGTGAAGTTGGGCTTCTCCTTGTAGCCGAACACCATCGCGGTCAGATTGTTCGGGAAGGTACGGATGCCGACATTATAGTCCTGCACTGCCTTGATATAGCGGTTGCGTGCCACGGTGATGCGGTTCTCGGTGCCCTCGAGCTGCGCCATCAGGTCGCGGAACAGCGCATCCGATTTCAGCTGCGGGTAGTTCTCCGTCACGACCAGGAGCCGCGACAGCGCGCTGGTCAGTTCACCCTGCGCCTGCGTGAACTTCTGGAACGCAGCCGGATCGTTGAGCACTTCGGGCGTCGCCTGGATGCTGCCGACCTTGGCGCGCGCGTTGGTGACACCGAGCAGCACGTCCTTCTCCTGCTGCGCAAAGCCCTTCACCGAATTGACGAGGTTCGGCACCAGATCGGCGCGCCGCTGGTACTGGTTCACCACCTCCGACCAGCTCGACTTGACCGTCTCGTCATTGGTCTGGATCGCGTTGTAGCCGCAGTTGGTCAGGCTCAATGTCGCCAGCGCTGCCAGCACGGTCCAAAGCTTGCGCATGAAGTTGTTCCTCCCGGTGGATTCTCGATCAGGGTAGCAGATTTTCGCGCGACAATCCCGCGTGGCGGGATTCGCGGGCGGTTTTGCCGATGATGGCCCTTGCCTATCCCTCCCCGCGCCGTTCATCATCCAAGAAAATCGATCCTGGGAGGATCCATTGGCGTCTGAACAATTCGAGACGATTGTCGTCGAACGGCCCGAGCCCGCGGTTGCGCGGATCGTGATGAACCGCCCTGAGGCGCGCAACGCCCAGAACCTGCAGATGACCTACGACCTCAATGCCGCCTTCGACCAGGCGGTGCAGGACGACGCGGTCAAGGTCATCGTCCTCGCCGGCAACGGCCCGCATTTCTCGGCCGGTCACGATCTCAGGCCGGCGGGCAAGAACCAGGCGGGCGTCGATTTCCCGCCAGTCGGAAATTGGGGCGGCTTCGCCGAACCCAACGCGCATGGGCGCTTCGCGCGCGAGCAGGAGATCTACCTGCAGATCACAAGGCGCTGGCGCAATCTGGCCAAGCCGACGATTGCGGAGGTGCATGGCAAGTGCATCGCCGGCGGGCTGATGCTGGCCTGGGCCTGCGATCTGATCGTCGCGAGCAGTGACGCCGAGTTCTGCGATCCCGTGGTGACGATGGGGGTCTGCGGCGTCGAGTGGTTCGTGCATCCCTGGGAACTCGGCGCGCGCAAGGCCAAGGAGATGCTGTTCACCGCCGACGTCTGGAGCGCCGGCGAGGCGCATCGCCTCGGCATGGTCAATCACGTGGTGCCGCGCGGCGATCTCTCCTCCTTCACGCTGGCGCTGGCGCGGCGGATCGCCGCCAAACCTGCCTTCGCGCTGAAGCTGTCCAAGGAGGCGGTCAACCGCTCGATCGACATCATGGGGCAGCCTGCTGCGATCGATCAGGCCTTCGCGCTGCATCAGCTCTGCCACGCGCACAATCTGCAGGAATTCGGAATGGTGGTGGACCCCGCGGGTCTGCATCCCTCCGTCAGAAAAACCGCCAACGTGAAGTAGACCAGATGGACCTTACTCTCAGCGACGAGCAGCGCCTGCTGCGCGAAAGTGCCGACCGCTTCGTGGCGGAGACTTTTACATCAGAGCATCGCAAGAAGGCGGCGAACGATCCGCTGGGCTATTCGCCCGCGATCTGGAAACAGTTCGCCGAGCTCGGCTGGCTGGCGCTGCCGATCGCCGAAGCCCATGGCGGGCTCGGCGGCGGCGCGATCGAGATCGGGCTCTTGATGGAGGCATTCGGCCGCGGCCTGGTGTCCGAGCCATTCCTCTCCACCGTCGTGATTGGTGCTGCGCTGGTCGCCGAATGCGGCACCGAGGCGCAGCAGCAGGCGATCCTGCCCAAGGTCGCCGAGGGCGCGCTCACGCTCGCCTTCGCGCATTCGGAGCGCGCCGCACGGTTCGATCTCGGCCATGTCGACACGACGGCGACGAAAACGGCCGACGGCTGGCTTTTGAGCGGCAGCAAGATCGCGGTGCTCGACGGCGCATCGGCCAACCAGATCATCGTCTCCGCCCGCGTTGCCAATGCCAACGGCGCATCCGGCAAGCTTGGCCTGTTCCTGGTGCCGGATGGCACACCCGGCCTCACCTTGCGCGACTATGCACGGCTCGGTGGCGGGCGCGGCTGCAACCTCGATCTCAGGGATGTGCAACTGCCTGCCGATGCGCTGCTCGGCGACGGCAGCGATGCGCTGCCTGCGATCGAAACCGTGGTCGACCGCGCGATGGCCGCGCTCAGCGCCGAGGCGGTCGGCATCATGCAGACGCTGCTCGACACCACGCTCGAATACACCAAAATTCGAAAACAGTTCGGCCGGCCGCTGTCAGCCAATCAGGTGATCCGCCACCGCCTCGCCGATGTGGCGATGCAGGTCGACGAGGCGCGCTCGATGGCACTGCGCGCTGCACTGATGGCCAATGCCGAGCCGGTGGCCCGCGGCCGCGCGGCGTCCGGCGCCAAGGCGAAGATCGGCAAATGCGCGCGCTTCGTCGCAGAGCAAGCGGTGCAGCTGCACGGCGCCATGGGCGTCACCGAGGAGCTCGACATCGGCGCCTATTTCAAGCGGCTGCTCGCCTTCGACACGCTGTTCGGCGGCAGCGCCCATCATTATCGCCGCCACGCCGCCTTGAGCGGCCGCGCCCACGCGTAAACGGAGAGCGCACCATGGATCTCACCTTCAGTGCCGAGGAACGCGCCTTCGAAAAGGAAGTCCGCGACTTCATTGCCGAGAGCCTGACGCCGGAAATGAAGCGCGCCACCGCGCTGACGCCGTCGGTGTTCTCCGACCCCGACATCGGGATGGCCTGGCAGCGCGCGCTGCACAAGAAGGGCTGGGGCGCGCCGGGCTGGCCGGTGGAGCATGGCGGGCCGGACTGGACGCCGGCGCAGCGCTGGATCTTCGAGGCCGAATGTGCCCGCGCCGGCGTGCCGAATGTCAACGTGATGGGCGTCAAGATGGTCGGCCCCGTCATCATCGGCTTCGGCTCACCCGAGCAGAAGAACTTTTACCTGCCGCGAATCCTCTCCGGCGAGGACTATTGGTGCCAGGGCTATTCCGAACCGGGTTCGGGCTCCGATCTTTCGTCGCTGAAGACCCGCGCGGTGCGCGATGGCGACGATTACATCATCAACGGCACCAAGATCTGGACCACGCATGCGCATCACGCCAACTGCATGTTCGCGCTGGTGCGCACCAATGAGGGCGAGCGGCAGCAGGACGGCATCAGCTTCATCCTGATCGACATGAAGACCCCGGGCATCACCACGCGCCCGATCCTGACCATCGGTGGCGATCACGAGGTCAACCAGGTGTTCTTCGACGACGTTCGCGTGCCCGTCGCCAACCGGGTCGGCGAGGAAGGCAAGGGCTGGACCTACGGCAAATACCTGCTCGAATTCGAGCGCGGCTCCGGCATCGCGTCGGCCAAGCTGCGCGAGGCGTTGAAGACGATCTCCGATCTCGCCGGCTCCGAGGTCACCGGCCACGCCATCGAGGACCCCGACATCGCCATGCGGATGTCGGAGGTCGAGGTCGATATCGATGCGCTCGAGATGACCGAGCTGCGGGTGCTGTCGGCGCTGCAGACCGGGCAGAATCCCGGCGCGGTGTCGTCGCTGATCAAGCTCAGGGTCAGCGAGATCCGCCAGGCCGTGACGCGGCTCGGCGTCGACGTGATCGGCCAGGACGGCCTTGCCGTCGAGCCGGCGCGGCCGTTCTACCGGCTCAACCACGAGCCGGCGATCCCGGAAGAGCTGTTGCCGGTGGTGCCGGAATATCTCAACGGGCGCGCCTACACGATCTTCGGCGGTTCGTCCGAGATCCAGCGCGACATCATCGCGAAGATGGTGCTGGGGTTGTAGCGCGCGCCGGGACGCGCTCGGCTTCCCGTCACCCTCCCCTGGAGAGAGGTGACGGGAAGCAACTCCTCGCCGAGTGCGCGCCGCCAAAATATCGAAAACAACCCCATGCAAAGGAGCTGGCGGCTGCCGGCGTTCGACCAGGCAACTTGACACGTCGGGCAAATCAGGGATACATTTCCAATACTCCGAAATCGTGCAAGCACCGCCTAGTAAGCGCCCCTCGCCCTAGGGGGCGACGCTGGCGGGCTACGCCCCCGCCTTCGCGTCCCTTATCGCCTGCCAGATCTTCACCGGCGTCAGCGGCGTGTTCAGCTGCGTGATCCCGATCTCGCTCAGCGCATCCATCACGCCGTTGGTGATGCAGGGCGGGCCGCCGATCGCGCCCGACTCGCCGCAGCCCTTGGCGCCCAGCGGATTGGTCTTGCAGGGCGCGGAGGGATCGAGCGTCACGGTGATCGGCGGAATGTCCGAGGCGCGCGGGATGCAATAGTCCTGATAGCTTGCGGTCAGAAGCTGACCTTCCTCGCTGTAGGCCACGCCTTCGTACAAGGCCTGGCCGATGCCCTGGACAACGCCGCCATGCACCTGCCCCGTCACCAGCATCGGATTGACCGCAACGCCGACGTCGTCGACCGTGGTGTAGCGCACCACCCGCGTGACGCCGGTCTCGGGATCGATCTCGACCTCGCAGATGTGGGTGCCGTTCGGCCAGCTCGGCCCGTCGACATTGCCCTCGCTCTCGACCGAGAGCTTGGCGCCGCTTTCCTTAGCCGCGATCTCGAACAGGCTGATGCGCCTGTCGGTGCCGACCACGGTGAGGAAGCCGTCGCGATACTCGATGTCCCCGACGGAGGCTTCCAGCAGGTTGGAGGCCTTGTCGCGCGCCTTGTTGATCATGTCATTGGCGGAGACCGCTACCGCGGTGCCGCCGACGAACAGCGAGCGCGAGCCGACGCTGCCGAAACCGGTGGCGAGATCGGTGTCGCCCTGGATGACGTCGATCTTGTCCATGCTGATGCCAAGCGTATCGGCGATCATCTGGGTGTAGGTGGTGGCAAGGCCCTGGCCCATCGCCATGGTGCCGGAATGCAGGACGACGCGGCCTTCGGCGGTCGCATGCAGCGAGACGTTTTCGGTGTGGGCGCGGCCGCCGGTCCATTCGATGTAGCTGGTCAGGCCACGGCCGTAGAGCAGGCCCTTCTTCTTCGCCGCCTTCTTGCGCGCGGCAAAGCCGTTCCAGTCGGCCAAGTCAGACGCGCGCTCCAGCATGTGGGCGAAGGCGCCGGAGTCGTACACCTGCCCGACCGCGTTGGTGTAGGGCAGCTGCGCCGGCTTGATGTAGTTGACCTTGCGGATGGTGCGCGGGTCCATGCCGATCTGGCGCGCTGCGGCATCGAACAGCCGTTCGACGATGAACACCGCCTCGGGCCTGCCGGCGCCGCGATAGGCGCCGACCGGCGCGGTGTTGGTCATCACCGACTTCACCTCGAAATGCACCAGCGGCAGATCGTAGACGCCGGTCTGCACGAACGGGCCGAGCACCAGCGGAATGATGTTGGCGGTGCCCGACGAGTAGGCTCCGGTGCCGCCGATCGAACGCACGCGGTAAGCCAGCACGCGGCCTTTGGCGTCGAGCGCGAACTCGCCGGTCGACGTGAGGTCGCGGCCATGGGTGCCGCCGACGAACTCGTCGGTGCGGTCGCCGCGCCAGCGGATCTTCTCATTCAGCTTGGTCGCTGCATAGGCGACGATGCCGTCTTCGGGATAGAGGCTGGTCTTCTGGCCGAAGCCGCCGCCGATATCGCCGACCAGCACGCGCACGCTGTCCTTCGGCCGCTTCAGGATGGATTCCGCCAGGAGATCACGGGTCGAGCCCGGGGTCTGCGACTGCACATGGAGAATCAGCCGGCCGGTCTTCTTCTCGATCTCGGCAATGGTCGAACGCGGCTCCATCGCCGACGGCACCAGGCGCTGGCTGACCAGATCGAGCGACACCTTGTGCGCGGCGCTGGCGAAGGCCGCCTCGACCTTGGCGGCGTCGCCATAGCTCATCGCGGCCACGATGTTGTCGGGCGCCTCAGGCCAAACCGCCGGCGCGCCTGATTTGATCGCCTCGACCGGATCGACCACCGAGGGCAGCACCTCGTAATCGATCTCGATCGCTTCGGCCGCGGTCTGCGCCAGCAGCCGTGAGGTCGCGACCACAGCCGCAACACCCTCGCCGGCATAGCGCACCACTTCGTGCGCCAGCAGGCGCCGCGGCGGCACGGTCATCGGCGAGCCATCGGGGCGCTTGAAGATCGCAAGCGTCGGCAGCGTGCCGATATCGTCCTTCACGAGGTCCGCGCCGGTATAGACGGCCTTGACGCCGGGCATCTCGAGTGCCGCCTTGGCGTCGATCGACTTGATGTTGGCATGGGCATGCGGCGAGCGCAGCACGTGCAGCCAGAGCGCGCCGTCCTGCGGCTTGTCGTCGATGAAATGCCCCTTCCCGGTGAGCAGCCGCTGGTCTTCCAGACGCTTGACCGGCTGGCCCGCACCAAAACGCATATTGCCGGGAAGAATGTTCATCGGAGGGTCCTTGATTTCAGAAATTTCGGCGGGTTTTAGCGGATTTTCGGCGCGAGACAACACGCCCAAGAAGGACGACGCAATGCGCCTTATGCAACGCGCAAGCCAGGTTCAGTTGAGATCGCGCAACGCGGCCTCGACCACCTTGCGCTGCTCGGCGGTGAGCGGCGCCTGCGGCGGCACGGGGTCGCCGACATCGTAGCCCTGGCTCGAAAGCCCGGCCTTGATGCAGGCGGCGAGGTTGAAGCGGGCGAACGCCTCGTTGATGCGCCAGAGCTTGCGCTGCAGGCCCATCGCCTCGTCCCAGCGGGCGCGGCGGCAGAGATTGTAGAGCTCGACGCTCTGCCGCGGGATGATGCAGGCAGGTCCCGCCATCCAGCCATGGCCGCCGATCAGCATCACCGCGGCCGGAATATGGGCGGAGGCCGAGAACACTTTCAGGCTGTCGCCGCAGCGGTTCATGATCGACAGCAGCCGGCCGGTGTTGGTCGAGGCGTCCTTGATGTAGCCGATGCGCGGATGCTGGGCGAGGCGCGCGATGACGTCGAGCGTGAGGTCGGAGCGCTGGAAATTCGGATTGGTGTAGATCACGACCGGAATGTCGACGGCGTCGGCGATGGCGCGAAAATAGGATTCCACCTGGGCGTCACTGAGCGGAAAATACGCCTCCAAGATCGCGAGAATGCCGGCAGCGCCGCGCTTTTGATAGGCCTTGGCCTGCGCCACCGCATCCGCCGTCGAGGTCGAGGCGACGCCGGCCACCACCGGCACGTGGCCCTGCGCGGCCTCGATCGTGGTCGCCACCACCTGCATGCGCTGCGCATTGTTGAGATAGGCGAACTCGCCGGTCGAGCCGAGCGGCGTCAGCCCGTGGACGCCGGCCTTGATCAGATCGTCGCAGAGCCGGCTCAGCACCTCGGTGCGGACATGGCCGGCGGGATCGATCGGGGACACCAGATAGGGAAAGACGCCGTGGAAATCAGCCATTTGCGAGCCTCGTTGACGGCGAGACATAATCGGGATCGTGCGCAAAGGGAAGCGGCTCGCCCCCGCGCAGGGCGCCGAGCACCGCTGCAAAGTCGGTGACCGCACGGAAACCGAGCAGGCGGTCGGCCTTGCTCGCGTCGTAGATCCGGCCGATCGATTTCGGCAAATGCCAGCCTCGGCGCGCGAACAGCGCCGGTGCATCGGGGAAAATGCGCGCGATCACGCCGGCCGCGTCGGTCTTCAGGTCAGCGACATCGCTGCGCGCAAACGGCGTCGGCGCACTGATCACGAACACCTCGAAGCCGCGGATCTTTTCGAGCGCCACGACATGGGCATCGGCGGCATCCTCGACCGTCAGGCGGCGGTACAGCAGCTCGGTCGCCTTCAGGTTCTCGCCATGGATGTCGCGGATCGTATCGTCGTCTTCGGGGAAGAAGCGGCTGGTGCGCAGCACCGCGCAGTTCAGCCCATGCTCCCGACTATACAGCCGGCACAGACCTTCGGCGGCGAGTTTTGTAACCCCGTAGATGTTGCGCGGCTCGAGCGGCCCTGTCGTCTCGTCGAGCCACACCGCCGCGTGGCCTTCCTCGTCGCGGATCGCTTGCGAGATCATCAGCGACGTCGTCGAGGTGAAGATGAAGCGGTCATGGCCGGCGGCGGCGGCCGCCTGCAGCAGATTGAGCGTACCTGACACGTTGACGTCGACAAAGGCCTGCGGCGCGAACCGCGCGATGTCGGGCTTGTGCAGCGCGCCGCCATGGATCACGGCCTCGATGCCGTGATCGCCGAACACCCGATCGACCACCGACCGGTCGGCCACGGAGCCGACCACATCGGTCGCCTCGCCCGCAACGACGTCGAGGCCAGTCACGTCATGGCCGGCCTGTCGAAGCCGCGGCGCAAGGAAGCGGCCGAGCCAGCCGGAGGAGCCGGTCAACAATACGCGCATGAATTCCGCCCGGCCCCGCGCTCTCAGAACTCCTTGGCGATCGCGGCCTGCGCGTCGCCCTGGATCTGTTTCAGATGATCCGGCCCGCGGAAGCTCTCGGCGTAGATCTTGTAGACATCCTCGGTGCCGGAAGGACGCGCGGCGAACCAGCCGGCCTCGCTCTCGACCTTGATGCCGCCGAACGGCTGATCGTTGCCCGGCGCCTTGGTCCTGACCGCGCGCACGGGATCGCCGGCGAGCTCGGTCATGTTGAGCTGCTCGGGCCCGAGCGCCTTCAGCGCGTTCTTCTGCTTCGGCGTCGCCGCGACATCGATGCGCTCGTAATAGGGAACGCCGAGCTCGGCGGTCAGCTCCTTGAACAACTCGCTCGGATCACGACCGGTTTTGGCGATGATCTCCGCCGCCAGCAGGCCAAGGATGATGCCGTCCTTGTCCGTGGTCCATACCGAGCCGTCACGCTTCAGGAACGACGCGCCGGCGCTCTCCTCACCGGCAAAGCCGAAGCCGCCGCTGCCGAGCCCTTCGACGAACCATTTGAAGCCGACCGGCGTCTCGACCAGCTTCCGGCCGAGCTTCTTCGCCACTCGATCGATGATGGAGCTCGACACGATGGTCTTGCCGATCGCGGCGTCCTTGCTCCATTGCGGCCGGTGCGCGAACAGATAGGCGATCGCGGTGGCGAGGAAGTGGTTCGGGTTCATCAACCCGTTCGAGCGCGTCACGATGCCATGGCGGTCGGCATCGGTATCGTTGGCAAAGGCGACGTCGAACCGGTCGCGCATCCCGATCAGGCTTGCCATCGCGTAAGGCGACGAGCAGTCCATCCGGATCTTGCCGTCCCAATCCGCGGTCATGAAGCGGAAGGTCGGATCGACTGCATTGTTGACGACTGACGCGTTGATGCCGTAGCGCGCGATGATCGGCTGCCAGTAATGCACCGCCGCGCCGCCGAGCGGATCGATGCCGATCTTGACGCCGGCGGACTTGATCAGCGCGAGGTCGACCGTGTTGCCGAGATCGACGACGTAGGGCGTGATGTAGTCGTGCAGATGCGTGGTCGCAGCCTTGCGCGCGCGATCAAACGGCATCCGCGCGACGCCCTTGAGGCCGGCCTCGATGTAACGGTTGGCGTTCTTCTCGACCACGGCCGTGACATCGGTGTCAGCCGGGCCGCCATGCGGCGGATTGTATTTGTAGCCGCCGTCCTCCGGCGGATTGTGTGACGGCGTGATGACGACGCCGTCGGCAAGGCCCGAGCTGCGGCCCTTGTTGTAGCTCAGGATCGCGTGCGAGATCACCGGCGTCGGGGTGTAGCCGCCCTGCGCGTCGATCATGATCTCGACGCCGTTCGCCGCAAACACCTCCACCGCGCTGGCCAATGCCGGCTCGGCCAGCGCATGGGTATCGATGCCGATGAACAGCGGGCCGGTGAGCCCCTTCTCGCGCCGGTAGTCGCAGATCGCCTGCGTGGTGGCGAGGATGTGGTCCTCGTTGAAGGAATTCTTCAGCGACGAGCCGCGGTGGCCCGAGGTGCCGAAAGCAACCCGCTGGCTGGGATCGCCGGCGTCGGGCTTGCCGGCAAAATAGGCCGTGACCAGCCGCGGCACATTGGCAAGCGCGGCGGGATCGATCGGTTTGCCGGCGGCAGGATTTGGTGCAGTCACGTGACCTCTCAGATCTGGTATCGCCGACCATCAGCACAACGAGTGATACTCATTGCGTAACATCCTGGCGTGCTACCATGGCGGCTTACGTTCAATCAAGCCGCGGGCTTTTCGTTCCGTGCCGTCAGCGGCAATCCGCTATTCGACGTCGATCTGCTGCACCCTCTCGCGCAGCTCGTCGACCAGCACCCGCTTGTTCTCGGTATAGTCGATCGGCACCACCACGAGGTGCACGCCGCCGCCGGAGAAGGCGCGCTCCAGGGTCGGGACGATCGCCTCCGTGCTCTCGATCCGCGAACCCTTGGCGCCGTAGCTTTCGGCATATTTGACGAAATCCGGATTGCCGAAGGTGAGGCCGAAATCCGGGAAGTTGTCGACCGCCTGCTTCCAGCGGATCATGCCATAGGCAGAATCCTCCAGGATCAGGATCACCAGATTGAGCTTGAGGCGGACCGCGGTCTCCATCTCCTGCGAGTTCATCATGAAGCCGCCGTCGCCACAGACCGCGAGCACGCGGGCCTTCGGATACAGCATCGCCGCCATCATCGCCGACGGCAGGCCGGCGCCCATGGTGGCGAGCGCGTTGTCGAGCAGCAGCGAGTTCGCAAGCAGCGTGCGGTAGTTGCGCGCGAACCAGATCTTGTACATGCCGTTGTCGAGCGCGACGATGCCGTCCTCGGGAATAACCTGCCGCACATCGTGCACGATGCGCTGCGGCGTCGGCGGCCAGCGGCCTTCGGTGGCGCGATCGGTGATCCTCGCCAGAATTCCCTCGCGCAGGCTGAGCAGCGCGCTGGCAGACGGCAGCTTTCCCGCGACCCGGTCGGCCAGCAGTTCGAGGCTCGGCCCGACGTCGCCGATCACCTCGCATTGCGGGAAGTAGACCTGCTCGACATTCGCCGCCGTGTAGCTGACATGGATCACCTGCGGCCCCTTCGGGCCCATGATGAAGGGCGGCTTCTCGATCGTGTCGTGACCGATCGCGATGATCAGGTCGGCGCGGTCGATCGCCTCATGCACATAGTCGCGCTCGCTCAGCGCGGCAGTTCCCATGTATTGATTGGTGCCGCCGGACACCGTGCCCTTGCCCATCTGGGTGGTGAAGAACGGAATCTTGGTGCGCCGCACGAAGTCGCCGATCCCCGCGGTACTACGCGGCCGTGATGCCGCAGCACCGAGCATGATCAGCGGACGCTGCGCCTTCAGGATCATGTCGGCGGCGCGGTCGAGCGCGGCCGCATGCGCGATCGGAATTTCGATCGGATGCGGCGGCACGATCTCGACCGGCGCGATCTCCTCGCGCGCGATATCCTCCGGCAGTTCGAGCAGCACCGGCCCCGGCCGTTCCTGCGTCGCGATCCGGAAGGCGTCGCGCACCAGCGTCGGAATGGTCGCGCCGCTGACGATCTGCAGCGACAGCTTGGTCAGCGGACGGAATGTGTTGACGATGTCGACGATCTGGAACTTGGCCTGCCGGCTGCTCAAGATGCCCTTCTGGCCCGTGAGCATCACCATCGGCATCGCGCCGAGCAGCGCATAGGCAGCACCCGTGGTGAGGTTCAGCGCGCCCGGACCGAGCGTCGTCATGCAGACACCGGGCTTTCCGGTCAGGCGGCCATAGGTCGCTGCCATGAACGCCGCGGCCTGCTCGTGGCGGGTCACGATCAGCTTGATCGAGGATTTGCGCAGGCTCTCGACGACGTCGAGATTCTCCTCGCCGGGAACGCCGAACACCCGTTCCACGCCCTCATTCTCGAGGGCCGCGACCAGCAAATCGGAACCTTTGACCATGTCAGCCTCGCATCGTTGATTGCATGCCGCGCACGGAGCATAGCCGCATCGCGCGCCGCCGGAAACTCTCTTGCGATCTCACGGCTTGTGCGCCCTGATCCAGGCGTCGGCGGCGGGGAGCACACGCGCGGCGAGATCGGCCGAGATCGCGATCGCCTGCAAGGAGCGCGCCACCGTCACCCGCCCGCCGCTGGTGGATTGCGACGGGGCGAACGCGGCCAGCTCCGCCGCGTGGGCCTGATCGGTAAAATGGATCATGAAGTTCGGCACGAACTGGTCGCGGAAGCTCGGTCCCTGCTTCGCCAGCAACGTCTCGAAATTCGCCTGAACGAAGTCCCAGGCAAGCTGCGGCTGCTCGCCTGCGGATGCAACCGCGTTGATCATCCCGGTGACGATCGTGTCGGGCAATTCGTCGGTCAGCGTCAACGCCAGCGTCGCGCGCGCCAGCTCCGTATCGCGGGCGCTGGCCGCGGCGAAATAATAGCGCAGCCGCTCATTGGTCGCCGTGCTGGTGCGCGCGAGCGCCAGCAGTTGGTCATAGGTTGCCCGATCGGCCGTGATGCCGACGACATGAGTGACCGCGTCGCGCAGCGTGGTCGGCAGCGAGTTGGGATCATCGCGGAACGCCGCAAAGCGCCGCTTCGCCTCGGCGACGATTGCCGCGTCGCCGAGGTCGCCAAGCGTCGAGATCAGGCTCGCGCGCAGCAGCGCGATGTCATCGTCGCCCGAGCCTCCGCCATCCCATCCGATCCGGTCGAACACCGGGCGCAGCTTGGCGCGGGCATAGGCCTGAATCACCGGCCGCTCGCTGCGGTCGCGCGACAGGCGGTTGAGCGCAGCAAATGTCGAGATCACCTGATCCCACACCGCGCGGTGATCGCCGGCATCGAGCGCGTCGAGCAGCGCGAGATAGGATGGCGCTTCAGTGCGGCCGGCCTGCACCAACGCCCAGCTGTCGGTGACGACGTTGAGCCGATCAGCGACCTGCATTTGCGGAAATGCGTTGAGCAATGCCGCGCGGTTCTTCGGGCCGTATTCGACCCTGAAGTAACCGATGTCGCCGAGATTGACCTTGATCGCATCGCCGCAAGCGCCGGCGGGGATATCGGCACTGCCCTTCAACAGTATCTCGTCAAACGGCCTGCCCTGCACCGGCCCGACCGCAACCGGGATCTGCCAGCTGTGGGCCGGCAGCGGCAGATCGTTGGCCGGCGCGATCACGAAACGGTCCTGCCGCAACGTCAGGCGTTGCGCGGCACCATCGCAGGCCGTCTCGGCCATGATCAGCGGCACGCCATCCTGCTCGGTGAAGGAGGCGGCGATGCCGGTGATCGCCTTGCCGCCGGACGTCTCGAGCGCCTGCCAGAGATCGGCGGTGGTGGAATTGCTGTAGGCATGCGCGGCCATGTATTTGCGGATGCCGTCGCGGAACGCCTGCTCACCGAGATAGGTCTCGAGCATGCGGATCAGCGCCTGGCCCTTGTTATAGGTGATGGCATCGAACGCCGTGACCGCTTCGCTGTGGTCGGCGATCGGCTGCTGCACCGGGTGCGAGGTGCGGCGCGCGTCGAGCACCATGGCGAACTGCTTCGCACTGTTGCCGTTCAGCCAGCTCTGCCATTGCGGATAGAACTGCTCCGAGGCCTTGGTCGCCATCCAGCTGGCAAAGCCCTCGTTGAGCCAGAGATTGTCCCACCACGCCATGGTGACGAGATCGCCGAACCACATATGCGCCATCTCGTGCGCGATGATGGCGAAGATGCCGCGCTTGGCGGTCTCCGCATTGGTCGCGGGATCGAACAGCAGCCGGCTCTCGAAGAAGGTGATGCCGCCCCAGTTCTCCATCGCGCCGCCGAACCCGCCGGGAACGGCGATCAAATCGAGCTTCGGCAGCGGATATTTCACGCCGAAATAGTCGTTGTAATAGGCGAGCAGCTTCACTGCGCTGTCGAGCGCGAACCGGCCCTGCCCGCTTTTGCCCTCCGTCGTCACCACGCCGATGGTGACGCCGCCGGCATCCGCGGTCACACGTTCAAGCTCACCGATTGTAAGCTCAAAGAGATAGCTCGACATCTTCGGTGTCGGCGCGAACACGACCTTCTTGAGATCGCCGCCGACAGGTTCCTCGCTCGCAACCGGCATGTTGCCGACCGCGAGCAGGTTGCGCGGGATCACGACGGTCAGCGCGAAGCTCGCCTTGAATGCCGGTTCGTCCCAGCACGGGAAGATCCGCCTCGCATCGGCAGGCTCCAGCTTGCTGGAGATCAGCCGCTTGATTCCGCTCGGGGTCGGGTAATCGACCGAGAACAGGCCGGTGCCGAATTTGTTGATCTGCGCCGAGAAGGCGATGCGGAGCTTGTGCCGGCCCGCCGCAAGCGGCCTGGCGAAGGTCAGCGTCGCGGTTTGCGCGGTGGCGTCGGTCGTCACCTCCGCGCGTTGCGCGCCGTCATCGATCGCAGCCTCGGCAAACGTCGTGTTGATCGCGTTCAGCGTCAGTTGCGCAGTCGGCTCGCGCACCTCGATGTCGACGGTTTCCACACCCGGCAGCGCCAGGCTGGTGATATCGGGCGTCAGCTCGATCGCGTAGCTCAACGGGACGACCGTCTTCGGCAGCTTCCCGGGTGTGCCGTCGAACGAAAATGTCTGCTCGGCCTGCGCGCCTGCGGCCGTCGCCAGCAGCAAGCAGATTGCCGTGGCAAGACGACGCAGCAGCGCGGTTCGGACATGGGCAGAAGGCTTGTTCATCGCGCAGCTCACCGGGATCTCGGAATTTCGGATGTCATTGCGGAAGGACGTAGCAGGCAATCTAGTAGAGAACATGTCGCCATAAAACTGACAACTCCGCGACATCGGACATCGCAACGGTTCGCATCGATTGGTGCGCCGCTCGCTGCGGCGCCTCGGGCACTCGGCCCTTGTTGCTCAACGGCGGGATGGAGGGCTAACTTGTAGCTGGCATTCCAGCCGCGGCATCCGGCCACGGGAGACAATAATGTTCGGTAAGTTCTCGCGCCGGCAGTTTGCGGGCCTTGCAGGCCTCTCGGCGCTCGGCCTGTCGGCCCCGGCTCAGGCCGCAAACCACGCTCCGCGGCCTGACGGCGCGAACTTTCCGGCCGGCTTCGTCTGGGGCACCGCGACCTCGTCCTACCAGGTCGAGGGCGCGGTCAATGAGGATGGCCGCGGCCCGTCGATCTGGGACACATTCACCCACACATCGGGCAAGATCGAGGACGGCTCGACCGGCGATCGCGCCAACGACCACTATCACCGCTACAAGGACGATGTCCGCCTCATCAAGGAGCTCGGCGCGAGGGCCTATCGCTTCTCGATCGCCTGGCCGCGGGTGTTTCCCGACGGCACCGGCACACCGAATCCGAAGGGCCTCGACTTCTACAACCGCCTGGTCGACGAGCTGCTCGCCAACGGCATCGAGCCCTACGCCACGCTCTATCACTGGGACCTGCCGCAGGCGTTGCAGGACCGCGTCGGCGGCTGGCGCTCGCGCGACACGTCGAAGGCGTTCGGCGACTACGCCGGCTACGTGGCGCAACGGCTGACCGACCGGGTCAAGAACATCTTCACCCTCAACGAGGTCGGGCGTTTCCTCCCGTTCGGCTATGCGCTCGGCGTCGACGCGCCGGGGCTGAAGCTGCCGCCGGCCGAGGTGAACCAGGCGCGCCACCATGTCGCGCTGGCGCATGGCCTCGCGGTGCAGGCGATCCGCGCCAAGGGCCGCCCCGGCACGCGGGTCGGCCCCGCCGAAAACATCACCGCCTGCGTGCCCGCGGTCAACACGCCGGAGAACATCCGCGCCACCGAGATCGCGACGCGCGAGCTCAATGCAGGTTTCCTCGGCGTCCTTCTCGAAGGCAAGTACACCGAAGGCTTCCTGCAATATGCCGGCGCCGATGCGCCCAAATTCACCGCCGAGGAGCTGAAGATCATCGCGCAGCCCAACGATTTCGTCGGGCTCAACATCTACGCGCCGCACTGCTATGTCCTCGCCACCGACCAAGCCCCCGGCTGGAAGCCGCTGCCGATGCCGGGCTCCTTCCCGCACATGAGTTCGGATTGGCTGCGCATCGCGCCGGAGACGATCTACTGGGCACCGCGGATTGCCGCCAAGCTCTGGAACATCAAGAGCATCTATATCAGCGAGAACGGCACGTCCGGCGAGGACAAGGTGCAGCCGGACGGGCAAATCTACGACCTCGACCGCATCATGTTCCTGCGCAACTACCTCGCCCAATTGCAGCGCGCGACCGCCGACGGTGTTCCGGTCCACGGCTATTTCCTGTGGAGCCTGATGGACAATTTCGAGTGGATCTTCGGCTACGGGAAGCGCTTCGGCCTCTATCGCGTCGATTTCGAGACCCAGGCGCGCGTGCCGAAACTGAGCGCGGCGTTCTATCGCGATGTGATCGCACGCAACGCCATCGGCGTGTGATCTATCCGGTCTGCGGCCGTGCGCCCGACCACGCGCGCCGGAGCAGATCGCTGATGCCGCGCTCCTCGATCGGCCGCGGATTCCAGTAAGGGTTTTTGGTGGCGAGTGCGGCCGCCTTTGCGATGCCGTCTTCGGGCATGCCGATCTCGGCGAGCGAACGCGGCGCGCCGAGCCTTGCCGACAGATCGAACAGGCCGTCGGCCGCATCAGCAACCCCGAGCGCCCGCGCGGCGCGGCCGATCGCATCGCGCGCGGCCGGCGTGTTGTAGGCGATGGTATGCGGCAGCAGCACCGCATGGGTCTCGGCATGCGGCAGGTCGAACAGCGCGCCGACGGCGTGGCAGAGCTTGTGGTGCAGCGCCATGCCGACGGTGCCGAGACAGACCGCGCACAGCCATGCGCCGTAGAGGGCATCCGAGCGCGCATCGAGATCGCGCGGCCGCGCGATCACGTCCGGCAGCGATGTCGCGAGTTTTGCAATCGCCTCTTCCGCCATCAGCGAGGTGATCGGATTGCCGTCCCGCGCATACAGCGCCTCCGCCGCATGCGCGATCGCGTTGAGGCCTGATATCGCGGAGAACTTTGCCGGCATCGAGAGGGTCAGGTTGACATCGTAGATCGCGGCTTCGGGCAATATCGCGGGCGAGGATTGCGTGGTCTTGACGCCGTCCACGGTTTCGCCGAGCACCGGCGTCATCTCGGAGCCGGCATAGCTGGTGGGGACGATCAGCTGCGGCAGGTCGGTGCGCAGCGCAATCGCCTTGCTCAAGCCGGTCGCGGCGCCGGCGCCGATCGCAACCACGCCGTCGGGCTTCAACTCGCCGACCATCTGCATCGCGCGTTCGGTGACTGCGACCGGCGTGTGCACCACCGCGCCGTCGAACGCGCCAGCCATGCGGCCGCCGGTCAAGCCTCGGAGATCGCCGAGCTCGGCCTGCTGCCGCCGGCTCGCCAGCACCAGCGCACGGCTGATGCCGAGCCGGCCGAGTTCGTCCGCCAGCTGCGCGACGGTGCCGACCCCGAACACGACCCGCATCGGGCTAACCTGGTAGGTGAATGATTGCGCCATGGCGATTTCCAGAACGGTTGGTCAGCCGCGGCGCCAGTCGCGCGGCGTGCAGCCGAAGCGATGCCTGAAGCGCCGCGTGAAATGCGACAGGTCGGAGAAGCCCCAGTCGAACGCGATGTCGCCGATCGCGCGCCCGGCGGTCGCGGGATCCTTCAGGTCGCGCGCCGCACCGTCGAGGCGGCGGTCCATCACGTAGCTCGCGAATGTCGTCCCGGCGCGCTCGAACAGTTTGTGGACGTAGCGCTCGCTGATGCCGATCGCGGCGGCGATGGCGGCAACAGCGAGCCCGGGCTCGCGTAGCCTGCGGTCGACGGCGCGGCGCAATGCGAGCCAGGTTGCATCGGCAAGACCCGCGCTCTCGGCAACGCCCGCGCGACCGGACCGCGACAGGCTGAGCGCGACCAGGTCGAGCAGCACGCCGAACAGCCGGGCATTGTCCGTATCGGACGCCCGGAGCGCCGAATTGTTCAGCACTTGTGCCGTCTCGGCGATGAGATGGCCGACGAAGGGATCGTCGGAGACCCGCGCCGGTGCGACCTCCGGCGCCGACGGCAGCCGTTCATCGAGCGCCTCGGCCGGCACCCAGAACGAGGCGACCTGCAGCGCGGGGCCGCGGTCGTGCAGCAGCGAGAAGCGCTGTCCGCTGTCGAAGATGCCAACCTGTCCCGGCGACAGGCTGATCTCGCGTCCGGCCTGCTGGATACGGCAGCGGCCGGCCAGCTTGAGATTGAGATAGTAGCAGCGCCGGCTGGACGCGGCGATGTCGGCAGCCGAGCGCCGCACGACATGCTCCGGGAAACTGACCCGGTTGACCGCGCCGTCGCCGAGCCCAACGGTCTCGACCCGCGCGACGAAGCCCGGCGTCGCCGGCGGCTCCGGCGTCAGGTTCATGAAGGCCTGGCAGATCGCCTCGCGATAATAGGCGAACTGCTCGCCCGGCCGCGTGTCCGCGGTATTCCAGCTCAGCCTGCGGGAGCGATCCGCGGCGGCGATTTGCTGCATCAGTTCACTCCGAGCCCAGTCCGGTTCGGTTACAGCCAAGCGCGTTCCGTGGCCCCGGGTCAATATCCATCAGGAACCGCATGACGTCGGCGCGTATCCCCGGCCGTCCGAACCGCGCAATCGATCTGACCAAACCACACAGGAAGGTACAACATGTCGACCTATGTTCTCGTCCATGGCGCCTGGCATACCGGCGCCGAGTTCGAGCCGGTTGCGGCTGCCATCCGCAAGGCCGGCCACGTCGTCCACACCCCGACCATCAAGGGCAACCGCCCCGGCGACCGCAAGGACTCCGGCCTTGCCGAGGCCATCCAGTCGATCGTGGATTACCTCGCCGAGCACAATCTGAATGACATCGTGCTGGTCGGCCACAGCTATGGCGGCATGGTCATCACGGGTGTTGCCGATGCCGCCGCCGATCGCATCCGCCGGCTGGTGTACTGGAATGCGTTCGTGCCGAACCATGGCGAGAGCCTCAACGACATGGTGCCGCCGCACTATGTCGGCCTGTTCGATGCCATCCATGCCGAGCGCGGCGACGGCTCGGTGGTGCTGCCGTTCCCGATCTGGCGCGAGGCCTTCATCAACGACGCCGATCTCGATACGGCGCAGCGGGCCTATGACAGGCTCAACCCGCATCCGCTCAAGACCTTCCAGGACAAGATCGCGCTGCGCAGCAATCCGGCCGAGATGCCGATCGCAAAATCCTACGTCAACTGCACCGAGGATACGGCAATGCCGCACGGCCTGCCCTGGCACCCGCGGCTGTCGGAGAAGCTCGGGCTGTTCCGCCTGGTCCAGGTGCCGGGCAGCCATGAGCTGTGCTTCTCGAATCCGGAGCGCCTGGCGCAAGCCTTCCTCGACGCCGGCCGCGACTGATCGGTTGTTTGAGCATGATCTTTTCGGAAAACCGCTTCGCACTTTTCCGGATCATGCTCTACGCCACCGCCTTGTATTCAGGCGCGGTCGCAAGGAAGCGCGCATAGGCGTCCGCGTCCGGCGGCGTGAACTTTTCGACGAGCGGGTTGCGGCGCGACGCCTTGGTGCCGATGTCCGCCAGCAGCTCGTCGAAATGCTTGAAGTGATACGGCGCGACGCACAACCCGCCATAGACGCCCGCCGCCGGCCGCTCGACGCGCTTGAAGTTCAGCATCATCGCGATGTTGTCATGCATCTCGGTCGCGCTCGGCTGCCGCGCGAGCTGGCCGTCGGCATAACGCACCAGCCAGTTCGCCGCGAGATCCGCGCACAGCACGGTGCAGAAGCTCGAATTGAAGCCGACAAAGCCCATGTCGGGCAGATCGGGATTGGCGATCAGCCGATAGAGCCGGTATTGCCCGTCGGGCTCGACCAGCTTGTTCTGATACTCCTTAGGGAGGAACGGTACGCCGAGCTTGTAGCCGATCGCGAGCACCGCGACATCGGCCGCGACGCGCTGGCCGCCGCTCATCACGATGGTCTTGCCGTCATAGTGATCGAAGGTGCCCTGCACCGCCTTGATCCGGCCGTCGGCAACCATCGGATAGAAGCCGGGGGTCGCGATCGGCACCGAGCAGTTGACGCCGTCCTCGATCCGCTCCTTCGGCACCATGCCGCATTGCTTCAGCTTGAGCTGCATCTTCAGCATGCTCTCGAGCCCGCGCCAGTTCGCCCAGACGAACGGCTTTGCGACGACATGCGCGAGGCGTGCCATCGGCCCGATGCCCCAGCTCGCAAACATCTGCTCCTGGGCGCGGATGTAGAGGATGCGCTTGAAGTTGACGAGGCCACCGATGAAATAGGGAATCCGCCAGACCGGCTCGCGAAACACGATGGTGACTTCGCTGGCGCCTGAATTGACCGCATTCACCGCGATGTCGGTTGCCGATTTCGAACCGCCGAGCACGACCACCTTGCGGCCCTTGGCAAGATCGGGGTCGCCGTATTGCGACGAATGCAGGATCTGGCCGCCCTGCGCCTTGAAGCCGTCCTCGCCGGGCAGCGGCAGCGTCTGCGGCTCGTTGAATTGCCCGGTACAGACCGCGACGAAGTCGAAATCCTCATGGCCGGTCGCGCCGACGGTCGAGCGCAGTTCGAGCGTCCAGCCCGGTCTGCCGTCGGCGCGGCGCATCATGCTCTCGACCCTGGTGTTGAACCGCATCGCACCGTCGAGCCCATGACTGCGGGCATAGTCACGCAGATAAGCATGGACCTGCGGACCCTTCGGCCATTCCGGATAGGATTGCGGCATCGCCTTGTCGGTGTAGCGATAGAGCTCCTTCGGGCTCTGGGTCTGCACGTCGGGATAGGAGCGCGCCGGCTCCCAGACCCCGCCGAGATCGCCGCTGCGCTCGATGATGGTCACCTTGTGACCGCGACCGGCAAAGGCCTTGCCGGCGGCGAGCCCGGAAATGCCGGCGCCGATGACGCACACATGCTTCTGCTTGACCATGAAACGTCTCCGCGATGAATGAACAGGTGCAATTTCGTAAGTGCGCGCATCCCCGCCATCGCCGGCGCCTGCTCCGGCGATTGCCGCCTCGCGTGCGTATTGTCTGCTGGCCGCCGGCCTACTCGTTGGCTTCGGGCGGCAGGAAGTCCACCTCGTGCTCGGCGGAAATGCGCACCACCTCGACGGGGTCCTGCAGATTGTGCAGCTTGTCGAACAGCGCCTCGAGCTTCTGCATCGGCGACACCCAGAACAGCGCCCGCGCCGGCTTGTCCGACTTGTTGAAATAGCCGTGCGGAATGCCGCGCGGCATGCGCACCAGGTCGCCGGCCTTGGCCTGCACCCAGACGCCGTCGAGCTTGAGGTCGAGCACGCCCTCCTGCACCAGGATGAACTCGTCCTGGGTCGGGTGGACGTGCACCGGCACGAACTGGCCGGGATCGCTGTTGGTCTCGAACGCGAAGGTCGAGTCGGTGACCGCCTTCGGATAGTAGACCTGGCCCAGGATATTCCAGGTCTTGCCGCCGTAGCCGGTGCCGGTTCGGGTAATGCCTTTTTCGAGCGTGCCCATGTCAGCCTCTCCAGTTTTGATGCGTATTGCCGACACCGAGCCTGTCGCCAGCCGGTGCGGCTGTCTAGCCGATAAACGAATCCGCCGCCGGCGCGATCATGCTGCAATGCGGGAGCGTCGAGCCCGGCGGCGTCTGCCCAAGGCCGCCGCATCCGCCTGCGCGCCGATCGGGCAGTTTGCGCGACGAAACGGCGTTCCCCTTTGCCGACGGATGCACTAGGCTGCATGATGTTTTAGACCTCAAACAACTCCGGACGGCCGGCGTGATTGCTGTTGGCAACGAGGTTTCGGCAAGGGCCAGTTCGACAAGCGCAAGGCTCAAGGATTTCGCGCGCGTCGCGACCGCGCGCGTCGACGACGCGGCTGAAGCCATCGGCCGCATCTTCTGTCCGCACGAGCTGACGCCGGTCGATCGTTCGGAGCGCGATTTCTCGGCGCACCACAATTGCGCCGGGTTCGACGGGTTCTCGGTCAACTATGTCGCCTATGGTGGATCGGTCGCGATCAATCCCGGCTGCCTCGACCGCTTCTTCCTGTTGCAGATGCCGCTGTCCGGCTCGGCCGTGGTGCGGACCGCCGCGCGCGAGCTCACCACTGGGCCGCAACACTGTGCCTCGCTGCTGTCGCCGACCATTCCGACCGAGATGACCTGGCGCGACGACTGCGCCCAGCTCATTGTGCTGCTCGACCGCAAGCTGGTCGAGCATCGCGCCGCCGCGCTTGGCGGGGTGGCGGTCCGGCCGGTCGAGTTCGATCCGGCCGTCGCACTGAGCGGGCCACTCGGCGAGATGCTCTCGGCCAGGATCGAGCAACTCGTGACGACCGCCGAGCAGCTCGGGCCGCACAAATCCTTGTCCGCGGTCGCGGCGGCCGATTGGCGCGAGTCGTTTCTCAATGTTTTGCTCAACGAGCAGCGGCACAGCCTGAGCTCGGCGATCGATGTCTTCAACGGCCGCGCCGAGGCTCAGCCGGCAGCGCTGAAGCGCGTGCGAGCCTATCTGGAGACCCGCGCGACCGAGCCGCTGGATCTCGCCGAGCTCGCGGAGATCGCAGGCACCGGTGTCCGCGCGCTGCAACTCGGCTTCCGCCGTCACTTCGGCACCACCGTCTCCGAGATGCTGCTCGACATCCGCCTCGCCCATCTCAACGCCCGCCTCAAGACGGCGCGGCCGGGCGAACGCATCGTCGATATTGCGTTCGATCTCGGCTTTACCCATTTGAGCCGGATGGCGAGCGCCTACCGCGCCAAGTTCGGCGAAAGCCCGAAGGCGACCCTGCACCGGTTGAGCTGAGCGGCAGTTCCGATCGGCCCGGCCGCGCCCTGCCCATCCGGCCAGTTTCACCGCCGGCCGCGACATCCCAGATTGGGGGAAGCCAACGGAGTTTCCCATGACCGAACCGACCACTCTCGCCTCGCTGTCGTCAGCCCTTTCCGAGACCATTGCGCGCGCTGCGCCTGCGATCGTCTCCGTGCATTCGCATCGTGCGCGCGCCTCCGGCTTTGTCTGGAAGACCGGCCTGATCGTCACTGCGGACGAAGCGCTCGCCGACGAGGGCGAGATCGAAATCCAGTTTGCCGACGGCAGCCGCAGGCAAGCCACCGTCGCCGGACGCGACCACACTACCGACATCGCGCTGCTGCGCGTCGACGGCGACGTCGCGCCGATCAAGCTGTCGGCCGAAATCCCGGCGCTCGGATCGCTCGCGGTGATCGTCGCGGCCGACCGCGGCGCGCCGATCGCGCGGCTCGGCATGGTCTCGCGGTCCGGCGCCGCCTGGCGCAGCCTGCGCGGCGGCGAGATCGACGCGCGGGTCGAGCTCGACGTCCGGCTGCGGCACAGCCAGCAGGGCGGGTTGGCGCTGAATGCCGCGGGCGTGCCGTTCGGCATGGCGGTGCTCGGCCCGCGCCGCGTGCTGACGATCCCGTCTGCGACCATCGAGCGGGTCGCAGCCCAACTCGAGAAGAACGGCCGCATCGCGCGCGGATATCTCGGCGTCGGACTGCAGCCGGTCCGTCTCGACGACGGCCTCGGCGCAATGGTGATGAATGTCGACAAGGCCGGCCCGTCAGCTGCCGCCGGCATCCGCCAGGGCGACGTGATCATTGCCGTCAACGGCGAGAAGCTGTCGGGCGTGCGGGCGCTGTCGCGTGGCCTCGGGCCGCAGAGCGTCGGCAGCGTGGTCGAGCTGACCGTACATCGCGGCGGCGAGCCGTTGAACTTCAAGGTGACGGTCGGCGAAAGGCCCGAGACGTGAGCAGTGAGCCCACTTCCGACATCATCATCGCACTCGAGATCGACGACCCCGTCCTCGCCGACCGGCTGGCGACGCTGCTCGGCAGCGTCGCCGGCCTGCGGCTTGCCGCGCCAGGCGAACAGGCGACGGCAACGCTCGTCGCGCGCAACCGGGAGACCACGGGCGGCGGCGACTTCGAGCTGACGCCGCGCGAGCTGGACGTGCTGGCGCTGCTCGCCGAAGGCGCATCCAACAAGATGATCGCGCAGCGGCTCGGAATTTCGGTCCACACCGCCAAGTTTCATGTCGGCTCCCTGCTCGACAAGCTCGACGCCACCGGCCGCACCGACGCCGTCGCGCATGCGGCGCGGCGCGGGGTGATCAATTTGTGAGGGCGGGACGTACAAGGTTGATGCTGGCGGATTGAGACCTATCCCTCGGTCGTCCTGGCGAAAGCCAGGACCCATAACCGCCGCATTCGACGCTGAACCGAACTGTGGCCCCAGCGTCGCGCGCCAATTGAGATTTGGGGTAATGGGTCCTGGCTTTCGCCAGGACGACGATGAGGATGGTTCTCGATTCAAGGATCGCGCAATCACTGGACAACGCCCCCATCTCAGTGATTGCGGAAAATTCCGTGATGCGGACGCCTGGACCAATTATGTAGGTAGTCGTCCGGATACAGACGCCTCCCCGATCTGGTTATGCAATCTTCAGCCAACAAGAAGAAGCGGCATGAAGAAGTTGATCGATCGTCATCGGGACATTCAATACACGCTCACCAACATCGAACCCGACCTCTGGAGCTGGTCATTCGAAATCAACGGCAAGATCAGGCAAGGTACCACGCGCGCGCGGCTCGGCCTGCTGGCGCAGCGGCGGGTTTGCACGCTGATCGACCGCGAATTGAAAAGCGCGGAACGCGACAAGCCGAAGAAGCCTGACTAGGCCCCCCGCGCCCTGGCTCCGCTTCTCGGCCCGGCGGTCGCGGGCGGCTTGGCTTTGGTTCATGACAATGCGAACACGGCCGCAGCGACGTCGAGCCGTGGTCCGGCATATCGCCTGTCGTCCGGTCCATGCTGTCCGCACCCGACGCTCCAGAGCGCGGGCCACGAGAACCGCTCGAGCCCTGTCGCCGATATCGCCGCGAACGACGTCCAGCTGATGTCACCGCTGCGTCGCCACAGCACGCCGCCCGGTCCCATATCCGGATAGAAGGCGATGTCGAGGTCGAAATCCCGCTCATCGCCGAGATCGGGTCCGACCCAGTAATGCGGACTACGCCCGGGCTCGCGCCCGAGGATCAGGGTGAGCGTCTGGTTCGGCCCGCGCAGGCCGAGCCAGAGCGGCGCGATCATGTCAGGCACGGGCGTGCATAGCAGGGTTTGCGGCGCCACGCTTGCCGCGGCGGTGCGGCCCGACAATTTGAGGGCGACCACCGTCGCGGGCGCCGGCGTTCCGGACAGCGGCGCAGGGCTGGTCCCGTGCGGCAATGGCGACCACGCGGCGCGGTCGAGAGATGGCAGCGGCCATGCGAGCTGCTCGCGCACGGCGCCTTCGGTGTCGAGCACCTGATAGCGAAGACCATCCTGATCGAGCGCCGCCTGCACGCAATGCAGATACTCCACGCCTTCGGGCATCCGGTGCGCGGTGCCCGCGCCCGCCGTGCAGATCTGCAGCACGCCGCGATGGACCTGAACATCGAATGCGAGGATGTGGCTGCACAGATAGGCGGTCACGCCGGCGCCGACCAGGATCTCCCAGAAGCGCGCGCTGTATTCGTGGCCGATCTCGCGCTGATAGCTGCCGCTGAAGCCATTGATGGGGTACACGGGGTGATGACCCAGCACCAGTTTGTGCCGGGCATCGCTGTGCTGTTCGAGTACCGCTTGCAGCCAGTCGGTCTCGACATGGCCCTCGCCGCCCAGCCCGCTCCACAGCGTATGCACGAACACCATCAACAGATCGTCGCGGCGGACCCAGTAGGACAGCCCCTCCTGACCGGGCGGACCATTGCGCGGCAGCTGCAGCACCTCGCGAAACACCGCTTCGCTCATCTCGTCATAGGTGGTGTGGTTGCCGGTCGTGTGCCACAGCGGCACCGCGCGCCGGTCGAGCCAGCCCATTTCGGTATCGAGCCAATGCCGCCACTGTGCACGCAACGCGTCGGCAACGGCGGTGAGGCCGATGATCTCGTCGCCGGGGAAGAGAATGAATTCGGGCGCAGGGTGCAGCCGGCGGACCACATTGTTCACCGACGCGAAGGTCCGCTCATGCAGCGCGCCTGCTACTCCCGAGCAGGCGTCGGCATAGATCACGAACCGGTGGCCCGAATTTCTCGGCAACAGAGACGGAATTGCATCACTCATGGCCGGATTGTAACGCGAGGCGGCGCGTCATGCGATGACCATGCCATGATCGAGAGAAAACCACACCGAGACGTGACGTTGCGGAACAGCTGATCTGCCGGCCGGCGCTAGGCGGCATCATGCCAAGCTGCTAGCCTTTCGCGCTTCAGATTGCCTTAGTTAAGGGACCGAAGCAAATGGACAACCGTAATGATGTTTGGCGCGGCGTCGACACGATCAAGCCGCGCTTCATCGAATTGAGCGACCGGGTCTGGGCGATGCCCGAGGTCTGCTACACCGAGGCACGCTCCTCCGCCGAACATCTGGCCGAACTGCGCCATCAGGGCTTCCGCATCACCGAGAACCTCGCCGACATTCCGACCGCGGTGATGGGCGAATGGGGCGAGGGCGGTCCGGTCATCGCCTTCCTCGGCGAATATGACGCCCTGCCCGGCCTGAGCCAGGAGGCCGGGGTCGCCGAACCTCGTCCGGTCGAGAGCGGCGGCCACGGCCACGGCTGCGGCCATAATCTGCTCGGCTCCTCCGCGCTGCTCGCGGCGACCGCGGTGAAGGACTGGCTCGCCGCCAACAAGGTGCCGGGCCGGGTGCGCTACTACGGCTGTCCCGCCGAGGAAGGCGGCGCGGCAAAGGCCTTCATGGTGCGCAGTGGCGCGTTCGAGGACGCCGACATCGCCATCACCTGGCATCCGCACAGTTTCTGGGAGGTGGCGGTGACGCCGTCGCTCGCCAACACCCGTGCCGATTTCATCTTCACCGGCCGGACCTCGCATGCGGCCGCCTCGCCGCATCTCGGCCGCAGCGCGCTCGATGCGGTGGAATTGATGAATGTCGGCGTCAATTACATGCGCGAGCACATGCCGAGCGATGCCCGGGTGCATTACGCGCTGCTCGACACCGGCGGCATTGCGCCCAATGTGGTGCAGGCCCATGCCCGCGTGCGCTATTCGATCCGTGCCCGCGACCTGCCGGGCATGAACGAGCTGGTCGAGCGCGTGCACAAGATCGCGCAGGGCGCAGCGCTGATGACCGAGACCAAGATGGAGATGAAGATCATCTCCGCGGTCTCCAACATCCTGCCCAACACCCCGCTGGAGCAGACCCTGCACCGGATCATGGAGGATCTCGGCCCGCCGCATTTCGACGATGCCGACAAGGATTTCGCCGGCAAGATCCGCGCGACCCTGACCGACAAGGACATCGCCTCGGTCTATTACGCGATCGGCATGGAGCCGACCGACCGGCCGCTGGCCGATTTCCTGGTGCCGATCGACGCCAAGCGCAATCCGCTGATCGGCTCGACCGATGTCGGTGACGTCAGCTGGGTGGTGCCGATGGTGCAGGTCCATGCACCGACGGTTGCAATCGGCACGCCGTTCCACACCTGGCAGGTTGTGGCGCAGGGCAAGACGCCGGCCGCGCACAAGGCGATGGTGCAGGCCGCCAAGGCGATGGCCGGCCTCGGTGTCAAGGCGCTGATGGAGCCGGAACTGATCGCGGCCGCCAAGGCCGACCTCAAGAAGCGGACCACCCGGACGCCTTATATCAGTCCGCTGCCGGCGAATGTTGCACCGCCGTTGGACATGTCGGTCGCCTGAGCACCGCATTTGCGGCCGGGCCTGCGCTTCGATGCGCGGCCCGGCTAGCGCCTATCCTGATCCGATTGGATCGGAGCGGGGGCTCTGGATTTTTGCTTTGATGCGTTTTCGTCACGCGGCCTGGCATCCGCTCCGCTCGAAAACGCGCGCGCGTGACAAAAAAGCATCTCGGAACAAAGGATAACGAACAAATTTTCTGCACTGCGAGGTGCGTGCAGGCGCGCTTTGGCACCGAAATGCCGAACCGATGTGCGGCGCGGAACGGTTCTGCACAAGCGATAGCCAAAAGACCTAGTCGCTGAACCTCGGGAGGCGTTGACCTTCGCGGTCATTCGGTGTGCCATCTGCCGCCAGCACGGCGGCCGGTTCCAAGGCCCGCCGCAATCACACGTGAGCCGGACCGAGGGGACAATGTTCGACAACAATCTGCGCGGGATGATCGACGACGTAAGGGACGGACGGATGGACCGCCGCGCCTTCGTCAAGCGAATGATTGCCGTCGGCCTCACCGCGCCGTTGGCGAACCAGATTCTGGCGATCGGCGGCGTCGCGATGGCGCAGAGCCCCAACCCCTACAAGCCGACCAAGCGCGGCGGCGGCGGTCCGCTGAAGCTGTTGTGGTGGCAGGGCCCGACCCTGCTCAATCCGCATTTCGCCACCGGCACCAAGGACCAGGACGGCTCGCGCATCTTCTACGAGCCGCTGGCCAGCTGGGACGTCGACGGCCATCTCAACCCGATCCTCGCCGCCGAGATCCCCTCGATCCAGAATGGCGGGCTAGCCGCCGACGCCAAATCGGTGGTCTGGAAACTCAAACCCGGCGTCAAATGGCATGACGGGAAACCGTTCAGCGCCGACGACGTCGTCTTCACCTGGGAATATGCCAGCGACCCCGCGACGGCCGCGGTCTCGAGCGCGACTTACGCCGGCATGACCGTGGAGAAGGTCGACGACCTCACGATCCGCATCAAGTTCAAAGATCCGACGCCGTTCTGGGCCAACGCGTTCGTCGGCGCCTATGGCTGCATCATTCCGAAACACCTGTTCGCGGAATTCAAGGGCGGCAAGTCGCGCGAGGCGTCGACCAATCTGAAGCCGGTCGGCACCGGCCCCTACAAGTTCATCGAGTTCAAGCCGGGCGACCTGATCCGCGGCGAGATCAATCAAGACTACCACATGGCGAACAGGCCCTATTTCGACACGATCGAGATGAAGGGCGGCGGTGACGCGGTCTCGGCGGCCCGCGCGGTGATCCAGACCGGCGAATATGATTTCGCCTGGAACATCCAGGTCGAGGACGAGGTGCTGCTGCGGCTGGAGAAGGGCGGCAAGGGCAAGACGCTCTATGCCGTCGGCGGCGACATCGAATTCATCGCCATCAACTTCACCGACCCCAACACCGAGGTCGACGGCGAGCGCTCGTCGATGAAGACCAAGCATCCGATCCTGTCCGACCCGCGCGTGCGCCAGGCGCTCGCGCTGCTGGTCGACCGCGACTCCATCAAGAAGGTGATCTACGGCCGCGCCGGCCGCGCCACCGCCAACTATCTCAACGGTCCCGAGGAGTTCGTCTCCAAGAACACCAAATGGGAGTTCTCGGTCGAGAAGGCGAGCGCGCTGCTCGAGCAGGCCGGCTGGAAGGCGGGCTCCGACGGCATCCGCGAGAAGGACGGCAAGAAGCTGAAGCTGCTGTACCAGACCTCGATCAACGGGCCGCGGCAGAAGACCCAGGCGATCGTCAAGCAGGCCTGCCAGAAGGCCGGCATCGACGTCGAGCTGAAATCGGTGGTCGCCTCGGTATTCTTCTCCTCCGACGTCGCCAACCCTGACACCTACTCCCATTTCTATGCCGATATCGAGATGTTCCAGATCCCGATGACGCAACCCGATCCGGCCCTGCATATGCGCCGCTATCATTCGCGCAACGTCGCCACCAAGGAGAACAAGTGGCAGGGACCGAACTTCCCGCGCTGGGTCAACAAGGATTTCGACGCCGCGGTCGATGCCGCCGATACCGAGACCGATCCGATCAAGCGCGCGGATCTCTACATCAAGTGCAACGATCTGATGTGGCAGGACACGGTGATGATCCCCGTGATGCATCGGCTCGCGGTGGAAGCCTGCTCCAACACGGTGCGGCCCGCGCTCTCCGGCTGGGCCAACCAAACCGACAATCTGCAAGACTGGTATCGTGAAACCTGAGACACGGGGACGGGTTCGGAGTTGAACGGGTGCATCTTCTCCCTCTCCCCGTTCTTACGGGGAGAGGGGCTCCGACCGCAAATACCGTGAGAGATGAGTTCTTGGAGAGTCCCCCTCGCCCGGAATTCAAGCTGTGCTTGAATTCCGACCTCTCCCCGCACGCGGGGCGAGGTGAAGCTCGCCTTTCGACTGAAAGCAAGATCAACGTGCTCAAGGTGCGAGCGTTAGCTAGATGATCTCTCGATGAGTCAATATATCCTGCGCCGTCTGATGATCGCGATCCCGAGCCTGCTCGGGATTTCGGTCGTGCTGTTCGTGGTGCTGGCGCTCGCGCCGGGCGATCCGTTCAGCGAGCTCGCGACCAATCCGAACGTGCCGCCCGAGGTACAGGCCGCGCTGCGCACCAAGTTCGGCCTCGACGATCCGATCTACCTCCGCTATCTGCACTGGCTTGCGGCGATGGCGCAGGGCGACTGGGGCTTCTCCTTTGTCAGCCGGATCAACGTCGACACGCTGATCCTGCAGCGGCTGCCGACCACGCTCTACGTGATCGGTTCGGCGCAGCTGCTGGCGCTGCTGATCGCGATCCCGGTCGGCGTCTATGCCGCCACCCGGCCCTATTCGCTGTTCGACCAGCTCGCCAACACCTTCGCCTTCATCGGCTTCTCGCTGCCGACCTTCTTCACCGGCATCCTGTTCATCCTGGTGTTCTCGGTGAAGCTGGACTGGCTGCCCTTCGTCTACACCGACGTGCCCGGCAGCGGCATCCCCTGGCTGCTGGAGATGATCCGTCAGGCTATCATGCCGGTGATGGTGCTCGGCCTGTTCCAGGCGGCGTCGATGACCCGCTTCGTGCGCTCGGCGATGCTCGACGTGATCCGGCTCGACTATGTCACCACCGCGCGCGCGAAGGGGCTGGGGCAGGCCAAGGTGATCGTCAAGCACGTGATGCGCAATGCGATGATCCCGGTCGTCACGCTGATCGCACTCCAGATGCCTGCCGTGTTCGGCGGCGCCATCGTCACCGAGCAGATCTTCCGGATTCCCGGCATCGGCTCGCTTTTGATTTCGTCCATCCTCGCCAACGATACGCCGGTCGTGATGGCCGTGACCTTCGTCTTCGCGTGTCTCGTGGTGCTCTTCAACCTGATTGCAGATGTCCTCTATGGCTGGCTTGACCCTCGCATCTCCTTCCGCTGAGCGGCGCGGCTACTCGCCCTGGCGCGAAACCTGGCGGCGCTACCGCCGGCACCGGCCCGCCGTGGTCAGCGCCGTGCTGCTGCTGCTTTTGATCGCGGCCGTCGTGATCGGCCCGTTCGTCTGGCGGGTCTCGATGAGCGACATTGACGTCGTGGCGGGCATGCAGGGCCCCTCGCTGGCGCATCCGTTCGGCACCGACGATCTCGGCCAGGACCTGCTCGCCCGCATGATCTATGGCGGCCGCATCTCGCTCGCGGTCGGCCTCGCCGCGATGCTGGTCTCGGTGTTCGTCGGCACGCTGATCGGCGCGCTCGCCGGCATGTCGCGCGGCGCGCTCGGCTATGCGCTGATGTGGCTGACCGACCTGTTCCTGTCGCTGCCGCAACTGCCGCTGCTCCTGATGCTGATCTATCTGTTCCGCGACGGGCTCAAGGCCGTGTTCGGCCCGGAGGGCGGCATCTTCATCCTGATCGTGCTTGTCATCGGCGGCCTGCGCTGGATGCCGGTCGCCCGCCTGGTGCGCGCCCAGTTCCTCTCTCTGCGCGAAAAGGAATTCGTCGAGGCGGCGCGCGCGCTCGGCGCGAGCCCGGTGCGGCAGGTGGTGCGCCACATCCTGCCCAATGCGCTGGGACCCGTGATCATCGCCGGCACGATCGACGTCGCCGCCGCGATCATCGCGGAATCGACGCTCTCGTTCCTCGGCCTCGGCTTCCCGCCGGATACGCCGACCTGGGGCCGTATCCTCTATGACGCCAAGGACTTTCTCGATATCGGCCCGCACTGGGCGCTGTTTCCGGGCGGCGCGATCTTCATCGCGGTCGTCGCTATCAACTTCATCGGCGACGGGCTGCGCGACGCGCTCGATGCGCGCAAGGTGATCTGATGGCGCTGCTCGACATCAAGGGTCTGAAAACCCATTTCACCACCGACGACGGCATCGTCCAGGCGGTCGACGGCGTCGACATCAGCATCAACCGCGGCGAGACGCTCTGCGTGGTCGGCGAATCCGGCTGCGGCAAGACCGTCACGGCGATGTCGATCCTGAAGCTGATCGCGATGCCGCCGGGCAAGATCGTCGCAGGCGAGATCATGTTCGAGGGCCGCGATCTGGCGCCGCTGACCAGCCATCAGCTCGACGAGATCCGGGCCAAGGAGATCGGCTTCATCTTCCAGGAGCCGATGACCTCGCTCAACCCGGTGCTGACCATCGGCGAGCAGATCGCCGAGAGCCTGCGCCGCCACGAGGCGGTGACCAGGAAGCAGGCGCTCGAGCGCACCATCGAGATGCTGCAGCTGGTGCAGATCCCCAATGCCGCGGGCCGCGTGCATCACTATCCGCACCAGTTCTCCGGCGGCATGCGCCAGCGCGTGATGATCGCGATGGCGCTGGCCTGCCGGCCCAAGCTCGTGATCGCGGACGAGCCGACCACCGCGCTCGACGTCACCATCCAGGCGCAGATCCTCGACCTGCTGCAGGACATGAAGGAACGCCTCGGCATGGCGGTGATGCTGATCACCCACGCGATGGGCGTGGTCGCGGAGACCGCGCAGCGCGTCGTCGTGATGTATGCCGGCAAGGTGGTGGAAGAGGCGCCGGTCGACGAATTGTTCGGCAATCCGAGCCATCCCTACACCCAGGGCCTGATCCGCTCGATCCCGCGCATCGATCTCGACGCCGAGCACAAGACCCGGCTGGAAGCGATCGGCGGCTCGGTGCCGATCCTGATCAACCCGCCGCCCGGCTGCCGTTTTGCCTCCCGCTGCAAACACGCCATGAGCATCTGCACCGAGCAGGAGCCGCGGCTGCGCGAGATCGCGCCCGGCCATCGCATGGCCTGCCACCTCGGAGACGCGTCATGAGCGAGCCGCTGCTGCGCGTCAGCAATCTGAAGAAGCACTTTCCTGTGCTCGGCGGCCTGCTGTCGCGCGAGGTCGGCCAGGTCTATGCGGTCGATGGCGTGTCGTTTGCGGTCAACCGTGGCGAGACGCTGGGGCTGGTCGGCGAATCCGGTTGCGGCAAGTCGACCACCGGGCGTTGCGTGCTGCGGCTGATCGAGCCGACCTCCGGCGAAGTCGTGTTCGACGGCCAGAACGTGATCGGGCTCGGCGGCGGCGATCTGCGCGCCATGCGGCGCAACATGCAGCTGGTGTTCCAGGACCCGTTCGCCTCGCTCAACCCGCGCATGACGGTCGGCGCGATCCTCGCCGAACCCTTCATCATTCATAACCTCGTGACCTCGGCCAGCGAGCGCGAGGACCGCGTCGCGCGCCTTCTGGTCAAGGTCGGGCTGAAGGCCGAGCACATGCGGCGCTATCCGCATGAATTCTCCGGCGGCCAGCGCCAGCGCATCGCGATCGCCCGCGCGCTGACGCTGGAGCCGAAGCTGATCGTGTGCGACGAGCCGGTCTCGGCACTCGACGTCTCGATCCAGGCTCAGGTCATCAACCTGCTCGAGGATCTGCAGGCCGAGCTGAACCTGACCTATCTGTTCGTGGCCCACGATCTCTCCGTCGTCGAGCACATCTCCGACCGCGTCGCGGTGATGTATCTCGGCCGCATCGTCGAGCTCGCCAAGGCCAGCGATCTCTACCGCAATCCGCAGCATCCCTACACCAAGGCGCTGCTCTCGGCGGTGCCGGTGGCGGATCCCAAGGCGAAAAAGCTGCGCATCCGCCTGAAGGGCGACGTGCCGAGCCCGATGAATCCGCCGAAGGGCTGCCACTTCCATACCCGCTGCCCGATCGCCGAAGAGCGCTGCCGGCAAACCGCGCCCGAGCTACGCGAAGGCAGCAACGGGCATTCTGTGGCGTGCCATCTGGCGTAGGGCTGATTGCTCCACGGCGCGCTATTCCCGGACCGTCATCCTGAGGAGCGCGTAGCGCGTCTCGAAGGGTCGACGGCCACCAGCCGGGCCGTACATCCTTCGAGACGCCGCTTCGCGCTCCTCAGGATGACGGTGTAAGGAGCCTTGCTCGAAGATTAGCGCCTCGGCTTCTTCACGGCGTTCGCCTTGGCGCTTGGTTTGGCCTTGGTGTTTGCCGTCGGCCGTGAAGCGGGCGCATCCCTCACCTCCTCCGCCTCGCTCGCCTCCGCCCGCAGCGTATCGAGCAGCCAGTCGCGGAAGGCGCGCATGCCGGGCGTCACCTCGCGCGACTTCAGCCAGGTCAGCCAATAAGACCCCGCCGGAACTTCGGCCGCGAATGGCCGCACCAGCCGGCCGGATGCCAGCTCATTGCCAAACATCGCCGTCGGCACCAGCCCGACGCCGACGCCGCGCGCAGCCGCCTCGGCCATCGCAACCGAACTGTCGAAGATCGGTCCCTGAATTTTCGGGCACGGCGCGCCGGCCACCGCAAACCACAATGGCCATTCCTCGGCCCGGTAGGAGCGCAGCAAGAACTCCTGCGCGAGATCGGACGGCTTGCGCAGCCGGCCCGCCACGTCAGCGCAGCACACCGGCGAGAGCGGCGCGGACAAGAGATGGATCGCCTCGGTGCCGTGCCAGGAGCCGTCGCCGAAGCGCAGCGCAAGATCGAGCCCGTCGCCCGCGATATCGACGCGGTTGTTGTTGGTGAGCAGGCGCAGGTCGATGTAGGGATGCGCGCGCTTGAAGCGATCGATCCGTTGCAACAGCCATCCGGTCGCAAACGTCGTGACGCAGCCGACGGTGACGACCTCGCGCGTGCCTTTGGCTTCGATGCGATCGATCGCGGCACCGATCCGGTCGAGCGCATCGGTCAGCACCGGCAACAGCGCCAGCCCCTCGTCGGTGAGCACCAGCCCGCGCGGCAGCCGGCGGAACAGACTCGCTCCCAGCAGTTCCTCGAGCTGCTTGACCTGGTGGCTGATCGCGGTCTGCGTCACGCGCAGCTCCATCCCCGCGCGGGTGAAGCTCAACAGCCGCGCGGAGGCCTCGAAGGCGCGCAGCGCGTTCAGCGGGAGATGCCGGCGCACGGCGTCATGACCAAGTTTTCCTCATGCCTCGTTGTATAAATGATTGTTTGTGCGCCGTCACGCCGCCCGGCAGTTTCGCGCCGCCAACGGAGACGAGACATGCTGACCAGACGGACATTCGGATTGCGCGCGCTGGGCCTTGCGGTGACTTGCACGCTGCCGCGGCCAAGCGCCGCGGCAGGACAGAGCGCCGCGGCGGGACCAGGCGAACCGGCGCGGCGGCTGCAGGAGGAATTTGCACGCATCGAGCTTGCGACCAGCGGCCGGCTCGGCGTCGCCGCGCTCGACATGGAGACCGGATTGCGCGCGAGCCAGCGCGGCGACGAGCGGTTCCCGATGTGCAGCACCTTCAAGGCACTGGCGTCAGCCGCGGTGCTGCACCGGGTCGACCGCGGCGAATCCAGCCTCGACCAGCGCGTGCAGGTCGAGGCCAAGGACATCTTGGCCTATGCGCCGGTGGCCAAGCAACACGTCGGATCGAGCATGACGCTGTCCGAACTCTGCGAGGCCGCCATTACCCTAAGCGACAATACCGCTGCCAACCTGCTGCTGCGCGAGATCGGCGGGCCTGCCGGCTTCACCAGCTTCTTCCGTACCATCGGCGACAATGTCAGCCGGCTCGATCGCTGGGAGGTGGCGCTGAATGAAGCGGTGCCGGGCGATCCGCGCGACACGACGAGCCCTGTCGCGATGCTGAAGAGTCTGCAGCGCGTGGTGATCGGCGACGTCCTGCAGGCCGCCTCGCGCCAGAAGCTCGTGGACTGGATGGTCGCCAACAAGACCGGCGACACGAGGCTGCGCGCCGGCGTGCCGCGCGATTGGCGGGTCGGCGACAAGACCGGCACCGGCGAGCGCGGCACCTATAACGATATCGGCGTGTTCTGGCCGCCCGGCCGCAAGCCGATCGTGGTGACGGTCTACCTGACCGGGGCAAGTGCTCCGATGGAGAAGTGCAACGAGGTGATCGCCAATGTCGCGCGCGCCGTTGCGAATGCGAGCACCGGACAGACCGGCTAGAGCAGGCACCGGGCTCTGCTGCACCTCGCCCCGCACGCGGGGAGAGCTCGGAACGCATCGCTAGATGCGTTCCGGGTGAGGGGGAGTCTCCGCGCATCCGTCTGGCTTCGCATGCGCTGAGAGACCCCTCACCCCAACCCTCTCCCCGTAAGAACGGGGCGAGGGAGCGCAGCGCGGTCGCGCTCGCTATTCCACATAATGTCATCGTGTTCTCGCGCAGCTGCGCAGCTTGGCAGAAACCAGGGATCATGCGACGCTCAATCCGAATGGCGATGCTGATAGCAGGCCATACGGAGGACACGTCTTGTATCGCCGCATCGCCCTCGCCGCGCTGCTTGTTGCAGGCCACGTTGACAGCAGTCGCGCGGCGGCTGACCCGGCGCGGTGTCGCGAGCTGATCTGCAAATACGAAACCGACAAGGCGCAGCTCAGCGCGATCGAGATCTCGCTGAGCTTGTTTGCGGCAGCCAATGCCGATTGCATCAATCTCGCCACCGCGCTGCTCGATAGCGGCGCCTCGGTCGATGCGCGGGACCGGCTCGGCGCAAGGCCGCTGAGCCACGCCGCCCGCTCCGGCCATCTCGACATGGTCGACCTGCTGCTGGCGCGCGGCGCGCCGGTCGATGCGCGCAACCTCGCGGGATCGACCGCGCTGTATCTTGCCGCCGAGCGCGGCCATGTCGCAATCGTGCAACGCCTGATCGACCGCGGCGCCGACGTCAATCTCACCGGACGCAGCGGCGCTTCGGCGGTCGCGGCCGCCGCCTATGCCGGCCGGGACATGGTGGTGCGCATGCTGCTGGCGCACGGCGCCGACGGCCGCAAGGCTGACGACACCGGCAAGCCGCCGGTGGTGTATGCGGCCGCCGGCGGTCAGCTCGGCATCGTCAAACAGCTGCTCGCGCTCGAGATCGACATCAACGCGCGCTATGCCAACGATCTGACGCTCTTGATGTGGGCGGCCGGACCCGATGAGACCGTGCCGGAGGCGCAAGCGCTCGAGGTCGTCTCCTATCTCCTGGACGCAGGCGCCAGGGTCGACGAACGCGACGCCCGCGGACGCACGGCGCTGATGATCGCCGCCGAGGGCAACCATCCGGCGATTGCGAAAGCGCTGCTCGCCCACGGCGCCGATGCGGCGCTGGCCGACAAGGCCGGCAAGCACGCCGCCGATCTCACCATTCTGTCGGCGCTGCGCGAGGAGCTGACGCCGCGCTGAGGCATGACGCGATCGACTCATTGGTTGCGAAAGGTCCGCGGGTCGGCTAGATTTTTCTCTACGAAGAGTCTCCGTGCTCATTCGTCCTACCGCGCGACTGGCGAGCTAACGTGGAATCGACCACGGGGAAGCGCGAAGGGTTCCAACGCCGATCGCCTGGGCAACCAATCTGCTGGAAAAACAGCGTGTTGAGGAGCCCGAGCATGCCGTCATTTTACAACGAACTGTTCATCAACGATCAAGAGATCGCTGCCGCCCTTAGAGGGGAAGAGCGCCGTCAACAGGACGGTGTCGAACTGATTCCGTCCGAGAATTACACGTACCCGGAGGTGCTTGAGCTGCTCGGATCGGTCTTCACCAACAAATACTCCGAGGGATATCCGGGACGCAGATACTACGGCGGCCAGCAGTATACCGACAGCATCGAGAACCTCGCACGCCAGCGGGCCTGCTCGCTTTTTCGTGCCGAGCACGCCAACGTTCAGCCGCTTTCCGGATCACCGATGAATCAGGCCGTCTATCTCGGCCTATTGCAGCCCGGCGACACGATTCTCGCCATGGACCTGTCCCACGGCGGTCATCTCACCCACGGCGCGCCGGTGTCCCACATGGGGCGCTTGTTCAATTTCGTTCGCTACAAGACGGCCCCGTCAAACGGCGCGATCGATTTCGATGAATTGCGCGCGATTGCGCGTGAAGCGCGTCCGAAGATGGTGTTGTGCGGCTACAGCTCCTATCCGCGCGACCTGGACTATGCGGCATTCAAGAGTATCGCCGACGAAGTTGGCGCGCTCACGATGGCTGACGTGAGCCACTATGGCGGATTGGTTGCCGCGAATGTCATGCGCAATCCGCTTGATGCCGGCTTCGACGTCATGACGACGACATCCCACAAGACACTGCGCGGCCCCCGCGGCGGGATCATCCTGTGCCGGAAGGAAAATGCCGGTCGGATCGATGCTTCCGTCTTTCCGGGTTTGCAGGGCGGACCTCACATGAACGTCGTGGCCGGGATTGCCGTGACGCTCAAGAAGGCGGCCACCTCGGATTTCCAGGTTTACGCGCGGCAGGTTCTGCACAACGCGAAGGTTCTTGCCGGCGCGCTGATGGAACGCGGGATGAAGCTGGTCACGGACGGGACGGACAATCACATGATGGTCGGCGATACAATAGCGTCCGTCGGATTGGACGGGCGAGCGGCCGAGGACGTGCTCGATGCCATCGCCATCACCACAAACAAGCAGGTTATTCCAGACGATCCGCGCCCGCCGCTCAGGCCAAGCGGTATCCGCCTTGGGACACCGGCGGCGACCACGCGTGGCATGGGAGACCCCGAAATGCGCCGTATCGGCGAGTTCATTGCGACGGCTCTGCAGCCGAACGGAGACGATGCGGTCGTCGCGCGTCTCAGGTCGGAGTGCATCGAGATGTGCCGGGCCTTTCCTGTTCCAGGCGTGGTGTCCAGGTCTCGACCGAACTGATCGGTTGTACGGCAACCGGAACTTGACGCGCAGATATGCAGAACGGGGTCGGGCACGGCGCCCACCCTCGATCGCCAAAGACGCATATGCGACAGCCCTGCCCGCTACAGCCCCGCCAGATAGTCCACCAGGGCGGCAAGGTCGTCGGGCGACGTCGCCAGCATCAGGTCGGACATGCCGGGATTGTTGCCGCGCGCGCGGGTGCGGAAATCGGCGATGGTTTTCGCGAGGTAGTCGCGTCCCATCCCGGCAAGCCGCGGCACCGTGCCGTCGCCCTGGAAGCGATCGAGATGGCAGGCCGGGCAACCGACCGAAGCGCTGGCGCTGAGCGCCTTCGCTGCGACGTCCTTGGGCGCGCTGGGCTGGCCGAGATTCGGCCATGGCTTCTGCGAAAAATATTCCGCGATCGCCAGCATGTCGTCGCGCTCGAATTGCGTCGCGATCGGCTGCATGATCTCGCTCTTGCGATCGCCGCGCTTGAAATCGCGGAGCTGGATATAGAGATAGCCGGCCTGCTGGCCCCAGATCGTCGGAATGGTCTTGTCGACGGGCTTGCCGTCCTCGCCGTGGCAACCGGTGCAGACCTGCACCTTCTCCTCGATCGTCTCCGCGCGCGCTTGCCCCGCAATCAGCAGCAGCGCGGCGCTGCACATCATCAATTTACCGAACATTGGCTCATCCGAAGAAAACAGAGGCGGGACCGGACCGGTCCCGCCTCGCCGTCAATGCTTGCACGCGCGATGATGCATCCCGTCCTGGCTCAGTCGAGCGTGAAGGCGATGATGTTGTTGCCACGCTTGTAATCGAGCTGGGTGTTACCACCCGCGCCGACCACGACATATTGTTTGCCGCCGATCATGTAGCTCGACGGCGGCGCGTTGACGCCGGCGCCGGCGCGGAAGCTCCACAGCTCCTTGCCGCTCGACGAATTATAGGCCGCGAACTTGCCGTTGCCTTCGCCGGTGAACACCAGGCCGCCGGCCGTGGCGAGGATGCCGCCGATCATCGGTTCGGGCGTCTTGACCTGCCATTTGATCTTGCCGGTGTTGTAGTTCACCGCGGTGATGTTGCCCGACTGCTTCTCGCTCGGGATCACCTTGAAGGCGCCGCCCAGCCACAGCTTGCCGTTCGGATAGGCCGAACTCTCGACGTGGTAGGTCATCGGCTGGTGCAGGTTGATGGCGTAGGCCAGCTCCTGTCCCGGGTCGGTCGCGATCGGCGACCATTCGACGCCGCCATTGGCGCCGGGCAGCATGCGCGCGCCTTCCTTGGTCGGGAGCACCCACATGTTCTCCTGCGGCACCATCGCCTCGGAGAAGCGGATCAGGCTGCAGTCCTTGCGATCGTGCACATAGATGTGCCCGGTCTTGCCGGCATGAATGACGCCGGGAATGGTCTTGCCCTCCTTGTCCTTGACGTTGACCAGCACCGTGGGGCTGACCGCGTCGAGATCCCAGACGTCATGGGCGATGTACTGGAAGTGGCAGACATACTTGCCGGTGTCGAGATCGAGCGCAACCAGCGAGTTGGTGTAGAGGTTGTCGCCAGGCCGGTTCGAACCGTCGAGGTCGGGCGACGGATTGCCGACGACGAAGTAGATCCGGTTGGTCGCGAGATCGACCGACGGGTTCTGCCACACGCCGCCGCCGAGCTTGGCATAGGGATCGCCGATCTTGGCGAGCATGTCCTTCTCGGCCTGGATATTGCGATGCATGTCGCGGCCGGTGGCGTCCTTGGTCGCCCAGACGCCGACGGAGTTCTCCGGAATGGTGTTGAAATTCCAGAGCTGCTTGCCGGTCTTGGCGTCATAGGCGCGCACGAAGCCGCGGATGCCGTATTCGCCGCCATTGGTGCCGATCAGCACCTTGTCCTTGACCACGGTCGGCGCCATCGTCTCGCTGTAGCCGAGCTCGGGATCGGCGATGTTGGTGGTCCAGACCACCTCGCCGGTCTTGGCGTTCAGCGCCATCAGCTTGGAATCCAGCGTCGCCAGATAGACCCGGTCGCCCAGCACCTGGACGCCGCGATTGTTGGGACCGCAGCAATAGACGGTGATCGGGCCCATTTTGTGGGCATAGTGCCAGAGCTGCTGGCCGGTCTTGGCGTCGAGCGCATAGACATGGCTGAACGACGTCGTGACATACATCACGCCGTCGACGACGATCGGCGATGTCTCGAGCGACTCCTTGACGTCGGTCTGGAAAATCCAGGCGACGTGCAGGTTCTTCACATTGTCCCGGCTGATCTGCTTGCCCGGATAAAGCCGCGTCTGGGCGTAATTTCCGTTGGTGAGCAGGAAGTCCTTGGCATTCTTGTCGGCGGCGTTGAGCTGCTCCTGGGTCACCGGAGGCACATTGGCATTACCCAGGACCGACTGCTTCTCTTGCTTGACTTCTTGTGCGGTGGCAGCACCGGACAACAGGCCAACGCCGACCGCTGCGGCGAATGCCGCAAGCCCTTTCACGTACATGGTCTCCCCCGTTATTTCTTGGTTGCAGTATCAGGGATGATGTTTGCTACTTCCCCTTCGAGGCCTGGCCGCCATAGCGAGCGCACACCGTCGGTGGCCCTTGGTTGCGCTGCAATAGGTGATCAAAAAAGACAACGACAGGTATCGATGGACGGGTTCCATGTTAGCGCTGTCCTTCACAAAGACAACCGATGCGCTCAATGCGAAACCGCAACAGCATGCGTTCGCGCGCCCGTAGTGCTGCGAGCGCGGGCTTGCATCAACCTGAGCAATATCGGTGGCTTCCGGCGCCTTCGCGTATGGCCGGACACATTCGCCTTCGCAAGCGCAGCACGCAAAATGAGACTAAGCGTCAAGCGACGGCGTCGCGCGAGGTGCGGCGCCGGCTGACGCCATTGATGTCAGCCGGCGCGATCGCCTGCTCCCGGATTACTCCCAAGCCCAGGTCGAGAAATCATTCTCGAACTGCGGTACGTCCTTCCACACGCCCTTCAGCTTCTTGCTGGCGATCGTGATCAATTGCGGCTGGAACAGGAAGCCGGCGACCGCATCGGTTGCCAGCATGCGCTGCGCGTCGCCGAGCAGCTTGGCCCGGCCGGGTTCGTCAGGCGTCGCCATGATCTGCTGATAGAGCGCGTTGAACGCCTCGGATTTGTAGCCGAGATAGTAGTCCGGCTCGGTCAACTTCACGAGGTCGAACGGCTCGACATGCGCGACGATGGTGAGGTCGTAATTGTGCGGGCCGGTGAAGACCTGCGACAGCCACTGCGCCCATTCCACGTTCTCGATCTTGGCGACAATGCCGACCTTGGCGAGCTGGGCCGCAAGCACCTCGCCGCCCTGCCGCGCGTAGGACGGCGGCGGCAGCTTGAGGCTGAGCTCGAGCGGCGTCTTGACGCCGGCCTCGGCCAGCAGCTTCTTGGCCAGTTCGGGATCGTAGGGATTGATGCCGGTGGTATCGACATAGCCGAGCGATCCCGGCGTGTAGAAGCTGCCGATCGGCGTGCCGAAGCCGTCGACCGCACCGTCGATCATCGCCTTGCGGTCGATCGCGGCCAGGATGGCGCGGCGAACGCGGACGTCGTCGAGTGGCTTCTTGCGCTCGTTGATGCCGACGATGGTTTTGGTTCGCGAGCCGCCGATCAGCACATTGAAGCGCGGATCGGCCTTGAACTGCGCCAGGCTGCGCGCCGCCGCAACCCGCGGAAAGGCGTCGACGTCACCCGACAGCAGCGCCGCGACCTGCGCGGCGGGATCGCCGATGAAGCGGATCGTCACCTTGGCGAGCTTGATCGCGGCGGCGTTGCGATACTCCGGCCATTTGACCAGCGTGATCGACGAACCCTTCGCCCAGCTCCCGAGCGTGTAGGGTCCGGTGCCGACCGGCTGCGTCGCGTCGGTCGGCGCGCTCTTCGGCTCGACGATCGAGCCCGACGCCTGGCCGAGCAGGAACGGCAGGTTCGGCTCGGAATACTTCAGCGCGACAACGATCGTCTCCGGGTCCGGCGCCGTCACCGACGCGAAGGCCTGGTACAGGCTCCTGTCCTTGTTGGTCGAGGTCGGCGCCGCGGCGCGGTCGAACGTGAACTTGACCGCCGCGGAATCGAACGGCTCGCCGTTGTGGAATTTGACGCCCTTGCGGAGCTTGAAGGTGTAGGTCTTGAGATCGGGCGAGGCCTGCCAGCTCTCGGCGAGCAGCGGCGACACCGAGCCGTCCTCGTTGATCTTGGTCAGCGTCTCATAGACGTTGTAGAGCGTGACTTCGGCGATCGCCGCGGCCGCCGCGTTGGTGGGATCGAGTCCCGGCGGCTCCAGCGTCATGCCCATCACGACGCTGTCCTTCTTGCCCTGCGCGAGGCTCGGCAGCGGCGCTGCGGCGAGTGCGGCAGCGGCCGCGATGACGCACAATTTCCTCAACATTGGTCTGCTCCCCGGACGTGCTCTTTCATCAGCCTGGGCTGGTCCCGCACAATAGACTAACCGGCCTCCGCGACCACCGGCGGCAGCGCCATCACGGCTTCGGCGTAATGGCAGGCCGCCAGATGGGCGTCTCCGACGTTGCGTAGCGCAGGCGCGGCCTCGCGACAATGCTGGTCGGCCAGGGGACAGCGCGGCGCGTAAGGACAACCGGCCGCAGCCGAGGCCTGCGAACCGATCGCCTGCGCGCCGCGGCGCCGTTGGACGCGACCTGCCCGGGCGCGCGGAACCGCGTCCAGCAGCGCGCGCGTATAGGGATGGGCGCTGTCGGCGAACAGATCGGCGGGCCGCCCCTGCTCGACGATCCGCCCGAGATACATCACCGCGATCTCGTCGCAGAGCAGATCGACGACGGCGAGGTCATGGCTGATCAGGATGTAGCTCAGACCGAACTCGTCCTGCAGATCCTGCATCAAATTGAGCACCTGCGCCTGCACCGAGACGTCGAGCGCCGAGACCGGCTCATCGGCGACGATCAGCTTCGGCTGGGTGATCAGCGCGCGCGCGATCGCGATGCGCTGGCGCTGGCCGCCGGAGAATTCGTGCGGAAACTTGTCCATGTCGGCATCGCGCAGTCCGACCTGCCGCAGCACCTTGGCGACACGCTCGCGCAGGCTGCCGCGATCGATCCGCCCGAGCGCAGTCAGCGGCTCGGCCACGATGCGCACGATGGTCTGCCGCGGATCGAGCGATCCGTAGGGATCCTGGAACACCATCTGGAAATCGCGGCGCGCGTGGCGTAGCTCGTTCGGTGGCATCCGGTTGAGGTCGCGGCCCAGCAAACACACCGTGCCCGATGTCGGACGCTCCAGCGCCATCACCAGCCGCGCAAGGGTCGATTTACCCGACCCGGACTCGCCGACGACGCCGAGGCTCTTGCCCGGCATGACCCGAGCCGTGACGCCGTTGAGCGCGTGCACCTGCGCCGCCGGCTTGAACAGGCTTTCACGCGGCAGCGTGTAGCGTTGCGCGAGATCCGTCACCTCGAGCAGCGGCGTCGCGGACGCGGACCGGGGCTGATCGAGCACGGTCATGCGCCGATGCCCCCGGCCGCCATCGAGACGTCCGTCCTGATGCAGCGCACGCCATGGCTTCCGCCGACGTCGACGACAGCCGGCGGCGCCGCGCGGCAACGTCCTTCCACGATCGCGCAACGATCGGCGAAGGTGCATCCCGCGGGCAGGTCAGCCAGTTCCGGCACGGTGCCGGCGATGGTCGTGAGCCGCGTCCCCTTGCGCGCGCCAAGCCGCGGGCGGGCGCGGAACAGGCCCTGCGTATAGGGATGGCCCATCCGGGTGAACACGGCATCCGTGGCGCCGCTTTCGACCACGGTGCCGCCATACATCACCATCATGCGCTCGACATTCTCGGCGATCACGCCGAGATCGTGCGAGATCAGGATCATCGACATGCCGCGCTCCGCGACGAGATCGGCGATCAGATCGAGGATCTGGCCCTGGATCGTGACGTCGAGGGCCGTGGTCGGCTCGTCGGCGATCAGCACATCGGGCTGGCAGGCCAGCGCCATCGCGATCGTGATGCGCTGGCGCTGGCCACCGGAAAACTGGTGCGGATAGGCATCGACCCGCTTCGCCGCATCGGGTAGCCCGACGCGATCGAGCAAGGCAATGGCTTCCAGCCGCGCTTCGGTTGCCGAGACACCGGTGTGACGCCGCAGCGGCTCGGCGACCTGGTGGCCGATCGTGTGCATCGGATTGAGCGCGGTCATCGGCTCCTGGAAGATCATGCTGATGCGGTTGCCGCGCAGCTTGCAATAGGCCGCGTCGGGCAGGCCGACGAGCTCCGCGCCTTCGAGCCGGATGCTGCCGCTGATCACTGCGCTGTCGGGCAAGAGCCCCATCAGGGCCAGCGCCGTGACCGACTTGCCGCAACCGGACTCGCCGACCAGCCCGAGCGTCTCGCCGCGCCGAAGCGCAAAGCTGACGCCGCGGACGGCCTGCGCCGGGCCGCGGCTGGTGTTGAGCCGGACACCCAGGTCCCTCACCTCGATCAACGGCGCACCTGTGTCAGCCATTGCTCAACGCTCCCGCGCCAGACGGGGATCGAGCAGATCGCGCAACCCGTCACCGAGCAAATTGAGCCCGAGTACCGCGATCGCGATCGCGACTCCTGGATAGACCGCGAGCATCGGCGACTGGAACAGCAGCGTCTGCGCATCATTGAGCATGCGGCCCCAGGACGGCTGCGGCGGCTGGGTGCCGAGCCCGAGATAGGACAGCGCGGCCTCGGCGAGGATCGCGAGCGCGAACTGGATCGTCGCCTGCACGATCAGGATCGACAGGATGTTCGGCAGCACGTGCTCGATCGTGATGCGGAAGGAGCCCTTGCCCGCGGCGCGCGCGGCCAGCACGAATTCGCGGGCCCAGATCGCATTGGCCGAGCCGCGAGTGACGCGGACGAAGGCCGGGATCTGGAAGATGCCGATCGCGGTGATCGAGGTCACCATGCCGGGGCCCGCGACGGCGGCCAGCATGATGGCCGACAGCACGGCGGGGAAAGCGAAGGTGAAGTCGCTCATCCGCATGATGAGCTCCTCGGTCCAGCCCTTGCGGGCAGCCGCGATCAGACCGAGGCCAACGCCGAAGGTCAGGCCGATGCCGACGGCGATGACGCCGACCATGATGGTGGAGCGCGCGCCGACCAGCAGCAGCGAGACGATGTCGCGGCCGAGCACGTCGGTGCCGAGCCAGTGCGCCGCCGACGGCGGGTGCAGCTTCGAGGCGACGTCGATGTCATAGGCCGACCACGGCGTCCAGACCAGCGACAGCAGCGCCGCGCCGAGCACAAGCAGGCTGAGCACCGCACCAAGCACGAAGCTGCGATGGCGCAGCGCGCGGCGCCAGAAGCCGGTCACAGGCCTCGCCCCCTGTGCGATCGCCGCTGTGGCGGATGTGGTCAGCGGCGCGCTCACAGATTGGCGACCTTGATGCGCGGATCGATGAAGGCATAGAGCACATCGACCACGAAATTGACTGTCACGACCATCGCAGCCAGCAGCATCACGCAGTTGCGCACCACGATCAGGTCGCGGTTGGCGATCGACTGGAAGATCAGCCGGCCGAGGCCCGGCAGATAGAACACGTTCTCGATCACGATGGTACCGGCCAGCAGATTGGCGAATTGCAGGCCCATGACAGTCATGACCGGGATCATGGCGTTGCGCAGCACATGGCGCCACAGCACCTCGCGCTTGCCGAGCCCCTTGGCGCGCGCGGTGCGCACGAAATCCTCGCGCAGCACCTCCAGCACCGCGGAGCGGGTGACGCGGGCGAGGATCGCGGCCTGCACCACGGCAAGCGAGATCGCGGGCAGCAGCAGCGAGCGGATCCCGAGCCAGATGCCGTCATCCCAGCCGGCAAATCCACCGGCGGACAGCAATTGCAGCTTCACCGAGAACAGCAGGATCAGGAGGATCGCGAACCAGAAATTCGGCAGCGCGATGCCGATCTGGGTCAGCGACATCACGCCGACATCGCCGATCCTGTTGTGGTTGGCCGCGGTGTAGATGCCGGCGGCGAGCGCCAGCACCACCGTGATCAGCATCGACATGATCGCGAGCGGGATCGTCAGCACCAGCCGCTCCGCGATCAGGCCGGCCACCGGCGTGCCATAGACATAGCTGTTGCCGAGATCGCCGACCGCCATGCCCTTGATCCAGAGCAAGTAGCGAACCGTGAGCGGCTGGTCGAGCCCGAGCTTGACGGTGAGCGCGCGCACCGCATCGGGCGAGGCGTCGGCGCCCATCAGCATCTGCGCGGCATTGCCCGGCAGCGCGTCGAGCACCAGGAAAATGATCAGCGAGGCCGCGAACAGTGTCGCCACCAGGGTCAGGATCCGCCGCAGGAAGAATACGCTCATGCCCGCCCGAAGGGTAAGGAACAGGCCGCAGGTTTCAACATGTTCGCGAACGAATGCAAGCCCTTCGCCGCGTCATTCATGATTTCAGCGCCGGCCAGCGGCCGAGCAGATCGCTCGCCTCTTCGAACAGCGCCGCAACGCGCAGCAGGTCGGCATCGGCCCGGAAGCGGCCGACCAGATGCAGGCCGATCGGCAGGCCATCGCGGCCGAAGCCGGAAGGGATGCTGACCGCGGGATGGCCGGTCATGTTGAACAGCATGGTCCAGGGAAACCAGTGCGGCCGCACGCTGTCGAAGCTCTGGCCGTCGATGTCGATGGTACCGAACAGATCCTGGTCGATCGGCAATGCGGTGCGGGTCAGGGTCGGCATCGCCAGCAGATCGCCGCGCGCAAGCAGCGACTGCACGCGGCGGAACAGCGCGGTGCGGTCGAACATCGCCTGCTGGTAGGCGACGCCGCTCACCTCGGCGGCGAGCGCGAGCTGCTTCAGGAAGGTCGGGCTGAGGTCATCGGGATGATCGGCCGCGAGCTTCTCGAAGCGCGTGCGCCAGACGGTGTGATTGATGGCGCGCCAAATCGGCTCGACGTCGAAGCCGTCGCCGGGAAACTCCTCGAGTTCGGCGCCGAGGCTGGCCAGCCGGTCGAGGCTCGCCTTGAAGCCAGCGGCGACGTCTGATGTCACCGGGCGGCCCGGCGGCGACAGGCAGAACAGCACCCGCCTCCCCCTGAGATCACCGCGCGGCGCGGCACGGTCGAGATAATCCGGCACCGGCACGCCAATCGACCAGGGATCTGACGGATCCTCGCCGGCCATCGCCTGCATCATCAGCGCGGTATCGGCGACGGTGCGGGTGGTCGGCGTGACATAGGTCTGGTTGCCGAACGCGTCCTGCACCTGGCTGTGCGGGATCACGCCGTTGCTCTGCTTGATCCCGACCACGCCGTTGCAGGCGGCGGGAATCCGGGTCGAGCCGCCACCGTCGGTCGCAACCGCCAACGGCGCGATCCCGCTCGCGACCGCCACCGCCGCGCCGCCGCTGGAGCCGCCGCAGGAGCGCTCGGCACTCCACGCATTGCGGGTGCGGCCGAACAGCGGCGAGTCGGTCAGGCACTTGCTGCCGAACTCCGGCGTCGTGGTCTTGCCGATCAATATTCCGCCCTGCGCACGGAGCCGCGCCACCGCCACGGCGTCATGATCGGGCACGTTGTTCCGGTACGGGACCGCGCCGAAGGTCGTGCGCACGCCTCTGGTGCTGACGATGTCCTTCACGGTGAAAGGAATGCCGTGCAGCAGGCCGAGCGGCTCGCCGGCCATGACCTGGTGTTCCGCAGCCTTCGCCTGCGCCATCGCCTCGTCGGCGCACAGCGCGATGAAGCAGTTCAATTCGGGCTGCAGCCGCTCGGCGCGGGCGAGCACCGCGGTTGTGACCTCCACGGGAGAGACCTCCTTGCGCGCGATGCGCGCGCGAAGCTCAACGGCAGGCAGTAAGCAAAGATCTTCGCTCATTGGGACACAGCGCTCGCATCAGATATGGTCGATCGCCGGGCATCGTGCCGTGCGGCATGTCGCAAGTCTATCGCCTCATGCGCATGGCGGCGCGCGGCGCGGCTGCCGATCGCGCATGGCCTACCAGGTGCCCGCGCGCAGCTCCCGGCTCCGCGGCGGATCGGCACCGGCGCGCGTGCAGGTGAAGGCGGCGCAGTTGCATGCAAACGACAGCGCGCGCGTGAGTTCGGCCGCGGAAATGTCGCAGAGCCGCTGCCGCGCGATCCGATCCAGCCGATGCAATGCGGCGAGCAGCGCAGCCTGAAAACTGTCGCCGGCGCCGATCGTATCCACGACCTTTACGGCCGGCGACGCGACCTCGATCGATCCGGCCTCACGATGCCAGGCAGAGGCGCCATCATTGCCGCGCGTAATGACGACGAGCGACGCCCCGCCGGACAGCAGCGCCTCGGCCCGCGCAGCATAGGCCTCATCACCGAACAGATAGGCGAAGTCGACGTCGGACATCTTCACGACGTCGGCCTTGCCACAGAACGCCAGCATGCGGGCGCGATAGGCATCCTTGTCCTTGACAAGGTTCGGCCGGCAATTCGGATCGAGCGAGATCGTCACCTTCGCCCGCGCATCTTCGATGAAGGCCAGCGTCTCGGCCGCGCCCTTGTCATGGACCAGCGTGGTCGAGCCGGTGTGCAGGCACGTGACGCCGTCAAGCGCGATCGCCTCACGCCGATAGACCCAGTTCCGCGATGCCGTGCCGGCGTCATAGAAAGCGTATTGCGTCTCGGTGCCGGTGACGCGCGCAAAGGCGAGCGTGGCCTGGCGGTCGCTGCGCGTCGCGCGGCTGAGATCGACGCCGGATGCCGCGGCGTGATCAGCGATCATCCGGCCGAAGGTGTCGGTCGAGATGCCACCGACAAAGCCGGTGGGAACATCGAGCCGGGCGGCACCGATCGCGATGTTGAGGCAGGAGCCGCCGACCGCCGGCGTCAGGGCCTCGCGTCCATCCGCCGTCCGCGACGGCAGGAAATCGATCAGCGCATCTCCGCAACTCAGCAGCATGCAAACACCTCAACCCGGCGCCGCGCCGGGCGCCCGCTTCATCGCCTCGCGGCTGTCGCGATCGAGCTGGCGCAGCATCTTGTGCACGCCGCGCTTGTTGCGATGGAAATCGGCAAGCTCGGGCCTTGTCGGCTCGCTCAACCGCCCGAGCGCCGACATACCGGCCATCGCCGCATTGATCGAGTTGTGCGCACCGCTGGCGACCGCACCCAGCATCGCAGCGCCGAGCAAGACGGGTTCTTGCGTCTGCGGCAACGCCACCGTGTAGCCGGTGGTGTCGGCCATGATCTGGCGCACCAGAGGGCTGCGGCTCGCGCCGCCGCCGATCACGATGGTCTTGCCGCTGACGCCGTGGGCCTGCAGCGCCTCGATGACGTCGGCAAGCCCATAGGCCAGCCCGCACAGGCCGGCGATGAACAACCGCTCCAGCGCCGACACATCGGTGTCGAGATCGAGCCCCGCGATCACGGCGCGCGAGCCGGGATCGGCATAGGGCGAACGGTTGCCGAGGAATTCCGGCAACACGTGAACGTTGCGCGCGAGCAGTGCTGCCGCGCCGGCATTGCCGCTGCGCGCCAGGATGCGCTTTTCGAGGTACTCGATGACATCGACGCCGTCATTCTTCGCGGCAAGCAAGACCTCGGCATGCGCCGGATGCGATTTGAGCAGATGATCGATCGCGGCACCTGCCGCGGATTGACCGCCCTCGTTCAGCCAGAAGCCCGGCACCATGCCTTCGAAATACGGGCCCCAGACGCCGGGCACGAAGCAAGGATCGACCGTCGTCGCCATGATGCAGGCCGACGTTCCCATGATGTAGGCGAGCCGCTGGCAGACATCGACGTCGGCGCCCGAGCCGTCACGGCCGCCGATCGCGCCGACGCCGCCGGCATGGGCATCGATCAGCGAGGCGCCGACCGCGGTTCCCGGCACCAGGCCGAGATCGCGCGCGGCATCTTCCGACAAACCGCGGCCGAGCGGCGAGCCGGGCGGCACGATCTCGGTGCCGATGCGGGCAAAGCGATCGGCGGCGAGCGCCTCGAGCCCGACCCGCTTCAGGAACGATTCGCTCCAGCCGCCCTCGCCCGCGACATAGGTCCATTTGCAGGTAACCGTACAGGTCGAGCGCGCCAGCGAGCCGGAGGCGCGGAACGAAAGATAGTCGGCGAGGTCGAAGAAGTGCCCGGCGGCCTCGAAGGTCGCGGGCAGATGCCGCTTCAGCCAGAGGATCTTCGGGATCTCCATCTCCGGCGAGATGGCGCCGCCGACATAGCGCAGCACGCGATCACCGGTCGCGTTGACGAATTCGGTCTCATCCATCGCGCGGTGGTCCATCCAGACCACGACATTGCGCGCGGGATCGCCGGACGGGCTGACGGTGAGCGGCCGGCCGGCTCTGTCGAGCACGACCAGCGAGCAGGTCGCATCAAAGCCGATGCCCTTGACCTGCTCGGCCGCGACCGCCGCCTCCCGCATCGCGTTGCGCACGGAGGCGACGCAGGCGGCCCAGATGTCCTCGGAGGATTGCTCGACGATATCGCCGGGCTCGTGCCAGACCCGGATCGGATGCCGGGCCGAACCCAACAGCTTGCCGGCCTCGTCGAATACCTCCGCCCGGGCGCTGGTGCTCCCGACGTCCACCCCGATATAGGCTTGCCGCATGGCCGCTCCGTTATTTCCGGCGCGATCCTACCAGCAAGTGTAGCCGCCATCGACCAGAACGATGCTTCCGGTCATCAGGCTCGCCGCCTCGGAGGCCAGGAACAGCACCACGGAAGCGATCTCGTCGACCTGCCCCATCCGCGCCATCGGGGTTCCACCGATCCAGGCGTCATACATGCGGGGGCTGTTCTTCACGAAGGCGTTCAGCGGGGTCTCGATATAGGTCGGCGCCACGGCGTTGACGCGAACCCCGCGCGCGCCCCATTCGGCGGCGAGCGATTTGGTCAAATGATGCACTGCGGCCTTGGACGCATTGTAGAAGCACTGCTCCTGCGGCTTGTTGACGATGAAGCCGGACATCGAGCCGACATTGACGATGGTGCCGGACTTCGCCTTCAGCATGTGATTGCCGAACGCGCGGCAGCACCAGAAGGTGCCGTTCAGATTGACGTCGATGACGTTGAGCCAGTGCTCGTCGGTCACGGTCTCGGCAGGCGTCTCGCTGCGCGCGATGCCGGCATTGTTGACGAGGATGTCGACCTTGCCGTACTTGCGCACCAGTTCGTCGGCTACCGCCGAGACGCGCCCGGAATCCGTCACGTCCATCAGCGCGATATCGGCGTCGAAGCCCTTGGCCTTCAGCGTCGCCTGCGCGTCATTGGCGACCTTGGCGTCGCGGTCGCCGATGATGACCTTGGCGCCGGCTTCCGCGAGCGCCTCGGCACAGGCGAGCCCGATGCCCTGACCGGCGCCGGTGATGATGGCGGTCTTGCCGCCGAGCCTGAATTTCTCGAGATACATTTTCTTCTTCCTTTGCCTAGAGCCCGCATTTTCGCGGGCGTGCCGCCCCGGCCAGAGCGAGGTCAACTGCGGAGGACGTCCATGCCTTACCCGTGGATCGATTTTCCGCTGTCGTCGAAACGATGGATGCGTGCCGGATCCGGGATCAGCGACACGCGATCGCCGGGATGCAGGTCGAGCTCGCCGACATAGCGCGCGGTCAGCATTCCCAACGCCGCAGCATCGACATAGAGAAAGGTGTCGCTGCCGAGATGCTCGGCGACCGCCACCGTCCCCTGCCAGCCGCCCTGCCCGTCGCGCTCGACCTTCAAATGCTCGGGCCGCACCCCGATGGTGGTCGCGCCCTGCTGCTTTGCGAGCTCGCCGGTGACGAAATTCATCTTCGGCGAGCCGATGAAGCCTGCAACGAACAGGTTGTTAGCCCGTCTTATTCATGATTGCCGGGCGGGGCAGCTGGAACATTTCCGGTCGGGGTGAAGGCGCGCGCGAACGCTTCGGCTTTTTCGCCGCTTTTCGACCCGACTTCGTGAACGCGTTGGAGGACG